>JAYGCG010000061.1:0-18938 GCA_046583455.1 Dehalococcoidia bacterium | reverse complement strand
GTCTGTCTCAACTTCAAGCGCCCGATACAGGCGGATGCCGGTCTCACCGACGACCCGTTCAATCTCGTCATCCGTCCATGAATACGTGTGCTCGGTCAGGCAAACACCATCAAGCCCGAGACGGATAGCCTCTTCGACGAGCTCTTCCGGCCGAAGACTGCTGTCCCCGCTGCCGCGGGTGGTATGTACGTGAAGGTCTAGCAGCAAGAGCGGGCTAAACCCCCGCCTTCCGGAGTGTGAGTTCGATGTTGTCTGGAGAAGGGTCGAGCTGTTTCGCATCGATAGCCGCCATCACCTCGATCACCGCGTCGGTTACCGGCGTGGCGACCCCGGCTTTCTTCCCGGTCTCGGCGACAAAGCCGTTCATGAACTCGGTCTCAGACCGTCGACCCTTGGTGATGTCCTGGGCCATCGAAGACTTCCAGTTGATGCCGCCGGATCCACTCGGTACCAGCATATTGTCCAACTCTTCGTAAACGTCACCTTGGTCTGCGCTTGCCCATTTTTCAGCGGACACGCCCCGGATGTTCGCAAGTTTGAAGCCCGCGGCCAAGCCCACTTTGGCGCATTCTTTGAGGAGCATGATTGTGATCTGGCGTCCGCGGGCTGTCGAGACCACGTCGATCCCGCCCTGCAGGGTCATGGCCTGGACCGGGTTGCCCGATGCGTTCTGGCACAGCTTGGTCCAGCGCTCGCCAAACAGATTGTCCGTAGCGAAAGATCCGTCGACGATCGACATGATCTCGGCCAGCTCCTCCGTTCGAGGGGTGATGGAGCCGTCATGCTCCCCGGCGCGGAACACGTCGTGGCCAAGCTCGCGGCCCGTCTTATCAGCGCCTCGTTCCACCTTCCCCGGTTCCCACACCGCCACCGTGATCCCGGACATGATCATGCCGACGGCCCGGCCTTCTCCGACGGCTTCCGCCAGCACGCCGTCCGTCCAGCAGTTCTGTGAGGCGACTATGTAGCCTTCTGGCTTGACGAAACGGTCGATAAACGCGCCGGCCCATCGTGTGTCATACGCCTTCATGGCGACGAATCCGATATCGAACTCGTCTCCCCGTGAAAGGGACTGTGCCTCGTTGATATGAAGCGCCCGGACCTTCTGGTTGAAAGGCTCGTGTGGGCCGGTGGCCGAAATGCCGTCCGCCTTGATCTTGTCGATCTGCTCGGGCCAGCCATCGATGAGCGTTACTTCATGCCCATCTTTCGCGAGGAACGCCCCTATGTAGCAGGCGATCGCGCCAGAACCGATGAATCCTATCTTCTTCCTGGCAACTGCCAACGGAGCCTCCTCATTCAGGGAATAACGGGACGTTGGAACATGCGCCGGATACGCTCCCGCGCCATCCCGGAAACCGGTTGCCGAGTATACAGGTGACGGGGGCACTTAACCGTGATTCAGGGCACTCAGTTCTGGTTGATCGCCGCGTCAAAGGCGCGCATCGGGCTGGTGCGGGTGTATCATCCCGCTCGGCCCGTACCGGGCTCATGTAAAGAATCGCGTCCCGCGCGTCCCCCACAACAACATAGTTGGAGAGCAGATGAAAGCCGCACGACTTACCTCCCCTCAGACCTTTGAAATGGTCGATGTCGAGACACCTTCAATAGTTAACGGGGAAGTACTCATCAAGGTCCAGGCCTCCTCGGTCTGCGGCAGCGACATCCACGGGATATACCACGGCCTCACGAAAGAAGAGGACTACCCACTTCCCACTGGCCGCCCCTGCCACGAGATCGCCGGAGTCGTCGTCGAGAGTAAGACGGACGATATTAACGTCGGCCAGAGGGTGGTAGTGCTCCCCGGACCCAGTTTCGGCGGACTCCAGGAATATGTAGCCCAGACCCCGGACAGGGTCCTCCCTGTACCGGACGAAGGTCCGATTGAAGAGTGGGTAATGTGCCAGCACTCCGGCACCGTTCTTTACTCCGCGGGTTACTGGAACAACCCGGCGGGCAAGACCATCGGTGTACTCGGCCAGGGCGGAATCGGCCTCTCCTTCACAATGCTCGCCGCCGCTCAAGGCGCCGAGCAGGTCATCGGCATCGACCTTGTCGAGGCCCGGTTGACCAAGTCCATGGAGATGGGCGCTTCGACCACGCTTAACCCGGATGACGTCAACCTTGTCGAGGCCATCGACGATCTCACGGACGGCCAGGGCCTGGATTACGTCATCGATGCCAGTGGCGCGGCAGAGGGGCTTAACACCGTGGTCTCCATAGTGAGGCGCCACGGAACCATCATCAACTTCAGCCTCCTCGGCGGCCGGTCGACCGAGTTCAATCACTCCGCCTGGATGCGCAAAGCCGCCACAATCATCCCGACTCAGGTAGCAGGCACGGACCGGCCCACCGATACGATTCGCCAGATGATCCGTATGAAGGAAGTTGGCTATGTCGACCCGGGCAAGCTCATCTCCCACAGGGTGGGATTCGGTGTGGAAGATATTCAGGGTGCGTACGACATGTACTCAGACCACAGCGACGGCGTGATCAAAGTGGTCATGCAACAGGATTAAGACACCACCATTTCAGGCTGCCCAGACCCAGAAATAAAGAACATGGAGCGCACTGAATGCGCGAAAGGAACTTGAAGAAGCCATGAAAGCGGTACAGCTCACCGGTCCCCGAAAGCTTGAGTTCATCGAAGCCCCGACGCCGACGCCGGCAGAGGGACAGGTTCTTCTCAAGATCGAGCAGGCTTCAGTCTGCGGCAGCGACACGCACCTGTCTTACGAGCCAGTTCTGCCTGAGGAGCGCTACCCGTCCGTTCCCGGCGCGCCATGCCACGAGATCGCCGGGACAGTCGTCGAGTCCCGCAACCCGGACTACAAAGTAGGACAGCGCGCCATCGTACTGCCGGACTACAACCCGGAGACCGGCCCGTCCGGTGGCGGACTTGCCGAGTACATCGCGAGCAGCCGCATCATCGCCCTTCCGGACCACGGCGGCCTGGATGAGTGGGTAATGTGCCAGCCGTCCGGAACTGTCCTGTACTCCGCCCGACAGTGGGGCAACGCATCAGACAAGCGCATCGCCATCCTCGGCCAGGGCGCAATCGGGCTGTCGTTCACCATGATCGCCGCGGCCCAAGGCGCGCGGCAGGTGATCGCGATAGACCTCGAGGACTACCGTCTCGACAAGGCCAAAGAGATGGGCGCCACCGACGTAATCAACGCCGACAAAGAAAACGTCGCAGAGGCCATCCAGGAGATGACCAAGGGCGTGGGCGTGGATGTTGTCGCGGACGCATCAGGCGACCCCGAGGGCCTGAACCAGGCCGTCAGTATTGTCAACCGGTTTGGTCTGATCGTCGGGTTCAGCCTCATTTCCGCTACCAACCCGGTTGTGTTCAACCACCAGGCATGGATGCGCAAGGCCGCCCGCCTGGCGCCGACCGTATCAGGAGCTTCTCCAACCCCGACGGAAGCCATCGAGAAGATGGTCGCTCTTCGTGACCGCGGCTGGGCGGACCCCGCCAAGCTGATTACGCACCGCGTTGGCTGGGACGGCATTCCGGACGCTTACGAGATGTACGCGAACCGGTCAGACCAGGTCATCAAGGTTGTAATGGCCATCAACGGCTAGAGGGATTCGGAGACCGGCATGAAGGCCTATCAATTGACCGGGCAGCGTCGACTGGATCTCGTCGATGCTCCCGATCCGACGCCCGAAGACGGCGAGGTTGTACTCAAAGTCCAGCACAGCTCGATCTGTGGCAGCGACGTCCACCTGAACTACGAACCGGCGCTCCCTGAAGAGCGTTACCCGATGTTCTACGGATCGCCGTGTCACGAGATCGCGGGGATCGTTGTCGAGTCCCGGAAACCCGGGATTGAGGTCGGGACACGCGCCATCGTCCTGCCGGAAACGGCGGTTGCGGCGGGCGGGCATCGCGGCGGCGGCCTGGCGGACTACATCGCAAGTTCCAAGGTCATTACACTCCCTGATTACGGAAGTACGGCTGACTGGCTGATGTGCCAGCCCGCGGGCACCGCTCTCTATTCGTCAAGACGCTGGGGCACCACGGACGACAAACGCATCGCAATCATGGGCCAGGGCGCAATTGGCCTCTCATTCACAAACATCGCCGCCAACCAGGGTGCGATAGAGGTGATCGCCATCGATCTGCTGGACTACCGGCTCGACATGGCTACCAGAGTCGGAGCGACCCACACCATTAACCCTGACCGCGACAACGTCATAGAGGCAATCGAAGAGATGACCGGCGGCAGGGGCGTTGACGTCGTTGTCGATGCATCGGCCGACCCTGACGGCATCAATCAGGCGGTACAGATCGTCAATCAGCGAGGGTTGATCATCGGCTTCTCCCTCATCCCGACGGAAGCGCATGTCGTATTTCGTCACATGGAGTGGATGCGGAAAGAGGTCTTTATCCATCCCACGAGTTCCGGCGGTTCCGCCACCCCGACGGAGGCTATCGAATCGATGGTCGCACTCCGGGACAGGGGCTGGATGGACCCGGCTATGTTCACGACGCATCACTTCGCCTGGGACGACATTCCAGAAGCGTACGAGATGTATTCGCTCAGAAAAGACAACGTCATTAAGGTCGTGATGGAGATCAATGCTGAGTAGATATACGGCGGTGATGTCCGTATGAAGGCTTATCAACTCACCGGCCCACAGACTCTGGAGCAGGTGACTGCGCCCGACCCGGAGCCCCTTTATGGACAGGTCTTACTGAAGATTGAGCACGTCTCCATCTGCGGCAGCGACACGCATCTCAATTTTCATCCGACCCTTCCTGAAGAACGATACCCGTTCGCTCCCGGTCTCCCCTGCCATGAGATCGCCGGGACGATAGTCGAGAGCAAGAATCCGAATCACCCGGTCGGCCAGCGGGCGATTATTCTGCCGAGTTTCGCCCCCGGGGTCGGCATGACCACCGGCGGACTTGCGGAATATATGGCGAGCGAAAAGATCATCCCCCTGCCTGATTATGGCGACACCGCGGACTGGGTAATGTGCCAGCCCGCCGGGACCGCAATCCAGGCCAGCCGAGAGTGGGGCACGACCGACGAAAAGACATTCCTCGTACTGGGACAGGGAGCGATCGGCCTTTCCACTACGGCTGTGGCCTCTCGCATGGGCGCTCGGATGGTGATCGGTGTTGATCTTGACGATTACCGATTAGAAAAGGCGTCCCAGCTGGGAGCCGAAGTGACGCTGAACGCTGACCGGGACGATGTCCTGGATGCGGTCATGGATCTGACAGAGGGAAAAGGTGTCGATTGCGTTGTTGAAGCCACCGGGGACCCGGACGGCATCAACGTGGCGCTCCAGTTAGTGCGAAATCGCGGCACCATCATCGGATTCAGCCTTGTGTCGGCGGACGAGCCCTCGATCCTCAGACACCAGGAGTGGATGCGCAAAGAAGTTCTCATTCTCCCGACGAACGCAGCAGGAGCTATCGATCCGGTAGCGCCCATCCGTGACATGGTTGGACTGCGAGATAGAGGCTGGTGGGACCCAGCGGAGTTGATCACTCACCGCGTTGGATGGGACCAGGTACAGGACGCATACGAGATGTACGCAGATCGTGCCGATGGGGTGATTAAGATTGCGATCGCTATCGATTAATTGACTTGTAACGACGGTTAGCTCGCCGCCCCGTTAAATACGTAACAAAAAAGATCAGGCACCCGATGCAGAAGGGAACACACTCCAGATGAAGACCTATTCGCTCACAGGCCCAAGAAAGCTGGAAGCTACCGAGGCGCCGGACCCGACCGTTGCCGACGGACAGGTTCTACTTGAGATCGAGCACGTTTCGATCTGCGGAAGCGACACGCACCTGCGCTACGAGCCCGTCTTCGCTGAAGAGCAGTACCCGTTCACGCCCGGCATGCCCTGCCACGAGATAGCGGGGACGATCGTCGAGTCCAAAAACCCGGACTATAAGGTCGGCCAGCGCGCGATCGTTCTGACGGAGCGCAACGCAGCCGGAGAGATTTCTTCGGGCGGCCTTGCGGAGTTGATCTCCACAAGTCGAATAATCCCCCTCCCGGACTACGGAGGCACGGATGAGTGGCTAATGTGCCAGCCCTCCGGCACCGTCCTGTACTCCGCAAGGCGATGGGGCACGACCGACGACAAGCGCATCGCCGTCCTGGGCCAGGGTGCCATCGGACTCTCGTTCACCATGATCGCCGCCAACCAGGGCGCGGAGGAAGTGATCGCAATCGATCTCGAAGACTACCGGCTGGAAAAGTCCACGGAGTTCGGCGCTACTGCAACGATCAACGCCGATAAAGAAAACGTGGTCGAGGCGATTGCGGAAGCCACCGGAGGCAAGGGTGTTGACGTGGTCGTTGATGCCTCCGGTGATGCCGACGGCCTCAACCAGGCGGTAAACCTGGTCAACCAACGTGGGCTCGTGATTGGCTTCAGCCTCGTCGAGACCGCGACCAACCCCACGGTGTTCCGTCACCAGGAGTGGATGCGCAAAGAGGTCAGGGTCATCCCGACCGGTTCCGCCGGCTCCGTGGACGCAACCTCATGTATCGCCGACATGGTCGCCCTCCGGGACCGCGGCTGGATGGACCCGGCACGGTTGACCACCCACACCCACACATGGGATCAGATCCCGGAGGCATACGACCTGTACGCCGACAGGAAAGATGGAATCATCAAGACAGTCATCTCCGTCAAGTAGCAAGGGAGACAGATCAATGAGAGCAGCACGAATTACCGCACCACAGACGTTCGAGCTCTATGACATCGACACTCCTGAGCCAGCGGAAGGTGAAATCCTCCTCAAGGTTCAGCAGGTCTCGGTATGTGGCAGTGACACGCACATGCAGTACGACCAGGTGCTTCCGGAAGAGATGTACCCAAGCCGAGCCGGAGCTCCGTGCCACGAGATAGCCGGGACAGTGGTCGAATCGCGCGCCGATGGCATCGATATCGGCCAACGCATGATCGTCCTCCCGGATTTCATGAATCCGGACTCCCTTGGCGGGCTCGTCGAGTACATTAACGTCCCGAAATCGCTAACCATTCCGTTGCCTGAAGATCGTGGTCTGGACGAATGGCTCATGTGCCAACCGATGGGCACGGTACTATTCGCCACCAAACTCTGGGGGCCGACCGCCGGTTTGCGAATCGGTGTGATAGGACAAGGCGCAATCGGACTGTCCTTCACCAATCTTGCGGCTCTCGAAGGCGCCGCGCAGGTGATCGGCATCGACCTGCTCGATTACCGGCTTGAGAAATCAATAGAGTTGGGCGCCACCCACACAATCAATCCCGATAACGTGAATCCGATCGAGGCGATCGCAGAGCTTACACACGGGCAGGGATTGGATGTCGTGGTTGACGCCTCGGGAGACCCGGAAGGCCTAAATCAGGCAGTCTCCTTCGTAAATCGATACGGCAAGGTTTTGGGCTTTAGCCTGATCAGCCTGGGTTCCGTCATTCCGTTCAAACACATGGACTGGATGCGCAGCATAGCCACCATAATCCCCTGTTCGTCACGCGGGTCGGGTGACCCGACAGCGGACATAAAAGAGTTGGTGTCTCTAATGGATCGCGGCTGGGTGGACCCGGCCAAATTGATCACCCACCGGATGACTTTCGACGACATCCCGGAGGCTTACGAGATGTACTCGAAGCAGCAGGACGGCATCATCAAGGCCGTCATGGCGGTTAACGGCGGCGGATAATCACCGGACGGAGCCTGAACGTGCCATAATCGCCGCCCGGGCGCGATCCGGAACTAAACGCGCATTACAAGCGAACAAACACAGGAGTCCGATATGCCGCTCGAAGTTGGGACACAAGCGCCCGCCTTTGCTTTGAAAGACAGTGACCGAAACGACGTCAGCCTGAGCGACTACTCGGGCAAGACGGTCGTTCTATCCTTCTACCCGGCCGCTTTCTCTGGCGTGTGTGACACCGAGATGTGCGCATTCAGAGACTCGCTGTCTGAGCTGAACGCCGCCAACGCTGATGTTCTCGGGATCGCCGTCGACAACTTCTTCGTTGCGAAGGAGTTCAAGACCAAGCACAACCTGAACTTCCCGATCCTTGTCGATCACACAGCAGACACCGCACGGGCCTACGACACGGTTCTGGAGAACTTCGCTGGCATGGACGGATACACGGCCGCCAACCGCACCGTTTACGTGGTGGACGACTCTGGAACGATCCAGTACGTATGGCGCGGTGAGAACCCCGGCATCGAGCCGGACTACGACGCAGTCAAGGCAGCAGTAGACAGCCTCAAGTAGTTCGCCTACCTGCCCAGACAAAGCCCGACTGAAAAGGCCCCGGCAATTGCCGGGGTCTTTTCGCGTCTAATCTATTTCGCTGTGGCGATCACGCATTCGAGACCAGGACTGGGACCACCACCCCGAAGATGATGAAGAACGCCGCAAACTCGGCCAGCAGATGAAGCCTCCGGCCCTTCGCCAGAATAAAAAGCACCGGCGCCATCAACAGCTCTATCACGAACACCCCCGCAACAAATATCCAGTCACTGACCTCACCTTGTATTGCCGAGTAAGCAACGGCCGTCACGATCCCGATTATCGGCCAGATCACCAACGCCACTCCATGCATCATGAGGATCGAGCGCGCCAGTTTGTTGTCTTCGGGGTCAACGGTCTTGATGAAACTCGGCGGGTTGTACACGAACATCAGCGATAAGTGGGCGACGAACACGAGCGCCATCAACGTCCCTGACAGAAATCCTGCGACGATTATCATGTGGCAGATTCGCGGGTCACGTGCGCCCTCCTGGTCGACTTGCGAGCCTGCCCCGGCGGGTCCCAGCGACGCACCAGGAACGCTCTGAGGCCGTGCTGCATCTGGAGCATGAGTTGCCAGGCGACACCGACCTCCCGGCTAGGCGCCAGAGCGAACATGCTCGGCCCAGCGCCCGACATCAGGATCCCCATCGCGCCAAGACTTCGGAATGTTTCACGTATCGCTGCATATTCAGGAAATACCTTCTCCGCATAAGGTTCGAAAGCGTTGAAGAAAAATTGCGCAGGCGCGTCTCCACCACCCCTGATCCGTCCTGCCAGTTTGTGCGTCAGAACACCCCGCGTGTGATCTGAATCACTGATCTGGCCGTACAGTCGGGCCGTTTTGTCTGGCAGGTCTGACTCCGGCGACACCACGACCATCCATCGGATGTTCGCGTGGGCCAGCGGGACAACATGTTCGCCTCTGCCCTGCACAAGAGCCGTTCCGCCGCTCAGGAAATAAGGGACATCGGAGCCAATTCCCGTCGCTATCTCCTCGAGCACATCGAGTTCCAGTTTGAGTTCCCAGAGCTGGTTCAGGCCGTTCAGAACTGATGCCGCATCGCTCGATCCGCCGCCCAGTCCGGCGGACACGGGAATGTGCTTTTCCAGCGAGATGTCAACGCCCAGGTCCACGCCGGACGTCTCCCTGAGTTTTCGTGCTGCAACAAGCACGAGATTGTCCTCACCGGCGATGGCCGGATCGTCGCAGGTGAGCGTGATATCGTCGGCTGGTTTCAGCGTCACCACATCATGGAGATCGATCGTCTGCATGATCGACACGATGTCGTGGAACCCATCATCGCGTTTGCCGAGCACCTCCAGCGTCAGATTGATCTTGGCGTGCGCTTCTAACTCAAGGGCCGACCGGGAGGCCATCAGTTTTCCGTCTCCGGCTCTAGCTCTGAGTGCGCCTGTATCTCCGAGTGCGCCGCGTAAAGGCGACCCCACTCGGCGATCGACAGGGTCCGAGGACGCCGCATGGAGTCCAGGTCTGCCCGGGCGATGATGTCTGACGCCTGCGCTACTTCTATGATCAGGCCTCGTGCCAGCGAGTTGTGCAGTTGCTTTCGGGGCGCCTTGAACCCGGCCCGGACAAACTTGAAAAACCTGTCTTCATCGTCGAGTTCCAGGGGCTTGTCCTGGCGCCTGACCAGGCGAATTACAGAGGAAACGACCTTCGGCGGCGGGATGAATGCGGAGCCAGGCACATCGAAGAGCACCTCCGTGTCAGCATAAAAGCGCGTGGCTATCGAAAGAATCCCCATCTTTCCTTCTGCGGCCGCCATCTCCAACGCCACTTCGCGTTGAATCATCACCACGATCTCGGTCGGCGGATTGTTTGACTCAAGAAATCGCCGGATGATGTTTGCCGCTGCGTAGTACGGCAGGTTTGCGACGACTTTATAGGGCCGTCCAACCACCTCCGGAACATCTCCGCCCTCTTCGAAATTGAGATCACGGGCGTCGGACTCGATAACCCGGACGTTGTCCCGAGATTCGTAGCGCTCTGAGAGCATCTCCGCCAGTGCGCCGTCCAGCTCGATCAGGACTAGTTGATCGGCCTTATCGGCGAGCATCCCGGTGATAGCGCCCCGTCCCGGGCCGACCTCAAGGATCGTCTCTCCGGGTGCGATTCGGGCCGCATCGACGATGCGCGCTGAAATAGCCGAATCTTTCAGGAAGTGTTGCCCCAGGGACCTTTTCGGGGATCCGGCCGGCCGACGTTTTACACCGGACGTTGCGGATCCCCGATTAACACTCTGGGAGTGGTCGTGCACCTTCATTCGATCAAACAACGCTGGTATGCGCGTAGAAAACGACTCGAGCCAGGCCAACCTGCGTCACCCGAGGTGACTCACTTACCGCTGCTTCCTTCCGGATCTGACGGGGTTCACGAGGCCTCGCCGCGCAGGACCCAACTCTCAACACCGTATCTACGACGTAGTGACCAACGTGTCCGGCCTCCTGAAGGGATTAAGCCCTGCTGAAGCGGATTGCAGGTACAGGACACCGCTAACTCCCCGCCTAGCACGACCACCTTCCAGTATACGTCGCGCGCTTTTCATTTTCGGCACGTATTCACACCCAATGCGCCGCCCGATTAAGCGACATCGCTGCGCTGTCCATTTTTCAAAGGCGCTGGATACACTGTCCGCATGCCTCAGAAAGTTCGCAAAGCCGTAATACCCGCAGCCGGACTAGGTACTCGTTTTCTCCCGGTCACCAGCGCCGTCCCAAAACCCCTGTTACCCGTCATCGACAGGCCACTTATTTATTACGCCGTCGCAGAGGCGGCGGCCGCGGGCATACATGAGATCGCCATGGTTCTATCGCCCGGTCTCGAAGCCGTAGCCGATTATTTTTCGCCAAATGGTGCTCTTGAGAAGGCGCTTGAAGAACGCGGCGATACGGAGCGGTTGGCCATGCTCCACAAAATTCACGGACTGGCCGAGGTCACGGTGATCGAGCAGGTCGATGCAAAGGGATTGGGTCACGCCGTGCTGATGGCACGCGATTTCGTCGGAGACGAGACCTTTGCCGTGATACTGCCGGATGACTTGATCTGGTCTGACACGCCGGCCATAGCGCAATTAGCTCAGGTAGCCGAGGAGCACGGCGGCAGCGTCGTAGCCGCAAAACGCGTTCCGCGTGAGGCGATCCCGAGTCTCGGGATCATCGATGCCGATCCTCTGGGAGAAGGCGTGCATCGTGTCCACGGCCTGATCGAAAAACCGCCCATCGAGGAGGCGCCCAGCGATCTGGCGATCATAGGTCGTTACGTACTTACGCCCGGAGTGTTCAATCGAATCGAATCTGGTTCGGCGGGGGCGCTCGGCGAGATTCAGCTAACCGACGCCATAGCCGCAGCGATCGGCCGGGAGCCGTTACATGCCCGGGAGTTCGCGGGCGACCACATCGATGCTGGAACGCCACGAGGCCTCTTCGCCGCAAACCTCTACGAGGCGCGCAGACGGGACGACATGGCCAGCGTTATCGCCGAGATAGGGCTGATTCCCGGCTGAACCCAACGAGCGAGTAGCGCATCGAACAATCAGTCTGGACAGTCAGATCCATGACGCGAATTTCAACATCTGAACTATTCAGGCCGTACATAACCGACCGGGACGATACTCACACCCGCATCGGAACCACACCAGGAATCGACTAGATATGTCCCACCTGAGCCAGTTCAGGTCCGAAAAAGACGCCTATTTTGGCAACGACCCCGCCTCCCCACTCACAGACGGCCAGCGTGAGCGGTTCAACGGCCTGTCTTATTTCGACGAGGTACCTGAACTCGCCCTCCGATTGACACCGTCGTTGGTCGAAGATTCCATGGAGATCGAGATCCCACTGTCTACGGGTGGAGTGACCTTGACCCACCGCTGGGCCACGGTAAATGTCGAGATCAACGGGAAACAGGAAACACTCACGGTTTTCCGCGAAGATGAGAATGGCCCGCTCTTTTTGCCGTTCCGAGACGGAACCGCGGGCGGCGAGACTTATGCCGTAGGACGATACCTTGAGGTCCATCTACTCGACGACGGTGACCTCTGGCTGGACTTCAACTACGCCTACAACCCGTTCTGCGCCTATAACGACAACTGGGCCTGCCCGATACCGCCGCCAGAGAATCGCATCGCCGCGCCGATCAGGGCCGGCGAGCGTTCATACCAGGACCCGGAGCATTAGCGCTCCCGCGGAAGTGCCGGTCCTTTGAGAGCCTAAGGACACCGAGTTAGCCGGGGAGAACGGATGTCTCCGCGAGAACTTGCCTGGTTCGGCGGGATGCCCTGGTGGTGAAGGTCCCTTTACTACACTCGGGATGACAATCGACCCCTACGACCGACGTCCTGCGAAACGCGTTTCCGAAAAGCTCTCTAGTCACGCTCCAGCGACAGTACCGCCATGAAGGCCTCTTGCGGAACGTCCACGCGACCGATCTTCTTCATCCGTTTCTTGCCCTTCGCCTGCTTCTCCAGCAGCTTTCGCTTACGACTCACATCACCGCCGTAGCACTTCGCAAGGACGTTCTTCCGCATCGCCTTAACAGTCTCCCGGGCAACAACTCGGCTGCCGATCGCGGACTGGATCGGCACCTCGAACATCTGCCGGGGGATCAGCTTTTTGAGTTTGGCGACCAGCTCACGGCCCTGTGCCTGCGCATTATCTCGATGGAGCATTATCGAAAGCGCGTCCACCGGCGTGTAGTTCACAAGAACGTCCAGCTTCACCATGTCGCCCGGTCGCGGCTCGCCGATCGAGTAGTCCATCGACGCGTAGCCCTGTGATCGCGACTTCAGCTGGCTGTGGAAGTCGACAAGCAACTCCGCCAGCGGCATCTTGTACTCAAGCAACACGCGAGCATCTGCGGCGGCTGAACTGGAAGCGTCCTCGCGATTTGAATCGACCGATTGGAGGTACTCCATACGGGTGTACTCACCGCGACGACTCGTAACGAGCTCCATCAAGGCGCCAATGTGCCTGGACGGGGTCACGATGCTCAGGTCCACCCATGGCTCGTAGATCTGGTCAATCTCCTGAACGGGCGGCATCGCGGACGGATTGTCCACATTGATCTCGCCACCGTTCGTCAGCAACACCTTGTAGCCAACACTCGGCGCCGTTGCGATAAGAGTCAGGTCATACTCACGCTCAAGGCGCTCCTGTGTCACATCCATGTGAAGCAGTCCAAGGAAACCGCAGCGGAACCCGAAACCCAGTGCAGCGGACGACTCTGGTTCAAACGAGAGAGCGGGGTCGTTCAGTCGCAGCTTTTCAAGCGCATCACGCAACTCCGGGAATGACTCCCCGTCTGCCGGGTACAACCCCGTGTACACCATCGGCTTCATGGGTTCGTAACCCGGGAGCGGGTCAGTATCTGACGCGCCGCCGATGGTCAATGTGTCGCCAACACGGCAGGCCGCTACGTCTTTCAGCCCCGTGGCGACGTAGCCAACTTCGCCCGTCTCCAGAGACTCTTGACTGGTCATGGCCGGGCCGAAGTATCCGATTTCAAGCGCCTCAGCAGTAGCGCCGGTCGCCATCAGCCGGATACGCCCAGTCCTGTCAAGCCGACCGTCCACTGCCCGAACGTAAGCGATAACGCCTTTGTACGAGTCGTACTTGCTGTCGAATATCAACGCCCTGAGAGGTGCGTCAGGGTCGCCTTTCGGCGGGGATATACGATCCACGATGATGTCCAGAATCTCGACCACGCCCTCGCCCGTTTTAGCCGACACGAAAACGAACTCGTCATCGGAAAAACCGAACGCAGACGCCATTTCGCCGGCGACCCGTTCCGGCTCAGCAGCCGGTAGGTCGATCTTGTTGACCACCGGGATGATCGGAAGGTCGTACTCCATCGCCAGGTAGATGTTGGCTAGCGTCTGGGCCTGGATGCCCTGTGTTGCGTCGACCACGAGCAGCGCTCCGTCAGAAGCGGCGAGGCTTCGTGACACCTCGTAACTGAAGTCCACATGCCCGGGCGTGTCGATCAAGTTCAGCTGATATTCAGACTTGTCCGCCCCGGTGTACGACAGCCGGACGGCCTGGGCCTTGATAGTAATTCCGCGCTCGCGCTCCAGATCCATCGAATCCAGATGTTGCGCGGTCAACTCCCGGTCCGAAACAGTGCCGGTGGCCTGCATCAATCGGTCGGCGAGCGTGGACTTGCCGTGATCGATGTGGGCGATGATGCAAAAATTGCGTATGTGGGAGAGATCCATCACCTGAATGATAGAACGTATAGGGTCCGAATACCCGCGTAAAAGCCGAACAGGTCTTGTCTAATCACACAGATCGTTCCCGATCAATCCAGCGTCATCCCAACGGCGCTGCCGATGCCGAAGGTTACGGCGGCGGCTATTGCGCCGATCACGAACATGCGGGATCCCCCCCGCAGTACCGAGTTGCCGGTGAAGGCGGCCATGATGCCGCCGACGATCAGAAGGGCGACAGAGGAGGCAATTGCGGCGGCGATTACGGCCGTGTTGCCGCTGGCGAATATAAACGGAGCGACCGGGAATATAGCGCCGATGGTGAACGCCAGGATGGAACTCCATGCGGCAGCCCACGGCGATCCAAGTTCGTCCGGATCCACGCCCAACTTCTCCCGTGAGAGCGTGTCCAACGCCGTGGCCCTGTTGGACATAAGCTGGCTGGCTATATTCGCCGCATGTTCTTTGTCGATGCCCTTGCTGACGTAGATCTCGGCTATCTGCTCGGCTGCAAGCGCAGGATGGTTGTCGAACAGTCGCTCTTCGAAACGGATCAGGTGCTCATACATGTCCCGCTGTGAACGCATCGAGACCCACTCCCCTGCGCCCATCGAAAATGCTCCAGCAAACAACCCGGCGATACCGGCAAGCAACACGATGTTGGAGTCGTTCGTACCGCCGGCTACACCCATCACGAGGCTGAAGTTGGACACAAGCCCGTCGTTGATCCCCAGCACAGCGGCACGAAGACTGCCGCTCGAGCTGGCACTTCGGCCGATGGCGGTGCGTATACCGTCAAATGCGGCGGGGCCGGCGAGTTCCGCAAGTTCCGTTGCGTGCGCCCGGGCATCGTCCTCAAGCTCACGTAAAGACGGGTGGGCAGCGTAGGCGGCGACGGCACGTTCCTCACCGCGTATGAGAAGCGGCAGCAACACCGCTCGTTCAGAGCCGATAAGTTTTGAGGCCCACCATACGAGCCGCAAGCGAAACCCGAGGTTGGATTGCCGTATCGAATCCGGGTCTATGCCCAGCTTCTCGGCCCATACGCGGGCGTGTTCCAGTTCCTCCGCCGCAAGCCGTGCGTACCCGGACGCTTTGATGGGATCAGATTCAGCGTCCGCGATGCGCCGGTACAGCGCCGCCAATTCCATCTCATGACGAAGGTACGCACGGAGATCCGCAGAGTCTGGAGGTGTTTCAGGGTTGAATGTCATCGAGGTATTGAATGTAGCAGAGCAGACCGCATTTACGCCTCATGGTTGCCCTGTGGGGTTGACCGAAAATATTGTCGGATCCTATCCGTGTCCCCGGCCGTGGCGTCACCTAACTCCTGATCCTGTCGCCCTTCTCAAGCGCCGTTGCCAGCCTGGCGTTGGCCTGCGAAATAGCCTTCTCAGCTTCAACAAACGGGTCTGCCACCGCCTGTCCGTTTGCAATCAATTCAAGTGCAATTGCGCCGTCTCGCATCGCGCCGAGCCGCAGCGACATCGCTTCCCGTACCAGTGAGTGGTATTCCCCGCGTTCATGGGAACTTCAACGCCGTCCCACTCAGCGAGATCCCGTTCTATGGCCGATACGGCGTCTCTGAAAATTGGCAGGAGAGCGCTGGCAGTAGCTTCGTCTTCTCCAAACGCGAACACCGCGCCTCCAGTGCCGGATGTCTGCTCAAACATGGCTGCTTCGGCGTCAGCCATAATTCGAGAGTGGCGATCAAAAACCGGGTCGGTGGTATCGAAATAGGTCCCGGTCTCAGAACTGGCACACGCAGCGATCAGCACGACGAAGATCTGGGCGATCAACCGACAGGACGACTGTTTGCGTATGTCCGCCGTCATCATGCCGCTCCGTGCCCGAATGAGTCTCTTCATCTTCAAATGCTACCTGTATGATCCGGGCCGCAGCCCACAATTCGCCTCATTACAGCCGTAACGCAGAATGGTCTGTTCTGGCAGGACGCACGGCCAACGGAAAATCCTGGCCGCAGCCCACAACAGCCCGCACGCGGGCCCGATTTGAGGATTGATGACATCGCAAGTCGTATATGAAAGCCCGGACGGAACACCGTTTCCGGTCGAATGGGCGCACGCCGATCTAGCCCGGAATCCATGGCGATGGGACCAGGTCCACAACCCAACGCCGCTGACGCCACTTGCGCAGGACTTGATCGCCGTTAAGCGACAGGGGATGTACCGGGGCGGCGATGCCACCGGGCGACCCTTCCACGAAGAGCGGATGTACGCCAACGGCTACGGATTCTCACGCAGGCTGGAGGGCAATCCTGAGAGTGCTGAGCAGGCCCGGGAACTCGCCGCACGAGATTTCGGAGAACGAATCGATCGCCTGATCGATCTCTGGGAATCCAACTATCTGCCCGAAACAGAGATGCTGACCCGATTGATACAGAATTGGGCCTCACCGGGAGATTCACTTCTCGATCTGTTGCGCCGGTACGACCAGATTGAAATAGCTTGGCGGAGATGCGGCGAGCTACACACGCTCTCAACAGGACTGGCCGGGGTCGCTATGCGGCAGTTCGATGAGTTCTGTCGCGACAAGTTTGGCGACGAGGGCACCCGTATTGCCGTGGAATCCATCTCCGGCATGCCGAACATGTCCGTCAAATCCGGGGTCGCGTTGTGGGAGCTGTCACGTGAGGCGGCCAATCGTCCGGCCGTCGCCGATCTACTGCGTTCGCATTCCACGGAAGAGTTCCTGTCTCGTCTCGATGAGGTTGCCGAGGGACCGGCTTTCAGGCGCCATCTGGATCAATTTCTTGATGTCTGGGGACAGCGAAACGAGTCGTATTACGAGGTTGGTTATCTGACCTGGCTCGAGGACCCGGAGTTCGGGCTGTCTATGATTCGCACCTACATCGACGCCCCTGAAGACCGGAATCCGACTGTCCGCCATCAACGTGCCATCGAGACCCGCATCGCCCGGACCGGGGACGTCAGATCACGTCTGACCGACCCCGCCGAATTAGACGAATTCCTGATCGGCCAACGTCGGGCGCAACAGCACACGGTCCTGATGGAAGACCACAACTACTTCATCGACCAGCGCGCCTACACATCACTCAGAACGCCTCATCAGTCGATCGGCGCACGGCTGGTGGAGGCCGGTGCTCTGGATCATGCCGATGACGTTTTCTATCTACACGTGGCGGAGATCAAGGAACACGCCGATCATCCAGACCGCAAATATCAGGCGCTGATCGCGGGGCGGCGGGAAGACAGACAGAAGTGGATGCACGTCCTGCCGCCGGCGGTGATCGGTGGAGACGCGCCCCTTGCTGCGTCTACCCATACCGTTGAAACCGAGCCCGCCCGTATCGCAACCATCCAGGGACTTGCCGCCAGCGCCGGGACGGTCACCGGCACCGCCCGGGTCATCCTCTCACTGGACGAAGCCAGCCACCTATTACCGGGCGACATCCTCGTCACCTACGCCACCGCGCCGCCCTGGACGCCGCTTTTTGCTATCGCAGGCGGTATCGTGACAGACGCAGGCGGTCCGCTAGCCCACTGCGCCGTCGTCGCCCGTGAATACGGTATCCCGGCAGTCGTCGGTACAACGAAGGCCACGTCAACGATCAAAGACGGCATGACCATCAGCGTCGACGGCGCGACAGGCCTGGTGACCATCCGGGGCTAGCGCAGAGATTTGCCCCAAAACAAAAACGGGGCCACCAACGTGGGAACGAAGGCAGCCCCTGAGTCAGACCGAAGTAGCGGCCCGACCTACAAATAAGGTACTACGAGAAGCGGCGAAATCCCATCGCGTCATCACGTGCGTCTGGGAGTCCTTAGGGATAAACATCCCGTGGCGACACTGGACGAGAAACCGGATGCGACCACACGGTCCACGCGCATCGTGACCAAACATGAAACCTGGTGGGGAAGGCGGGATTCGAACCCGCACGTCTATTAAGACACATGCTCCTAGGTTCTGCTCGTGGTGTTCCGGGCTGTTCCATGTCGTACAGCTTGCACGTTCAAAGTCGGGCGAAATGTACCGCGCTGTACCAGGCTGTTCCGCCCGGGTTGCTGTCCAAAACTGCTGTCGCTTCAGCCAGGCGCTCTCCGCCCTGGACACCACTTTTTGCAATCGCTTCAGCCGTTGTCACCGATTTCGGTGGTCCTTTGGCCCATTGCGCGATTGTCGCTCGTGAGTACGGTATCCCGGCGGTCGTAGGGATAGATTCAGCGACTACAGAGATTCAAGACGGAGACACAGTCACCGTAGATGGAATTTCCGGTGTGGTGACGGTCCAGAGTAACTAATAATCTGCCCTTAATATTTTCTTATAGTCAGATCCGTGAAAAATAGGGACTCAAAAGCGATAAGTTTTTGAGTCCCGCACCGATATTTTGGGTCGACTAGGTGGTACGATGCGCCGAAAATTCTGCGGGACTGAGAACCCGTTCAGGCAGTTCCCTAG
>JAYGCG010000030.1:0-23214 GCA_046583455.1 Dehalococcoidia bacterium | reverse complement strand
CCAGATCGTGGTTCAGGGGTATGAAGCGGGTCACCGGTCTTTCGGCAGCCCTCGAGTTGCTGTCCGGAACACAACCGAACGACGAAGAGGCCGACGCGGTGGCGGCACGAATCCTCGACGATGTTCGCCAGAACGGCGACGCAGCGGTGAGGCGAATCTCCGGCGAACTGGATGGGGAGCCCATCGGCTTTCTGGAAGTGCCCCGGAGCGAGATCGACGCAGCTCTAGCCGCCATCCCGATCGAGACCCGTGAAGCGCTGGAGACGGCAACGGAACGCGTACGCGCCTTCCAGTCGGCGGCTATGCCGAAGAGCTGGCACGACGATGATCGGCACTACGGCGAGCTAGTGATGCCGGTGAAACGCGTCGGCGCATATGTCCCGGGCGGTACCGCTCCACTGGCCTCGACGGTCATCATGACGGTCGTTCCGGCCCGTGTGGCTGGTGTGGAGGAAATTTACCTGGCGACCCCTGCGGCAGGGGATTCGCTTCCGCACCCGGCCGTACTCGCCGCCGCCGCCATCGCGGGAGCGGACCGCGTCTTCAAGATAGGCGGCGCGCAGGCGATAGCCGCGTTTGCGTACGGGACAGAAACCGTGCGAGCGGTTGACCTGATCGTCGGCCCAGGCAACGTCTGGGTTACGGCCGCCAAACGTCAGCTCTTCGGGCGCGTGGGAATCGATGGCCTGTACGGACCTACCGAGACGCTGGTCGTTGCCGACGAAACATCAGACCCGGAGTTCTGCGCAAGCGATCTGCTTGCCCAGGCGGAACACGACGTTCGAGCACGCCCGATCCTCGTCAGCACGTCGTCAAAGATCGCGGATGAGATCGAGGCCGCGCTCAAAAGACAGCTTGCCGATCTGCCGAGAAAGGCAATTGCCGGTGAGGCTGTTGAGACCAACGGCGTGTCGGTGATCGTCGCTTCCGTAGAAGAGGCGATAGAGGTAGCGAACGCTGTAGCGCCCGAGCACCTGTGTCTTGCGATCGCGGACCCTGCGCCTTACATATCTCTAGTACGCAATGCCGGCGGTTTGTTTGCCGGTGAGTATTCCGCCGAGGTTATTGGGGACTACGTCGCCGGTCCAAGCCATGTCATGCCGACCGACGGTACGGCCCGATTTGCCTCAGCGCTGAACGTGAGGCACTTTCTCAAGTTCACGCCGGTCGTTGACCTGGATAGCGCCGGATTCATGGAGATCGCACAACAGGCGGCGGTGCTGGCGCGCACAGAGGGCCTTCATGGTCATGCCAACGCGGCTGAGCTGCGAATGAAACGGCTTATCGGAGAGTAGCCCGGGCCGCGGTCATGTGGTGTAATCCCGTCAGATGGATGCTGACACCACGGGCACTCTATCTACCCATCAAGATTCATACGGAACCACGTTTGTCACAGATGCAGATACAACAGTTGATGCGGCCGCACCTGGTCACTCCTGAGACGTACGCAACGGCGGTATCGCCGGACGAGATGGCGGCGAAGGCCGGTGTCCCGCCGGAGATGATAATCAGGGTCAACCAGAACGAGAATCCCTTCGGCGCAGACCCTGATATTGCCGCTTCTCTAAACGACATCCCGCTGCACCTGTACCCGGACTCGCACCAGGTCAAGATTCGGGCGTCGCTGTCGGAGTACACGGGACACCCGACCGAGCAGATCATGGCCGGGGCCGGGGCGGACGAGATGATCGATCTCTTGATGCGGCTGTTCGTCGCGCCGGGCGACCGCGTACTGGACTGCAAGCCGACATTTGGCATGTATCACTTCTGCGCACGGGTAGCTGATGCGGAAGTTGTTTCGATACAGCGTGACGACGCGTTTGAGGTTGATGTAGAGGCGATTACGCGGGAGGACGATGAGCGCACGAAGATCGTCTTCCTGGCCTCGCCCAACAATCCGACCGGGAACATCCTGACCGAAGAGCAGACGCGCGAATTGCTAAAACTCGGCATGGTGATCGTGGTCGACGAGACCTACTTCGAGTTCTCCGGGCAGACGGTTGCGCATCTGATTCCCGAGTTCGAGAATCTTGTGGTCCTGCGGTCGTTCAGCAAATGGGCCGGGATCGCCGGGTTGCGTATCGGGTACATGATCGCCAGCCCCGAGATCATCAGCCGCCTCATGGACATCAAGAACCCGTACAACGTGAACATAGCGGCGGAAGCGGCGTTACTGGCGACGATGGAACACCGCGGCAAGCTGTTGGGAAAAGTGGCGATTCTTCTTGAACAGCGGAAGCGCATGGAGAAGGCGTTCGATGCGATGAATGGTGTCTCCTATGTGCCATCACACGGTAATTATTTGCTGACCCGATTCGATGATCACCTGGCGACAGACCTGTACGAGGCGTTGGTCAAAAAGGGTGTTTTCGTTCGACCATTCTCCGACCCGAGGCTCACCCATGAACTGAGGATCAGTGTGGGGACGCCCGATCAGACGACACGTGTGCTGGAAGCGATATCGGAGCTGATTTAGGCATTTCTGGCGCATTCCGTCGGGTATTTGGCCTACAGGAAGTCGCGACGCATTCCTGATAACGGGACGCGCACTTCGCTTGCACCTTCAAGGCCCTCCCACAGACTATTGAACTTCATCGCCGCTCACGCGGTGTTACTACTCGAAAGACAGACGAAATGACCCTGAACAGCCCGCGTACGGCCACCATCGAACGGGAGACCGGTGAAAGCGATATCGCCATCACTGTGAATCTCGACGGTACCGGCGTCACCGATATCAAAACCCCGAACGGGTTTATGAACCACATGCTGGACGCACTTGCGCGGCATGGCTCTATCGACCTCTCCGTGCGGGCATCGGGTGACACGGAGTCCGGCCCGCACCACATCGCCGAGGACACAGCGATCGTGCTCGGGCGCTGCATCGACAAGGCACTCGGGGAGCGCAGGGGCATCGTGCGAATGGGGCACGCTTTTGTGCCGCTGGACGAGGCGCTGACGATGTGCGCCATCGACCTGAGCGGTCGTGGTTACGCAGTTGTGGACATGGGGTCCAACAACAACATGGGCGAGTTTCCGACCGACCTGGCGCGCCACTTCTTTGAGTCGGCATCGGCCGAGGGTCGATTCAACATCCACCTTCGGGTAGAGGCGGGGACGAACGAGCACCACATCATTGAGTCAGCGTTCAAGGCGTTTGGCCGATCGTTGCGTGATGCCGTGACGCTGGATCAGCGGAACCCGGACACGATCCCCAGCACCAAGGGCGCGTTGTAGGACGCGTTAGGTGGGCGGTCGGGACCGTTCCTGACCAGGCACGTCGGGCGGAGCAAGCCCCGCCTCTACGGGGTGTGGGATGGCACGAATGCTGCGCCCGTTCCCTGAGGTTCTCAAGGGACGGGGGAGGGCGTACGGAGTTATTACGGAGACGGTCTCAATGTGCGTAACGCTCGTATCCGCAAGAACCTGGGCCCCGCAGGGATCAGGGATAAGGTACAGGCGTGCCTGCCTAGGCCGGTTTGAGGTCGAAGTTGTAACGCTCGATCACCGGGTTCGCCAGTAACTTTTCGCACATTTCGGCGACCTGTTTTTCCGCCGCCTCGCGGTCGGACTCATCGAGCGTTATCTCGATGAACTTTCCTGCCCTGACCCCATCGACAGAATCGAAGCCGAGGGTGGCCAGGGCGCGGGCTATCGTCAGGCCCTGTGGATCGTTAACGGTTGGCTTCAGTGTGACTCGTACGGTGGCGAGAAACATTAGAAGCGGTTGCCCGGAACACTCTCCGGCGCACGGTCTAGGTAGGCGTCAATAAAGGCGTTCAACCTGTCGGCGTCGAACTCGTCCATCTGATCGATGTGTCTCCAGGACGTGATGGCGATACGCGTGGGCATGTTCGGGTACGGAGCGAGTATGAACTGGGCGCCCTGACCCGGGATTACCGACTGAAGTTGGTCCACAAGCTCGGCGCAACCTTCTGAGCAGTTGTAGTTCAAGACGATACCGCCGTGTTCCAGGTTGTGGATCTGAACCTCATCCAGGAGAGGCGCTCCATAAGCGCCCCAGCGTGCGGGAGAACCAGTTGGAACGGTGTCAGACGGATTGGTTATCCAGTGCGGCCCAGAAGCTGCCGGGATGGTGAGGTACGGGCCGCCGGCTTGACCCACTGTGACGTGAGAGCGCCCCTGATCGTCCAGGATCTCGACCGGTCCGCCGGTGTTCAAATTGGCGTTGGAACTGGTCTGGCGTCCGGAACCTCCGGGAACCAGGAGACTGGCGATGAAAAGGACGGCAACGGTGGAGCCGATGGCGATGTAGATGTAACGTTTTCGCCGCTTACGTGCGTCCGACTTGCTTCGGCGTTGAGCCCGTCGCTCTCCGCGCGTCAATCCTCGCCGGTTGTCTGGCCTTGTGGTCGCGATTCGGTCTGGCATTTATCCCTCTGTGGTCGCCGTGTCCGGATGTGTCGACGGAATTCAGGCGACGAAAGTGTCTCCGGTCAGGCGTTCGAATGCCTGGATGTATCTGTCACGTGTCATACGGATAATGTCCGCAGGAAGATTGGGGGCCGGTGGTTCCCTGTCCCATCCGCTTTCCAGCAACCAGTTTCTCACGAATTGCTTGTCGAAAGCTGGTGGAGAAGCCCCAGGTTTGTAGTCATCTTGCGCCCAGAATCTGCTTGAGTCGGCCGTGAACAGCTCATCGATCAGGGTAAGTTCGCCGTCGATCAAGCCAAATTCCATCTTGGTGTCGGCGATAATCATGCCGCGTCCTGCGGCGTATACCTGGGCAACCTTAAATATCCGCAGCGTTACTTCTTCAAGCGTGGCGGCCATTTCTGCGCCCACGAGATCCACGACCTCGGACGGCGTCATCGGAATGTCGTGTCCCTCTTCCGTCTTAGTGCTCGGGGTGAAGATCGGCGGCTCAAGTTTTTCGGCCTCCACGATGCCTTCTGGCAGTTTCTGGCGATTGAGCGTGCCGTGTTCGGAGTACTCGGCCCAACCTGCGCCGGTGATGTACCCACGCACCACGCATTCGATATTCAAACGATCGGCACGACGAATCACCATCGAGCGTCGACGCATTTCGTCTGGCAGTTCCCCAAGCGCTCCGGTGCGTGATACGTCCGTCAACGCGTCAAAGTCATCCGCCATGCCGACGACGTGATTCGGCATCACGTCCGCGGTCAGGTCAAACCAGAATTTAGACATCTGGGTCAGGATAGTGCCCTTGTCCGGAACCGGTGAAGGGAGGATGACGTCAAACGCCGAAATGCGGTCCGTGGCGATCATAAGAAGGCGTCCGTCGCCGATGTCGTACGTGTCTCGCACCTTGCCGCGGTGGAGCAACCCGGAGAAATTGGTTTCGCTTACTGCAGGCATCAACAATCAGTCCGCGGTCGCTGGTTGGGCCGCCACGGAGAATCCCAGGCGTGCGTAAGTGTGGCGGACGTATCGCAGGAAGTGGTTGTAATCGAAAAGTGTCTCCAACTCTTCGGCTCCGATG
This sequence comes from Dehalococcoidia bacterium, assembly GCA_046583455.1. Classification (GTDB taxonomy): domain Bacteria; phylum Chloroflexota; class Dehalococcoidia; order Lucifugimonadales; family Lucifugimonadaceae. Next base: position 17,750 of record JAYGCG010000030.1, on the reverse strand, counting down.
GCGTCCGTCACTTCAGAGTCGTCGCGAAGCAGCTCACGGAAGTCCAGATCTTCGTCCCAGGTCCGCATCGCCAGCGACTGGACCTTCTTGTAGGCCTCTGTCCTGGCCATGCCGGACTCCACGAGCGCCAGCATGACTCGCGGCGAGAAGGGCAGACCTCTGGTCAGTTCAAGGTTGACCATCATGCGCTCCGAGTACACCCGCATTCCTTTGACCACTGCGGTGAAGCGCTCAAGGATGTAGTCGACCGCTAGCGAGGAGTCCGGGAGAATCATTCGCTCTGCCGATGAGTGGCTGATGTCACGTTCGTGCCAGAGCGGGACGTTGTCGAGCGCCGTGACAGTGTGTCCCCGCACAAGCCGGGCCAGACCGCAGATTCGTTCGCAGATCTCCGGGTTTCGCTTGTGCGGCATCGCGGAAGAGCCGGTGGTCACAAACCCGGGCTGGGCGAAAGGCTCTTCCACCTCTCGAATTTCGGTCCGCTGCAGGGCGCGGATTTCGGTGGCGAACTTTTCCAGGGACGCCGCTATCAGCGCAAGGGTCTGGACGTACTGTGCGTGCCGGTCGCGCTGGATGATCTGGTTCGACACGGGAGCGGGTTCGATGCCGAGTTCGCTGCAGACGGTTTCCTCTATCTCAGGGGGAACGCTGGCGTAGGTTCCGACGGGCCCGGAGATCTTTCCGACGCCTACGGTCTCGCGTGTTTGCGCGAGTCGTACCTTGTGGCGGCGCATCTCGTCCCACCACAGTGCGAACTTGAGGCCGAAGCTCATCGGCTCTGCGTGGATGCCGTGGGAGCGACCCATCGCCGGGGTGTCTATGAACTCTTCCGCGCGCACTTTGAGGGCGTCCATGAGATCGTCGACGTCTTTATCCAGCAGGTCGATCGCCTGGGTAAGCTGGAGACTGAGCGCCGTGTCTTTGACATCGTTCGAGGTCAGGCCGTGATGGATCCACCGGCTCTCGTCGCCGAGGCTGGCCATAACGGATCGGGTGAACGAGATGACGTCGTGTTTCGTCTCTTCGAAGTGCTGGTTGTACAACTCCATGTCGAAGCTGGCGTTGCGGATCAGATCCATGTCCGACTGCGGCACAACTCCCAGGTTGGTCCACGCCTGGCTGGCTGCGATCTCGATGTCCAACCAGAGGCCGTACATGTTTTCGTCCGACCAGACTTTTGACATTTCCGGTCGTGAATAACGGGGGATCATTCGGAGGCCTTCGTGGGTGATGAGTTGCTGGGAGTATGGTCCGGGCTGAGCTTCAGTTCTGAGATGTGTTTGGCGATCGAATGAAAGTCTTCGAACTCGATAGCCTCAATACCGTTATTTTTACAGTGCTCCAGAAGTCTTGAACGGGCGAACACCGTGTCCGCCTTTTCTGCGGCGCAAGAGTCGGATCGCAGGCCGTCGCCGATGAAGATCACCTTCTGGCCGGCTGCATGCGCTTTTTCGATCGGCTCGCATTTGCAAACGGCCCAGTCGCGGCAGAACTCCCGGTCAGACGGGTAATCGTAACGGAACGACATGGTCGCACCATCAGGCACGGTTGGCGCACCTGTGACGGACAGGATACGGACATCACCAAGACCATTCGCCGCCAGGACGGGCTGGATGTAAAAATCAACGCCCGCCGAGGCGATCATGAACTCTCCGCCCTGTTCCCGGGTTGCGTTCACCGCCTCGGAAAAGCCGGAGCGAAGTTTGACGTTGTCGCTGGCCCACGATCTGAGTTCATCCAACCGCGCTGCAACGGTGCCGAAAATCTTCTCCTGGTAGTCACGGAACGAGAGATCCCCGTTCCGGTACGCCTGTTGAATCGTCGCGGCGCCTGGCCCGGCGAATTCAGCGACCAGACGTTGCGCGGCGTTGCAGTCGGCGGCCGTGTCGTCGAAATCGCAGACGACGAGTAGGGTGCGTTCAGCGCGTTGTGTCACGGGGCGGGCGATTTCACGGCACGAGTCGCTATGTCTTGCCGATACTCGGCGCCTTCAAATTTTATCGCTTGAGCTGCGGTGTAGGCGGTTGAACGTGCCTCAAATATGTCGGCTCCACTCGCCACAATGTCGAGTACTCTCCCGCCGGCGGTCAGGACCGTTCCATCTTCGCCTTCAATGGTGCCGGCGTGGAAAACTTCCACGGTTCCCGGCAGACCCGAAAGCCCGCTTATCGGTTTGCCCGTTTCGTATGAACCCGGGTAGCCACCTGAAGCCATAACCACGCAGACGCTCGCCCGGTCGTTCCACTGGACATCGATCTGATCGAGCTTTCCGTTTGCTGCGGCCAGTGCGATCTCCAACAGGTCGGTTTCAAGCCGAGAAAGCACGACCTGCGCCTCGGGATCACCGAAGCGGCAGTTGAACTCGATTACGCGAGGTCCTGATTCGGTAAGCATCAAGCCGGCGTAAAGGATTCCTGTGAACGACGCTCCTTCGGCATCCATGGCGGCCGCGATCGGTTCTAACACCTCCGCCCGGATTTGCGTCGCCAGCTCCGGTGTCCAGAACTCGGGAGGGGTGTATGCGCCCATTCCGCCTGTGTTCGGGCCAGCGTCCCCGTCATACGCGCGTTTGTAGTCGCAAGCCGAGACCTCGTTTGAGACCGTTCGGCCGTCCACGAATGCAAAGACGCTGACCTCCGGTCCCTCCATGCACTCTTCGATCACTACGGTAGCGCCGGCATCTCCGAACATCCTTCCATGAATCATCTCCGACACGGCCTCGCTCGCTTCTTTGCGAGACTCGGCGATGATCACTCCCTTTCCCCCGGCGAGGCCGTCTGCCTTTACAACGATCGGGCCCTCGTTCAGGGCATAAATGTGCTGGAGGGATTCCTGGACGTTATGAAATGTGGCGAATCCGGCCGTGGGAACGCCGTGGCGCGCCATGAGCTGCTTCGCCCAGCTTTTTGAGGACTCGATGCGGGCGGCGGATTGAGATGGTCCGAATACCGGTATTCCGGCGACTTTGAGCTCATCAGCCAGGCCATCTGCAAGAGGGGCTTCCGGGCCGACGATTACGAGATCGACGTTTCGTTCACGAGCAAGGGACACGATGCCTGGAACATCGCTGATGGACACTGGAACGTTCTCACCGAGCGAGACCGTCCCAGCGTTGCCGGGCGATATAAGAAGTTCGTCCAGTAACGGACTCTTGCTCAGAGCCGTCGCCATCGCATGTTCACGTCCACCGGAGCCGACCAGCAGAACCTTCAACGTCGTGACACCTGTCTGTCCACTATTCCCACTCGATAGTGCCCGGGGGTTTGCTGGTTATATCCAGTACGACACGGTTCACCTGGGCGACCTCGTTCACGATGCGGGTCGAGATGCGGTCCAGTGTGTCGTACGGCAGTTTGGCCCAGTCTGCGGTCATGGCGTCTTCGCTAGTTACGGCTCGGATCGCCACCACATAGCTGTAAGTGCGCCGGTCGCCCATGACGCCGACGGTCTTGGTGTCTGTAAGCACCGCGAACGACTGCCATAACTGATCGTAAAGACCGTCTTTCTTGATCTCGTCCATGACGATCCAGTCAGCGCCGCGGAGCGTCTCAAGTTTCTCGAACGTGATGTCGCCGATCACCCGGATGGCAAGGCCCGGTCCCGGGAAGGGCTGTCTGTTGAGAACCTCGGGAGAAATTCCTAGCTCTGCACCGGCCAGTCTGACTTCGTCCTTGAACAGGTACCTGAGGGGTTCAACCAACTTCAGGTTCATGTGGTCAGGCAAGCCGCCAACGTTGTGGTGGGACTTGATGACGTGCGCCGCTTTGGTCTCCGAGCTCGTGCTCTCTATCACGTCCGGATAGAGGGTTCCCTGCGCCAGGAAGTCGATCTCTCCAAGCTCGTCTGCCTGGTCCTCGAAGACGCCGATGAACTCACGGCCGATGATTTTTCGTTTTTCCTCAGGGTCCGTGACGCCGGCAAGCGCAGAAAGGAAACGCTCTGTGGCGTCGATGTAACGGAGTTTCAGGCCGAGCGTGCGGCCGAACACCGTCTGGACACGCTCCGCCTCTTCACGACGCAGCAGTCCGTTGTTGACGAATATGCAGGTGAGGTTGTCTCCGATCGCGCGGTGGAGCAGTACCGCGGCCACAGCAGAGTCCACGCCTCCGGAGAGGGCGCAGATCACTTTACCGTCGCCGACCTGTTGCTTGATGCGCTCGATCGCCTCGGTGACAAAGTGTCCCGGTGTCCAGTCGCCTGAGGCTCCACAGATCTTGTGGACGAAGTTACTGAGAAGCATTGCGCCCTGTGGCGTGTGTGCCACTTCCGGGTGGAACTGAATACCAAATATGCCGGCGTCGTTTCCTATAGCCGCGACCGGGGAGTTTTCAGAATATGCGAGTGATTTGAACCCGGGCGGAAGCGTTTCTATTCGGTCCCCGTGGCTCATCCAGACCGGAGACGCTTCGTCCAGGCCTTCAAGAAGCTTGGTCGTCTGGTCGTTCCGATGGATGACGGCGTATCCGTACTCCTGCTGCAAACCCGCAGTCACTTTGCCGCCCAACTGGTGGGCCAGCGCCTGCATGCCGTAGCAGATGCCGAGGATGGGGACTCCCGCATCGAACACCCAGCCGGGGGTTAGCGGCGCGCCTTCTTCGTAGACGCTGTTGGGGCCGCCCGAGAGGATGATTCCGACGACATTCTTGTTTTCAAGAACGGCGCCTTTTGCGGAATGCGGGACAATTTCACAGAAAACGTTCGCCTCACGCACACGTCGCGCTATGAGGTGGGAGTACTGCGACCCGAAGTCCATGATGATCACCATCTCAGGCTCCGTCGTGTCCTGATCAGGGCGTCCTCCACGGACACGCTCACCCTGTGCGATCTCCAGGTATGTAGCGACCTCGATATCGCCCGTCGTCGAGACTCGGCGGCTATCTGCGACCGCCTTTTCGAGTGCTTCCTGAGGGGTCGTCGCTGCGTCTTCTGACATTAACTCCCAGTGCAGGTCTGCCGGGCGGACTGGCCTGTCCAGTACACCGGCGCTGAAGGGGCGTCTGATGAGACGATTAAAGCTAGCACCCGTGCTAAACTCCGTCAACGTAATTCGTTCGTGGGCATCGTAGCCCGCGCCGTGCCGCCTACCGGCGGGCGGAGCTTCCAATACAAGTGATCCCGGGAGCGGTACGTTGCCCCACCACGGACTTCTACTTTGAGCCGCGTCACGGACCGGGGCGCGTCGGGCCAATCCGCGGACGAATCTGTGGCGTCAGCGGCGGCAGTGATAAAAAGTGGGGGAGTGGTCGCTTTCCCAACCGATACCTTTTACGGACTCGGTGTCGATCCTTTTAACGCCGCCGCGGTCAGACGGTTGTTTGCCGTTAAAGGCAGGCCCGCAAATAGCCCGGTTCCTTTGTTGATAGCCGCGCCCGATGATTTAAATTTGATCGCGACATCTGTCCCCGCCGGAGCCGTTGCTCTTGCCGGGGCGTTCTGGCCGGGCGCGCTGACTCTGGTGCTCAGTGCTGTCAAAGAACTGCCGGACGTGGTCTCGGCGGGCGCGGGCACCGTCGGGGTGCGTGTACCGGACCACGACATCCCACGCGCCATCACTCGCGCCGTTGGCGGCCCGATCACCGGAACGTCGGCAAACCTCTCCGGGGAACGATCTTTGAAAACTGCGATGGACGTTGAAGACGCTTTTGGAGATGCGCTTGGTTTTGTTGTAGAGGGCGTCTGTGGAGCGCACGACGCACCCTCCACGGTCGTAGACTTCTCGGTGGACCCTCCGCTGGTTCGCCGGCACGGTGCGATCTCACTGGAGATGCTCCAGCGCGTGTGGACGGATGTCCTCGGATGAGTTGCCCATTTACTGGGGACTATCTAATACGTATCGGTAATGACAAACGAACGGTGATGCCCACTGATGACGACCATGTCCGGCAACCCGCCGGCCGGATTGACTGAACGGCAAGATGAGCTTGAGACGGCGCTGAAGGCGCTTGTCTCTGAACGCACGTTGCCGCTTTATCGGATGATGGGCTACCACATGGGCTGGTACGAAACGACCGGCGAGCCCAGGATCGGATCGACCGGCCTGCGCGTCCACGGGGCCCTAACCCTGATGGTTTGCAGCGCTCTTGGCGGCAACTACGCCGACGCGCTCCCGCAGGCATGTGCTGTCGAGTATCTGTACAACCACATCCTGATCCATGACGACATCCGTGACGGCAACTCGGAGCGCGACAACCGTGCTTCCGTTTGGTGGTCATGGGGGCCGGCGCAGGCGATCAACACCGGAGACGGGATGCACGCCCTGGCGCGCCTGTCCCTATTCGAAGCGCGCAGCAAGGGCGTGCCGACCGAATCCGTTGCGAACGCGATTCGCGTGTTGGACCAGGCCAATCTTGATACCTGTGAGGGCCAGTACAGGGACATCGCTCTCCAGGAACGGCTCGATGTCGGCGTGGACGAGTATCTCTCTATGTCGGAATCGCAGACGGGCGCTCTGCTTGCTTGCGCGGTCCAGCTTGGCGCGATGGCGTCCGGTGGCGTCGACGACTCCGTTGCCGAAGGTCTGAACACGTTCGGGCGCAAGTTGGGGGCAGCGATAAGGGTTGCTGACGACTGTGACGTGTTCTGGCCGGACGGACAACGAGATGAGACACGACAGGGTCGGCTAGTTGCCAAGAAGAAGACTTTGCCCGTGGCGTACGTGGTCGAGTCCGGTACGCCTACGGATCGGCGTCGTGTCGGAGAGATCTATATGGAACGGGTGATCGACCCGGAGTCAGCTAAAACCCTGACCGAGGTGCTGGATGCGGCCGGTAGCAGGGAGTTCTCTGCGGCAACGATATCCCGTTTACTGGATGAGGCTGTTTCTGCGCTGGAGTCGGCGACTCTGCCGGCTGACGCCATCGGGCAGTTGAGCGAAGCGGCGAGATTCCTGGCGAAACCGGAAGGCTTAGATCTGCCGAATACAACAAACGGCGAGGAAGCCTAGATGCCGGCAGCAGGCAAAAAGACCGTGGAGGATATCGATCTCCAGAATTCCCGCGTGCTTGTGCGCGTGGACTTCAACGTGCCGATGTCTGGATCAACGACGGACGGGGATCTCAGAATTTCGGACGACTCCCGGATTCAGGCGGCACTGCCAACCATCGAGTATCTGCGAGACCGCGGATGTCGCGTGATGCTTTGCTCGCACATGGGCCGGCCGGAGGGCGAGGTTGATCCTGATCTTCGGCTTGCACCAGTCCGTGAACGGCTATCGGAGCTGCTGGGCGCCGAGGTGAAAGAGGGCAAGGGGCCAGCGGGCAAGGTCCCGATGCTGGTGATGGAGTCCATGGAACCCGGCGAGGTAGCGCTTCTTGAGAACCTACGCTTCAACAAGCGAGAGGAACGGAACGACCCGGGTTTCGCACGCAAGTTGGCCGGGCTGGGAGATGTTTACGTCAACGACGCGTTCGGCACCGCGCATCGGGCACACGCCTCTACGGTAGGCGTCGCAGAACACATGCCTGCGGTTGCCGGTCTGTTGATGGCACGTGAACTTGAGATGCTTGGCGCATGCCTGGAAAACCCCGATAAACCTGTAGTCGCCGTCATCGGCGGCGCAAAGGTTTCCGACAAGATCGCTGTTCTCACCCATCTGGCGAACAAGGTGGATACGGTACTGGTCGGCGGCGGGATGGTTGCGGCTTTCCTGGCAGCCTCTGGACATATGGATGCCGATCCGGACAACTACGGCGAGATTGAGACGGCTCGCTCGGTATTGAAGGATTCATCGGCCCGGATTGTGATTCCAACGGATGTCGTTACGGCGATGAAGTTTTCCGAGGACGCGAAACCAACAACGGCAGACGCTTCCGAGATTCCAGACGGAGCGCTGGTGCTCGATATCGGCCCGGAATCGGCCGCCGCATATGCGGGGGAGTTGGCCGGAGCGAAGACGATTATCTGGAACGGACCGATGGGCGTATTTGAGTGGCCGTCGTTCGCAGCAGGCACTACAGCGGTGGCGCAGGCAATCGCCGCAAACGATGATTGTGTGAGCGTTGTCGGCGGTGGATCGACGGCCGAGGTCGTGGGAACTCTCGGACTCCGGGACCGGATCACGCATGTTTCGACCGGCGGCGGCGCGTCCCTGGAGTTTCTTGAAGGCAAGATGCTTCCGGGTGTGGCGGCTCTGCTAGATGCGCCCGAAGTCTCAGAGAAAGCGGGGGATGAGACTGCGCCGTGAGTGCCTGATAATCCGGCAGAAGAGCTTGATGTTTAGTTGTAATGAGGGGCTTATATGCGAACGCCGGTAGTTGCTGGCAACTGGAAAATGAACACCACACTTGCGCAGGCGTCCGCTCTGGCGCGTGCCGTGTCGGAAGGTGTGGAAAGCATTACAGGTGTAACGACCATCGTATGCCCGCCGTCAGTGTCGCTGGTGCCTGTGTCGATGGCGCTCAATGGATCGAAAGTGTTCATCGGCGCGCAGGACGTCAGTTCAAGCCCCCAGGGCGCTCATACTGGAGAACTATCGGCGGACATGCTTTACAAGTTGTGCAGCTATGTGATCGTCGGGCACTCGGAGCGACGTTCGATGTACGGCGAGGATGATGCTACGACGGTCGCCAAGGCGCAGGCCGCGCTGGCGGTAGGACTACGTCCGATCGTGTGTGTTGGCGAATCGTTGGCGGTGCGTGACGCCGGGAAAGCCAGCGAATTTGTGGCGTCCCAGATAGCTGGGAGCCTCGATGGAATTCTGGAGATCTCCCAGGTGGCGATCGCATACGAGCCTGTCTGGGCTATCGGCACCGGCAGAGCGGCGTCTCCAGAGATAGCACAGGAGATGGCGTCAACGATCCGAGCGGCGGTAGCGTCCGCGTACACCGCCGAAACTGCTGAAAACATCCCTATTCTTTACGGCGGTAGCGTCAACGCCAATAACGCCGCTTCCTTTGCGGCGTCTCCGGATGTCGACGGTGCGCTGGTCGGCGGCGCGAGTCTGGACGGAGAGGCGTTCCCGCGAATCGTTGAGGCGTTTGCGGCGTCCGATTGACGGACAGAGCCGCTGATCGATACCGGTGCCGGGTTTGAATATGCCAGACGCAAAGCCGAAGGTGCTCGTAGTGGTAGGAGCGACGGCCACAGGTAAAACGGCGCTTTCCATCAAACTCGCGCAGTCGTTCAACGGCGAAGTGATCAACTCGGACTCCAGGTTGTTCTATCGCGGGTTTGACATCGGGACGGCGAAGCCTTCGGCAGAGGAACTGGCAGGGGCGCCTCATCACTTGATCGATTTCCTGGAGTCGGAAAATCCGTTCAGCCTGGCCGACTATCTAGATGCCGCACGGGGTTCCATCGCCGAAATAACAGCCCGACAGGCCCTTCCCGTTCTGGCCGGTGGCGCGGGACAGTACGTCTGGGGCTTGCTGGAAGGGTGGAACGTGCCGCGTGTGCCGCCGAACGTGAAGCTGCGAGCCGAGTTAGAGGGTGTGGTGGCGGAGGAGGGCGGCGAGGCGTTGTTTGCGCGACTGAAGAAGCTGGACCCGGAAGCGGCGGAACGGATCGATTCCCGAAATGTGCGCCGGGTGATAAGAGCTATCGAGGTAGCGCAGGCGGGCGGGAATATCGGCCCTCGGCGGGCTGAAAAGCCTCCTTATGACGCCCTCATAATCGGGTTACGGATAGGAAGGGAGCGACTTTACGCTCGAATCGATGCTCGTATCGACGGAATGTTGATGGCCGGCTGGTTGGATGAGGTGCGGGCGATGGTGGAGCGAGGCGTGCCTATGAACGCCCCGGCGATGACAGGAATCGGTTATCGGGAACTGGCAGGATATCTGGCGGGGGAGAGGACTTACGCCGATGCGGTGCAGGCCACGAGGCGGGCGACGCGCAGACTGGCGCGGCATCAGGACAACTGGTTTTCCGCCGACGATACGCGTATCAACTGGCTGGACGCCGCCGACCCGGAAGTTGCGACAGCAACGGCGATCGCATCGGTTGAGTCATGGTTGTCTGAGAACACCCCAATCGGGGGAAAAGGCAAAAGACAACCCTAAAAGACCCATTTACGAACCGACACAGCGTCTTTAGAATGTCACGCTCAGGGTTGTAAATACCCCGGATTAAGTTAATGACCAGATCTCATCGAACCCGTCTGTAAACAGAGCAAAGGGGTCCTATTTGGCGCTGCCATTCGTCAAACTGCACGGAGCCGGGAACGACTACATCGCCATCGATGGGAGGGGGATCGACCGCGACTGGGGTGAGCTTTCGGTCGCCATGAGCCGGCTCAATTTCGGCGTCGGATCTGACGGGATAACTCTTGTCCAGGAATCGGACGTGGCGCAGGTGCGTATGCGGATCTACAACCCGGACGGATCTGAAGCCGAGATGAGCGGCAATGGTATCCGTCTTTTCGCCAAGTTCGTGATCGACCGCAAGATCGCCGTGCCGGGCCCGGAAGGGCTGATTGTTGAGACGGGTGGCGGAGTCCGGACGGTCGTGCCTACGATGGACGGAGAGGTGATGGTGGCGGCGCGTGTCGCCATGGGCGAGCCGACGTTTACGCCGACCGATATTCCCGTAGACGCGGCAGCGATGGGCAACCCGGACCGCGTTCTTGACTACGAGATCGAGGCCGGAGGCCGGAAGCTCAAGATCACGTGCCTGTCGGTTGGTAACCCGCACGCAGTCGTATTTCCAGAGGAAGACGTGGACGATTTCCCATTGCTGGAGATCGGCCCGTATGTTGAGAATCACCCGTTGTTTCCGAATCGGATCAACTTCGAGATCGCAAACGTGATCGACTCCGGCACGTTGAAGGCCCGGATATTTGAGCGTGGGGCGGGGGAGACCCTTTCCTCCGGCACCGGGACGACGGCGACGGCGGTGGCGGCGAAACTCCACGGCTTCACCGACGATACGGTTCAAGTCCAGGTTCCGGGTGGCGAGTTGCGCATCATGTGGGCCGGCGAAGGCGAAATTTACCTTGAAGGTCCGGCTGTAGAGGTGTTTGAGGGTGTCTGGCAGGACTGATCGAGACCCATCGTTCTGCCCTGTGCGCCTACAATCTTTGCGTCAAGCCGTCTGTTCGGGTTCGCAACATGTCATTCTGAGGTGCCTGCGACGAAGAATCTCGCCGCTGGATGGCGGCTGCGAGACAGGTCATTCTGCGCTCTGCCACCGACGAGATCCTGAGCCGAGGCGCAGGATGACTTGTAGCTGGCAGACGCTCTCGCTCACTGGTTGAAGCCGAACTCGATCCACGATCTCAGCAAAAATCTCCCAAAAGGAACCCTCACGACCATGCACATCGCCGACCGCGTCACTCAACTGCCCGAATACCCGTTCGTCACGATCTCACGCACGATCGCGGACAAGCGGGCACAGGGCATCGACGTGATCTCATTCGGGATTGGCGATCCTGACCGGGAGACGCCGGGCTTCATCCTGGACGCGCTGGATAAGGGGACACGCAATGCACCGAACCACCGCTACCCGGAATCTGAGGGTCTGCCGGAGTTTCGCAAGTCGGTAACCGACTGGTACGGACGCAGGTTCGGGGTGGCGCTCAATCCGGAGACCGAGGCGATCAGCCTCATCGGCGCAAAAGAGGGCATCGGCCACGCGGCGCTGGCATTTCTGAACCCGGGCGACATCGCGATCATGCCGGATCCGGCTTACCCGGTGTACGACGTCGGAACGATCTTCGCCGGGGGCGTCAGCTATAAAGTTCCGATGCACGAAGAGGCCGGATGGCAGTTGGACCTCGACGACATCCCGACCGAGGTCGCCGACAAAGCCAAAATCCTCTGGCTGAACTACCCGAACAATCCGACGGGCAGCATCGCGTCGATCGAGTACTTCCAGAAGGTGGTCGAGTTCGCCAAAGCGCACGATCTCATCGTCCTGCACGACAACTGCTACAGCGAGGTCACGTACGACGGCTACGATGCCCCCAGTTTCCTTCAAGCCGACGGCGCAATGAGCATCGGAATGGAGTTCCACTCTCTGTCCAAGACCTTCAACATGACCGGATGGCGCGTCGGCGCTGCCGTCGGAAACGCCGACCTTGTAGAGGCGCTCCGTGTGATCAAGTCCAACCTGGACTCCGGCGTGCCCCAGGCCGTTCAAGAGATGGCGATCGAAGCTCTCAACAACCACGGCGACTGGGTTATCGAGAACAACCGGGGATATCAAGCCCGGCGCGACAAGGTCGTCGATGCGCTGCGATCCATCGGATTGGCCGTTATCGCTCCGCAGGCAGGACTGTATGTCTGGACACGCGTTCCGGAGGGCTATTCGTCAGAAGGGTTCGCCAATGCGCTGCTGGAAGAACGAGACATCGTCGTGACGCCGGGTAGCTCGTACGGCGAGGCAGGCGAGGGTTATATTCGGTTATCGCTTACCCTTAATGATGACAGGGTGGACGAAGGGCTCTCCCGTCTGCAGGACTGGAAGATCCCGCCGCCGCCCACTAACTAGAGCACTAGTAGGTCTGGAGTAGCCCGAACAGCTTGGCCAAATCCTCAAGAATCAGGACGTCGAGGCGCCAGGAACGCGTCATCGTCGTTAGCGCACAGGTCCGCAGACAGAAATCAGTCTGGCCGGTCGAAGACTCGCTTGATGAACTTGCGTCGCTCGCCGAGGCATGTGGCGCGGAAGTTGTGGGACGGATGTCCCAGATGCTCAACAAGTACTCGCCGCTCTACATCGGCAAGGGCAAGATCGACGACGTGCTAGATGTAATTCACGCCGAGGGCGCCGACACCGTCATCTTTGACGACGAGCTCAAACCGTCCCAGCAGCTTCGACTTGAGGATCTTCTCAAGGTCAAGGTGATCGACCGCAGCACACTGATCCTGGATGTGTTCGCTCGGCGCGCGCGGTCCTCCGAAGGTAAGTTGCAGATCGAGCTGGCGCAGAGCGAGTACCTGCTGCCACGACTCGCGGGGCAATGGTCTCACCTTGAAAGACTCGGTGGCGGGATCGGAACCCGTGGCCCGGGTGAGACGCAGATCGAGACCGACCGAAGGCTTGTCCGCAACAAGATTTCGCGCATCAAGAAGGAACTCAAGAAGGTTCGGGTGCGACGTGAGGGCCAGCGCAATAACCGTCGGCGTTCCAAACTCGGCGTAGCGGCTTTTGTGGGCTACACGAACGCCGGGAAGAGTGCGCTTTTCAACAAACTCACGTCGTCCGATGTGATGGAGAGAGATCAACTTTTCTCCACGCTGGACACGACGACCCGCCAGATTCACCTTCCTTCAGGCGCGCCGGCGACCATCTCGGATACGGTTGGGTTTATCTACAAATTGCCGCCGATCGTTGTGGAGTCGTTTGGAGCAACGCTTGAGGAGCTGGAAGAGGCCGATGTACTGGTGCACGTGGTAGATGCGAATTCCGAGTACTCGGAGCGGCAGATCGAGGTCGTGGACAGGATTCTGGACGACATGGATCTATCGCACGTGCCACGAATCCTGGTCCTCAACAAGATGGACCTTCTCACCGACGATGAACCGGATCAGCCCGCCGCTGAGACACCCGTAAGTGTCAACAGCGATGGCGATCTGGCAGCGTCTAACGGCGATTTATCCGAAACAGGATCCGGCCTCATCGGACGAGACCCGGCGGAATTCGGCGGAGACCTGCGAGGCGAGATTTCTTGCGTCGTGCTAGCGTCCGCAATCAAGGGCTGGGGCATCGACAGGCTCCGGCACGCGATCGACGACGAGCTGAAGTCGGCCGCAGAGCGAGTTGTGCTGGTGGCAGAAGCGGTCGGTTAGGGACTGGATTCTGCCGGATAGTAATTCTGGCGGGATTCCGAGAGTCAAAACGACTGAACTGTCATCCTGAGCCGAGGCGAAGGATCTCCCGGCACGCACTCCGCGGCGTTTGTATCCGGAACTTGTCCCGCATCCTGCGCATTCTCCCGCTGGGAGATCCCAATCTGAACCTGAAACCCACCCTGAGGCTCTCGAGGGGTCCAGATGTGGAATCCGTCCATACAACCCGCCATTTCCGCCCGCACGAAAATCCGTCCCGAGAACACCATCCCAAACAAACAAGCAAGGACCACCCAATGCCCGGCTACCCCGATGCGCCGTTCCCGACCCGGCCCTTTTACTCATGTGATGCAGACGGCCTCGTGGTGATCGACCAGGCCGATATGTCGCAGCTACTTAGAGGCGGCGATGTCGAGGCGTGGATGCGGCTCGAGACCGGTCCCGGGAACGTGATCGACGGAACACCGCTGAAGGTCGAAGATCAGGCCGGTGCCCGAGTCACGCTGCGCTGCGGGACCGGCACAATCGAGATCGATTTCGAAAAAGAAACGGCTAAAAAAATCGACGAAAACGGCCGCGCGTACGTCTATATGGGCCCGTTAGACGAGGCAAACGAAGGCAACGGCTGGATGCCCCTCAAGTGAACGGGGGTAGCGCTTACTTGCCCCAGAACTCTATTGCGTGGCCGTCCGGGTCTGAGACGTAAAGGTGTAGCGAGCCGTCGCCGTGCGGCATTGGGCCTGCGATCGGGAGTCCGGCTGCTGTCAGGCGGTCTGCGAGTGGCTGTACCTCGTCCTGTGCGATCGCCATTACGAGGTGCGCCTGGCCGATGTTGTTGCCGAAGTAGTCGCCATAAGAGCCGTCGAGGTAGTCGCTGGACCAGATTCCGGGTTCCCACAGCCCGAGGAAGTGATCGGGCCCGACCTGGATGATGGTGCTGCCAGACGGGGGCGTGTATGTGTCGAAGTGCGCCTCGGTGTATCCGAGCAGGTCGACGTAGAACTTCTTGGATGCGGCGGCGTCCTGGACGACAATGGCGACTTCAGCAAATCCCAGTGATCGCATTTATTTGGTCCTCTCAGTGTGTCTTTTGTTCGGTTGTTGTTTAGATCGGCTAACGAGCTCTATATCTGCGGTAACGGTGTTCCATCGGCATCAAGAATCCCGGCCTCAATTAAGGCATGCCGAATCTCCGCCGTCTGCGCGTCTGTCAGTGGAAGGTTTGGGAGTCTGGGAACCGTTCCTTCGTATCCGAGCAGGTTCAGGCCGGTCTTCTGGACGCCGACACCCCATGCCATGCCCAGGTAGTCCATGTGGTTGATTCGATCCTGCATCTCCCTGGCCTCGGCGTACCGGCCGTCAAGGCAGGCCTGGATGATGTCACGGGCGATATGCGGACCCCAGTTGCCAAACAAGAGGCAGGCTCCGACGGCGCCGATGATTCCGCCCGGCATTAGCAGCGTTCCGTTACAGGTCCAGAACTTGACGGCGCCGTTTACGAACGGCGACATACGGCATTCGTACCGGTAGTTCAGCGACATGATGTAGGCGAACACATTGTCGAACGCCGTGATGTCTGAGAGTTCGTCCGAGGTCACGTCGACGCCCATCGCCGTTTTCGGCTGGTGGATGATTATCACCGGCACAGGGCTGCCCGCAGTTACCTGCTCGAAATAGTCTTGAATCGGCGCCTGACGGCCGCCATCTCCCACTCGCGGGGGAATTCGCACACGCACGATGTCGGCTCCGGCCTCCGCGTACAGGTTCGCCAGTCGGACGGCCTCGGTGGGCGAAAGCGCATCGATGCCGGCGATAACGAACTTTCGATCGGCATGGGCATCGACCACGGTCTTGATGGAAGAGACCTTTTCCGGCTCGCCCATGTGAAACTCTTCGCCGCCGTAACTGCCGACAACGAATCCCGAGAGAGCCGTGCCGCAAAACCTGTCGATGTTGCGGGCAAGGGCGTCGAGGTCAAGCGACTCGTCGTCTCGGAACGGCATGTTCGTCGGGGCGACGATGATCGGGTCGGTTGTCGGAATGGGCATATGTAATCCCTGGCGGCTTGTCGGTCGGATGGAGCCCGCGATCCTGAACGGGCGCAGGCGCTAGCGGAATCGGCCCGTCAGGAAATCGGAGGTGCGCCGGGATTGTACCCCCGCGTTGAGAGGACACACGGTGACGTGAATGGAGGGAGGTGCAAGAGGCAGGGCAGGCGTCTGACTACGATAAGAACAACGTCGCACTATAGTAGTTATGTCAATTACGAAGTACCACTTCCGATAAGCATCCAATCCTCACCCGGTCACCTTTCAACCGTATCTCCACAATATGAGGTCGTCCTGAAACGCCCCTTTACGCGCCTCACGATCACGCCCCCCTGAACCCGGATGCTCTGCTGCTTCGTATCGTCCTGTGTAAACATCGCATCTAACGGGCGTGCACCGAGCGCTATCACGCACCTCGCCACGGCGTCAGCGTGCTACGCTCGAAGCAATCGTCGTCGACCGAATGGTCGTCGGCCTTTTTGTTTCAGCCCACCATCGTAATTAAGTCAGCGTGCTTAACTGACTGGCCCAAGAGGTAACATCGAACGTCATGTTGAAGAGTCTCATGCGCTGGAACCCACTGATTATCGGCGTGTTTATGGTGCTCGCCGTGGCGTGTTCTAGGGGCGGCGACGGTGAAAACACATCTCCGGTTGACGACGGCGAGCTGCCGGGTCGCGACCGGCTGATAGCGACGGCAAGCCCGTTGCCGGTACTCGACACCCCGGGGGACATTCCCGAGGGGCTGGAGCCGGTCTGGGAGACGTTCGCCATGATCGCTCGTGAGTATGTTGAGCGGGAGAACATCGACCCGGAAATACTGGCACGTGGCGCTATCCGAGGGCTGCTGGATGCGCTGGATGATCCGTACACCTCATATGTGACGCCAGAGGGGTTCGAGCGGCAACTCGAGTCCTTCCAGGGCGATTTTGAGGGCATTGGCGCGCAGATAGACAATACACCGGATGGCCAGCGCATCATCGTAGTCGCCCCGATTCCAGACACTCCGGCGGAACGTGCCGGGATCAAGTCCGGAGACATCATTCTCGCCGTAGATGGTGAGGATACCGAGGGCTGGAGCGTGATCGACGCCGTGAATAGGATTCGCGGCGAAGGCGGCACGCCGGTCGTGCTCACGATTCAGCGGCTTGGAGAGCTTGACCCTATTGAAGTGACGATCATCCGGGGCACGATTCCAACGGCGAGTGTTTTCCTGCGTGACCTGCATGATGGCGACGGCAACCCCGAGGACCCGCCTTACTCGATAATCAGGATCACGCAGTTCACGGAGCGAACGCCTGAGGAGCTGCGAGCGGTCATTCAGGATGTGAAAGAGGCAAAATCCCGGGGGATCATCCTGGACGTACGCTCCAACCCGGGCGGACTGCTGGAATCGACCGTAGACGTTGCGGCCGAGTTCTTGGACGGTGGGATGGTGACGTATGAGATCAACGGGCGCGGTGTCCGCAGGGACTGGCCGGCGGATTCGGGAGGCTCGGCGCTGGACATTCCGCTCGTGGTGCTCGTGGATGCATTCAGCGCCAGCGGCAGCGAGGTGCTTGCGGCGGCGCTGCAGGATCGTGGACGGGCCGCCATCATCGGCACCCAGACCTTCGGCAAAGGCTCGGTGAACATCCTTCGCGAACTTCAAGAGGATGACGGAGGGATCTACCTGACGATTGGCCGCTGGTACACGCCGAACGGTGGTCTGATTGAGGGCGAGGGCGTGATACCAGATGTGACGATCGAGTTGCCGTTCGACTCCGAGGTTGACCTACAGCTTGAGGCCGCTGTCGAGCAGCTCAACTTCCAGTTGTCGATCGTGCAGGTGGGTTAGCGATGCCCAGGCGCGTGGTTGGCCGTGAGCGAACGGCGGTGACGGACGTCGGTACGCGGTACAAGACAATCGCACAGAATCGTCGCGCCCGATTCAATTACGACATCGGTGAGCAGTTCGAAGCCGGGATTGTTCTCA
>JAYGCG010000005.1:0-18400 GCA_046583455.1 Dehalococcoidia bacterium | reverse complement strand
CCAGATCTTGTCCCGCATCTTGCCGCCGATGAGCTGATACACAGGTACACCGAGCGCCTTGCCCTTGATGTCCCAGAGAGCGATCTCGATGCCGCTGATCGCCGACATCTGGATCACGCCGCCACGCACGTGGAAGTGGTGGTAAAGGCGCTGCCAGTGTTCCTCGATTCGGCCGGGATCCTTCCCGACAAGCGTCTCGCCGAACTCGTTGACCATATCGACCACCGCCGACGGGCCACAGGTCGCCTCGCCCCAACCCGTGATCCCCTCGTCGGTCTCGATCTTTACGTAGACGTAGTTTCGACTACCAAACGGCGTTTTCGCCGAGCTTGGAATCGCTTTAATGCTGGTAATTTTCATGAGTGTGCCCCCAGAAATTTCAGGATTTCAGGTTGTGGTTCGTAATCCCTGGGGCCTATGCCCACTCGGTCTGCTGCATCGAGGGCCAGTAGGCGGCACGTGCGTAACCCTCCGGGGTGATGTTCTCGACCGGCGGATTGGCACGTAGCACCGCTTCATCCATTTCGATCCCGATCCCCGGGCCGATCGGCAGATCAAAGAAGCCGCCCTTCTGCTTCGGGAACTCGCCGATAACCACCTGATCGAACCAGTTGCCGTGGCCACCTTCCTGGATCATGAAGTTGGGGGTGCAAGCATCAACCTGGAGCGCCGCCATCGAGTTCACCGGGCCGTAAGGGTTGTGTGGCTGGAATCCAACGTAATGAGCCTCGGCCATCGCTGCGATCTTCTTCAGCTCCAGGATTCCGCCTGCATGGCCGATATCCGGCTGGATCATCGCAACGACCTGTTGTTCAAGCAGGTCAGTGAACTCCCACTTGGTGTACAGACGTTCGCCGGTCGCCAGCGGAACGTTGATCGCATCCGCCACACGTTTCATGGCGGCAACGTTCTGGGGAGGGACAACCTCTTCAAATACAAACGGCCGGTACTCCTCGATCGCCAGACCGACGCGTATCGCCGCAGCGGGGGCCAACCGGCCGTGCGCCTCGACAAGCAGTTCGATGTCATCGCCAACGGCCTCGCGGACGGCCTTCAACTTCGCAACGGCGTCGCGTTCCGACTGCACGGAGCTGAACAGGCCCTGGTGGCCGAACGGGTCGCCCTTGAGCGCCGTCAGACCGGTCGCAACCTCGCGTAGAGCGTGCTCAACACACTCTTCTGGAGTGGCGCCATCCCATCGGCCATACGTCCAGATCTTGTCGCGCATCGCACCGCCAAGCAGTTCGTACACGGGCACCCCGAGCGCCTTGCCCTTGATGTCCCACAGAGCGATCTCGATGCCGCTGATCGCCGCCATCTGGATCACCCCGCCACGAACGTTGTGATACAGGTGGTAGAGCCTCTGCCAGTGCTCTTCAATACGGTGCGGATCTTTTCCGATGAGAGTTGCGCCGATCTCGTCAACCATGCCGGCGACGATTAGCGGACCGCAGGTAGATTCACCCCATCCCGTAATTCCTTCGTCCGTCTCGATCTTGACGTAGACGAAGTTGCGTCGGTTTCCCCTCTGGTCGGTGATGGGCGCCGCACTTTGAATTCCCTCGACCTTAGTGATCTTCACCGCATGATCTCGCTTTATCTCTGGTGTTGATAAATCATCCCGGTTGAAGCCACAACCGGGTCGGCGCAAACTTACGCCACCTTGTGGGTACGCGCCAGTCGGGGCCATCTCTATCTGGACTCCACGAAGTAGCAATGCAGGGAAGAGAATTCTGGTCCGCCCTGCAAACGGTATTCCGAACGCCGGCAAAGCCGAGAACGACGTTTAACAAACTAAGAGGTTTTCGCCTGAACGGAAGCATGAACAGGGGAGGACGATATGCCCGGATCAATGACAAGGGACGAGATAACAGCTTTTCTCAGCGCTCCGATCATCGCTCGCCTTGCCACGGTCCAATCGGGCGGCGCTCCGTATATCGCCCCGGTCTGGCAGCAGTGGGACGGGGAGCGAATGTACATCGTCGGTCGGGCTGGTTCTGAATTTGTGGATCACATCCGAAACAAACCCCGTGTGGCTATCTCGATCGCAGACGATGTGAATCCGGAACACGCGCGGGTCCTGATCGAGGGCGACGCGGTAATCCTGGAGGGACCGGCGCCCATGACCGGGCGCATGCTCCAGATCGCAGAGGAGATGTCGCTGCGATACATGGGGGCTAACGGACCAACCTACATCGGTCGAACGGTAGATCGTCCCCGGTGCCTGATTGCAGTAACGCCGGAATCTATTGTTTCCTGGACCGGCGGTGAATGGCATTCGCGATATTCACGGGGCGGCTAGCCCGAAAAGCCACCGCTGCTAGCCCGTGCACGGCGATAAAGCGCGTACCAGACTCGAATGCCGTCGGCGTGCTCGTCGTAATGAAAGACCGTTCCGACGTCTAACTCGCGTCGCAACGGCGAGCCACTCGTGAACAGCTCGGGCGCCGACGCATCGATGGCATCTCGTAACGCCCGGTGTGTGGCCTCGAGGTGCGTACTCGTCTCCGCAACGTTCATATCTTTGTGACGCCGGCGTTCGGCCTCATCAAAGGCTCCGGCATGTTCGAGCTCTGGGCCAGGCGCCCCCGCTATAAGCGACGCCGTAGCCCGGGTCTCCCAGGCCGCGATATGGGTCATCACTTCTTTGACGGACAAGTCACCGCAAACTCCGGGCACTTCCATATCAGCCGAAGTGAGCGGCTCCAGAGTCCGTTTGAACGACCGCCAGGAGTCGTCAACTGCGGCCCGTACCTGATCCTTTATCAAATGAGTCCCTTCCTGGTGAACCGGTCTTTATTGGGATTGAGTCTGCGGGCAAGTGCGTTGCATCGGCGACATCTTCGCACGTCTACCAACGTTATTTCGGCTCTGTTTTGGGAACTTTTCTGGCGGGACCGTAAGCCCGGCGTGCCGGGTTGACTTGATTTTCCCAGCGCTTCTCAGGCACTCAGCGAGTTCGGTCGGGTTGACTCTGCGATACGTCCAGCGTAGGTTCTCGCCAGTCCAGAGTTTCGGTTCACGCGACCGGATTAAGTTACCGGTTCTAGTTGGAGATCACACATGACTACCGTCGGCACCGGAGACCTCAAGTTTGAACTGGATCCGGACTGGCCTCGTGACATGCCGGAAGGCTGGGAGTTCACGCTGGCTTCCGGCGTTGCCGTCAACTCACGTGACGAGGTTTACGTGTTCTCGCGCGGAGCCCACCCGATCACGATGTGGACCACAGACGGCGATTTCATTACGTCATGGGGCGAGGCGTCCTGCCTGGACCCGGCCGATCGGTACAACGGCACGTTCCGTGATCCCCATGGCATCTGGGTCGGTCCTGACGACTCTATTTGGCTGACAGACACGCAGACCCACACCGTTACGAAGCACACTCGGCTCGGCGAAAAGTTGATGGAGCTGGGTCGGCGTGACTACGCCAACGTCGCCGTGTCTCAGACCGGCGATCACGGTCTGCCGTTCAACATGCCGTCCGGGGTGGTGCTGAACAATGCCGGTCAGATTCTGGTGTCTGACGGTTACGCCAACCGGAACGTTCATACCTTCTCGCCGGACGGCGAGTTATTGAGCTCGTGGGGGCGTGCGGGAACCGGCCCCGGCGAATTCGGAATGCTTCACAACATCGGTATCGATAACGTCGGCCGGATATACATAGCGGACCGGCCGAACTCCCGGGTCCAGATCCTAGAGCAGGACGGGACATTTGTCGCCGAGTGGACGGATGTCATTAACCCGGGGGCGTTCTGGTACGGCCACGATGGACTGATGTACGTGGTCGAGCAGGGTCAGCCGACCGGCGTCAGCGTGTTCACTCTGGATGGCGAGCTGGTGTCACGGTGGCGCGGCCCGGAGAACGGGATGGAGGCGCCGCACGATATCTGGGGCGATTCCTCCGGCAACCTGTACGTCGCGGAGATCGGGCTCGAGGGGCACGGCCAACGGGTTCGAAAGTACATGCGGTTGTAGGACGTTCGAGATCCTGCGGAAATCGATGTTCACCTCAGAACGCTGACGAACGCCAGGCAAACGTATGACTACGCGTCTCCGAGGTAGTCGTACGCTTCTTTTGCCAGCGGGTGTGACGTCACGCCCTGGCGGTTTAGCTCGCCATCAAGGGTCTCGATGTAAGTCATCACCGCGGCCTTCCAGTCGCCACCATGGGCCAGCTGTACGATCTTCGACAACCACGGCCTGCGCTCGACCTTGTTGGGATCGATCTTGTCGGCGATGAACACCGTCGCCGCAAGTGGGCCAAGGTCCGGAGCGAACGTGGTGTGATGCTGGACCGCATCGAGCACTTCTTTGTCGGAGATGCGCCCCTCGTCCGCCATCCAGATCGCGGCAAGTGGGCCGTGCAAGAGTAACGGCTGCTCCATCTCCAACGTCCCGGGGACAATTCCGCGACGGTCCGCAATCCCGAGCAACTCGTCATCAGACGCAGCACGATAAAGGTCGTGTCCGGCAAGAGCGAGGTCAACACGTTCAGAATCTGCGCCAAACAACGGCGATAGCTCACGTCCGAGCGTACGCGCCCGTTCGATATGAGCCTGTAGCCGCTCCGGCAACTCCGACACACGGGCTTCCACCCGGGCGAGTTGTTCGGCGTTAGTTCCGGCCATTCAATAATCCTCGAAACCGCTCAATCAGGCGCTCATCCAACCCGGCCGAGCCTCTGGCCGCCGAGCAGGTGCATGTGCAGATGATCGACCTCCTGACCAGCGTCCGGGCCTTGATTAATCGTAAGCCGGTACCCGGAGTCCCGGATAGCGCGCGCGCGGGCGATACGATCCGCCGCCAACGCCAAATGCCCGATCAACGCCTCGTGCGACTCATCGGCGTCGCGCAGGAACGTGACGTGTTGGAGAGGGATCACAAGGATGTGCTCAGGCGCCACGGGAGCGATGTCCAGAAAAGCCATGACACGGTCATCCCGATACACCTCTATGCTGGGAATATCGCCCGAAATAATCTTGCAGAACAGGCAGTCCGAATCCAACTTAGACCTCCTGAGGATCAAGCCCTCATTCCAACTACTCAGGTGAAACAGGTCGATTTGAAATGACGCACCAGTCGGGCCGTGACCGCCTCTGGCGCACCGTCATCGACGCACCAGATGGGAGCATTTGTGCGATCCAATCGGCCGGGTAGTAGGTCCGCCAGTCCGTATAAACGGTCACAAGATCGTCCGCTTCCGTCAACACAGCGTACCGATCCGATACCAGGCGTGTAGCCGAGTCAACTTCGGTGAACTGTAGCTCCCAGTAGGGCCCATCTGAGAAGAGTGTCTGGTGCTCGCCGGGCTTCCGGTATTTCACGGCCGGGTCCGGAAGTTGGCCCGGGGTCTCAAGTATCAGGCAGCCGTCGTCGGTCAAGAATCCCAGATAATGCCGGATCATCGCCGCCAGCTCCACGGCCGGGAACGAGACACATTGCTCGGATAGAAGCGTAATCAGGTCATACTTCCGTCCCGGGTCATAAGTTTCGATATCGGCATGCACAAACCCCAGGTTTCCATCGCCATGCCCCTGCGCTTTCTCCAGCGCTCGCTCTATCGCAGGCGCGCCGATATCTACGCCGATCACATCACAACCGGCCCATGCCAGGGCGATTGAGTGCCGACCGGCTCCACAAGCGAGGTCTAGAACTGAGGGCAGGGCGTTTCTGGCATCGCTCGTTCTGTCGTTCCAGATATCGAGCAGCCGGGTCACATCTGGCTCGGGCGGGCCCCACCACTTGGCGTTCTCATCGGTGACCTTTACGAAGCGGCGCGCAAAACCGTCATCGTCCCAGGGGAATCTGTGTTCCCAGGGTTCGTCGGTGCAGTTTTGCAGCGCCGCCGTTAGCCGTCCCTGGATCAGGCGGTCGTCCAACCCCGTATTCCTTTTATTCCCGTGATTGCGGGCCGGTGTTACCTGTTTAGAGTCCGGCCGCGTCAGTCAGGGTCTCCTGGTGCAGCTTGGTGTCGCCGAATGCCAGGCGTTGGCCCGTTGCTCTTCGGGTCCACAGGTGGAGGTCGTACTCGTGCGTGTAGCCGATAGCGCCGTGACACTGGTGTGCCGTTGCGCAGACCCGCGGATACGCTTCACTCAGATACGCCTTGGCCAATGCGACCTGGCGGGTGGCGTCCAGTCCTTCACCCAGGAACCATGCAGCTTGTCGCGCCAGTTGCCGGCCCGCCTGCACCTCAATGGCCATATCTGCGGCGTGGTGCTGGATGGCCTGGAAACTGCCGATAGCTCGACCAAACTGGACCCGGTTCTGTACGTAGTCTACGGTCGTGTCAAGCATCTTCTGGCCGGCACCCGCCATCTCCGCACACTTGCCCGCTGCGCCGTACTGGAAGAGCTTTTGAAGGACCGCCCAGCCACCGTTAACCTCGCCAAGGACCGATGCCCTGGGCACCGACACTTCGCCGAAGGTCATGACGGACATCCGGTCCGAGCTTGTGGTCTTGAGTTCCCGGGATTCGATGTCTGCGTTGTCGGTCTCAACCAGGAACAGCGTGATGCCGTTCTCGGCGTCTTCGCCGGTGCGAGCGGCGACGATCAGCATGTCCGCCGCTGCTCCGTCCTGGACGAAGCGCTTTTCTCCGTTGAGAATCCAGCCGTCCTCCGTCTCAGTCGCCGTCATCTCGGAGATGCTCTCCGCCGTCCATGCGGCCGCTGACTCGTGGAACGCCAGCGCTGTCTTGAGCTTACCCTCGGCCAGCTTTGCAAGGAGATCCTTCTTCTGATCATCAGATCCCGCCAGTTTCAGGGCCTCGGCTCCAATGACCGCGGTCGAGAAAAACGGACCCGGCAGCATTGCAGCCCCGGTCTCCTCAAGAAGGATCGCAAGTTCACTGAACGACATGCCTGCGCCGCCGTACTCTTCCGGCACGGTCAGTCCGAGCCACCCGAGTTCCGCCAGCTGATCCCACAACTCTTCGGTGTGACCGACTTCGTCTTCCTCCATCGCACGCACGTACTGCGTGTCGCAATTCTCCTCCAGGAATTCCCGGGCGGAGTTGCGGATCAGTTGCTGCGTTTCGGAGAGGCCGATGTCCACGTTCAGTTACTCCAGTAAATTTATTAATTGGTTGGGTTTCGCCCGTGCTTTAACAGCAGACGGTGATGTTTTGTTTGTTAACCCCGCGGCAGTCCAAGACCTCGCGAGGCGATGATTCCCTTGTTGATTTCGGTGGTACCGGCGGCGATGGTGCTCGACACCGATGTGAGCTGCATTATCGGGTATTTGCCGTCGATAGGCGCGAATTCCGAGCCCGGACCGAGCATTCCGTACATACCGCCGAGTTCGGTCCCGAACTTGGCGAGTTTCTGCATGAGCTGGGTGCCGAGAATCTTGGAGGCCGATGCTTCCTTGTTGGGTACCTGTCCGACCGACTGCATCCAGGCGACTTCGTAAGCCACCAGGCGTGCGCACTCAATATCGACATCCAGCTCGGCGAACTTGTTCCGCACCTGCGGGTCTTCAGACATCGGGCGTCCGTCCGACCCGATCTGTTCTTTGGCGAAATCGGCCAGTTCTTTCAGTATTCGCCGACCGTTCGCGGAATACTGGACGCCTGATCGCTCGAAGTCGAGCAGCGTGGCACCGATATACCAGCCACGGTCCCGTTCACCGACAAGCGCATCCTTCGGGATGTGCACGTTCTCAAATATCGTCTGGTTGAAATGGTGGGATCCAGCCATGTTGATGATGGGCCGGACTTCGATTCCGGGCGTGTGCATGTCCGCCACAAAGAAGCTGATACCGCGGTGCTTGGGCGCATTCTGGTTCGTGCGGCCTAAGAAGAAGATCCAGTCAGCGCGATGGGCCTGAGAAGTCCAGATCTTGCTACCGTTCACCACCCAGCCATCGTCGGTCTCGTTGACACGGAGCTGAAGGGACGCCAGGTCCGAGCCGGAATCCGGCTCGGAGTAACCCTGGCACCATTCGACCTCGCCACGTGCTACGGGCGGGAGAAGGGTCCTGCGCTGTTCCTCGGATCCGTGGATCATCAGCGTCGGGCCGAGCATCTTTATGGCAGAACCATCGATGCCGGGGCAGCGGGCGTGTGACATCTCCTCGTTAAAAACGACCTGCTTCATGAAAGAAGCACCCTGGCCGCCGTACTCTTCCGGCCATGCCAGCGTCAGCCAACCTTTATCCGCCAGCTTGCTTCGCATCACACGAGTCATCTTCCAGCCTTCTTCGCTGTCCTCGTCGATGCCATTCCAGTCGTCAGGAAGCTGCTCGGTCAGCCAGTCACGTACCTCCGCACGAAACTCTTCTTCCTCGGGCGTGAAGGCATATCTCATTGGGCACTCCGTGGGGTGTAAACCAGGCCGGTAGCTAATTCCAACGATCGCAAAGCGCGTAAGCCGACTAGCCGCGAGGCAGTCCCAGGCCGCGGGTGGCGATGATGTTTTTCTGGATTTCGGTCGTGCCGGCAAAGATGGTATGCGCAACTACAGATAACTGCATCTGGGGGTATCGGCCGTCGATCGGAGCAAACTCCGAGCCCGGGCCGAGCATCCCGTACATGCCTGCAAGCTCGGTGCCGAACTTCGCCAGCTTCTGGGTCAGCGTTGTACCGAGAACCTTTGCGGCGGAGGCTTCCTTGTTTGGAATCTGTCCAACCGATTGCATCCATGCAACTTCATAAGCCACAAGCCGGGCGCACTCGATATCGACATCGAGCTCGGCAAACTGCCGGCGGACATCCGGGTCTTCTGACAACGGCTGGCCGTCCGAGCCCGGAGTTGCCTTGGCAAACTCAAGCAGCTCGTTAAATGTGCGCCTTCCGCCCGCCGGGTACTGGACGCCTGAACGTTCAAAGTCCAGCAGGGTGGCGGCGATGTACCAGCCACGGTCCCTTTCGCCGATAAGGGCGTCTTTCGGGATATGGACGTCCTCGAATATCGTCTGGTTGAAGTGATGCTCTCCGGCCATGTTCACGATGGGTCGTACTTCGATGCCGGCCGTATGTCTGTCGGCGACAAAGAAGCTGATGCCACGGTGCTTTGGCGCATCCGGGTTCGTGCGTCCGAGGAAGAAAATCCAGTCAGCGCGGTGGGCCTGAGAGGTCCAGATCTTTGATCCATTGACCATCCATCCATCGTCGGTCTCTTCGACCTTCAACTGGAGTGAGGCCAGATCAGAGCCGGAGTCCGGTTCGGAGTAACCCTGGCACCACTGGAGCTCGCCGCGGGCGATCGGTGGGAGCAGCCGTTTCTTCTGCTCTTCCGTGCCGTGCACCATGATCGTTGGGCCAAGCATTTTGATGCCGAAGCCGTCGACGCCGGGCGCCTGGGCAGCTGTCATCTCTTCGCTAAAGACCACCTGTTTCATGAACGATGCGCCCTGGCCACCGTATTCCTTCGGCCATGCGAGCGTTAGCCAGCCCTTGTCGGCCAGCTTCTTGCGCATCTCAAGGTTGAATGCCCAGCCCTCATCGGTACTCTCATCTCCGCCATTCCAGTCGTCCGGAAGCTGATCTGTTAGCCAGGCTCGAACTTCCTGGCGAAAGTCTTCTTCCTCGGCGGTGAATGTGTACCTCATTGAGGCCTCTTTTCTTCATTCTGTTTCGGCATTCTCATTCGGCAATTTCGTTCTGGCCCGATCCGTCCGGGCCGTCGTATATTTCAAGGGTTCGGGCGGGCCGTCGGAACTACGGGCCAACGGCCAGACACGAGACTGTTTTGACGATGCCCGGGACGTTGTGCATCCCGTCACTGACCAGATTTCCGAGAGTAGGAAGATCCTCAGCTTCGGCGATCGCGATTATGTCGTAGGGTCCCGTGACGACATCAACGCTGGTCATTTCCGAGACCTTCTGAAGAGCGGCGCTGACTTCGGTCGTCTTGCCGACAACCGTTTCGATCAAGATGTATGCCCTGGTAGTCATCTAGCTTTTCTCCTGCTGTGCCCATCTAAAACGATCGGTCAATTCAGGTTCCAGCGACGCCATAGACGCCCCCACTACGACCATGCGAAATGGTCACGAAAGACACGTTGTGGCACGTTGCGTCATGGTATGGCCGCGCCACAGGGGTGTCAACGCGAAGCACCGCACCCTGAATGGATCGGAAAGTGCGGCGCTGCATCTTGATCAAGTGGGCGGGATTGCCCGGTTTTATTGTCGAAGTTCTGGCTAGAACGCTAGCTCGTTGCGGCCCGTTGGACCGCCGAAGTTCTGGGGCCTCGGCGAGGGTCGAAGTGCCGGTGGCACGTACGGAATGTATCCCCGGGAGCCGCTATCACGATCACCCACGACACGGGTTACTCGACCCGGGGCCACGGAAGATGACGGAGGTCGCTGCGGAACTTCGTCGCTGCGGGAAGCCGGTGGCTTTGATGGTGCTGGCCGTCCTGAGGAGAAGGCGGGTATCGGTTGACGCTCAACTGACGGCGGTCCGGAGTACCGGAAACTGGCCTGCTCCGCTATTAACGAGAGCAGCGTCCCAGACGCTCCTCGGGGCCGGTACACGCCGGTCTCCCATTCACTGACTGTCTGTTGGCGTACGCCGAGGTAGTTGGCAA
The DNA here is from genome assembly GCA_046583455.1 of Dehalococcoidia bacterium. Classification (GTDB taxonomy): domain Bacteria; phylum Chloroflexota; class Dehalococcoidia; order Lucifugimonadales; family Lucifugimonadaceae. Next base: position 7,864 of record JAYGCG010000005.1, on the reverse strand, counting down.
ATACGCTTTGAGATACATCCAGAAACAGCCGTAGAGCACGAATGCTGTCGGCGTCCCATCGATGCCTCGGGTGGGCTGGTTGTCGCATGTCCATAGGGGACACGGTAAACAGACCGGCCACCGAATCCCTAGCGGTTATCGGAACCTGTTCTCGCGGGAATTGAAGACCTGATTAATGGCCTTATGGCCGTATTTACCCTGATTAAAGGGTCAGTAACGGCCTGAATATGTCTTCCGAGTCGAACGGCCCAACCACCGCAAGTACCAGTTTTTTCTCGTCAATCAACCGATTGGCTATCGCCTTGAGTTGATCAATCTCAACAGCGTCGTACTCGGCGATAACGTCGTCGACCGACTTCACTTCTCCGAGCAGCAGCTCCTGAGAGCCGATCGAACCGGCGACAGATCGACTTTCTTCCATCCGCATCAAGATCCGGCCCTTGGTCAGTTCCTTTGACTTGGCGAACTCGTCCTCGGTAACGCCGTCACGGAGCTTGATCACCTCGTCCATGATTACCTTGATCGCCTCGGTCGCCCGTTTCGGGTCAACTCCAGATGATATCTGGAACAACCCCGCGTCCTTGTAGTGCGCCGGTCCCGCATGGATGGAATAGGCGAGACCGCGTTTCTCGCGCACTTCTTCAAATAAACGACTGCTCATCGAGCCGCCAAAAATTGTGGAGAGCAGCCTGAGCGCGTAGCGATCGTCATCGTCGGCTGCGATGCCATGGAGGCCGAGCGATAGATGCGCCTGTTCAGTGTCCCGGTGTTGTAGTCGCAGGCTCGGCCCCTTGAGGTTGTCCACAAACGGGAACATTGGCGCCGGCTCGCCGTCGTGGAAGCCATCCATCAACTCCGCCACATCGGCAACAATCTGGTCGTGGGCCACGGCTCCGGCGACTGAAATGACGGTGTTGCCGGCCACGTACTGGGTTCGAAGATATTCCTTCAAGGACTCCGTGCTTACCGCCTCGACCGACTCCACGCTGCCGGCGATGTCACGTCCCAGCGGCTGCGACGGAAACAGCAGATCATCCATCATCATGTCCACCGTCGCTTCCGGTGAGTCGTGTGACGCTTTGATCTCTTCGAAGACGACTTTTTTCTCTTTTTCGATATCCTCTTCCCTGAAAAGAGGATCACGGATCATGTCCAGCAGGACATCCAACCCGTCCTTGTAATGGGTAAGGGCGATCTTGCACCAGTAACCGGTCGCTTCCCGGTCCGTGTAAGCGTTCAGAATTCCGCCAACACCCTCGATAGTCTCAGATATTTCCCGGGGGGTTGGTCGCTTAGTCGTGCCCTTGAAGAGCAAATGCTCGAAAAGATGTGATGAACCGGCAAGTTCGTCCGTCTCGTAGCGGGACCCGGCGCCGAAGAGGACCTGGATGCTGACCGCGCCTGTGTGCGGCATGTGGCTGGTCAACACACGAACCCCGGAGTCAAGAACGGTCCTTTCAAACGGTGGCTGTATGGACCCGGTTTCAGGCATCAAGACTCCAATTTGAGATAGTGTCGCAGGCGTCTCGTACTGCCCGCGTTGTAGTTTATGTAGGCCGGTGATCCACCGGCGATGTCCGTCAAAGTTTCAGTGGGATGTACCAGAAATCTGTCGGGGAAGTCCTAACGTTAGGCCCGGTCACGAGTCCGGTCAATGGATGTCTTAAGTGGCGTTAACACGGCGCCTTCCTGCATGTAGGTCCGTGGAATCAAGGGCCACGTAGAACTCCACGAGTCCAGACAATCGAATGTGCCGAATAATCTTCCCACTGTGTCATCAGGGAAACTGATGGCGCTGAACACTTCTCGCAGGCCTGCACGCCCTTAAAATCGATCGCCATGCAATCAACGCCCCGGAGCGAATCGGTCGATCAGGCCGAAGGCGAGTCATATCTCGCGGGCGCGTCGCGTCCAGATCCGTCCGCTCGGACAACGGCATGGCTGCTTGGCTTAATCGTCCTGCTGGCGCTTGGATTGCGGCTTTACGGCATCGACTGGGACGATGGCGGTCTGTTCCACCCGGACGAGCGTGCCATATTGATGCAGACGGAACGGATCGATTTCCCGGCAACCGTCGGCGAGTTCGGCGATCTGTTGTCAGCAGAAGACAGTCCACTCAATCCCGGGTGGTTCAACTACGGGAGTCTTCCGCTTTATACGCTGCGCACGGTTCAGGCGGTAGCCTCCCCGGTGACCGACTGGGATCTGTTTGACCTTCGCATTCCCGGCCGCGTTATATCTACTCTGGCGGACACGGTCACGATCCTGCTTGTGTTCGCCCTTGGGGCACGATGGTACGGACGCCGGGTAGGTCTTCTGGCGGCCGCGCTCACATCGCTGGCGGTCATACACATCCAGCTGAGCCACTTTTTCGCGGTCGACACAATCCTCGCCATGTTCATCGTGGCGACGCTGTTGGTATCCGTCCGCGTCGCATACACCGGCAGCCGCAAGGATGCCGCAATCGCCGGGGCGCTGTTCGGACTGGCGATCGCCACCAAGGCTTCCGCCGCCCCTCTGGTTCTCGCCATCGCCGCCTCACACCTGATCTATGCGTTCTCGATTCCGGGTAACAGGTTTGCTTTTGCGCCGAGGTTCTGGGCAGATCGAATCAGGATCCGGACGTTCGTTATCGGCGGGCTGATTTCCGGTGGGGCGGCCTTTGTGGCGTTGTTCATCGCCCAGCCCTACATGTTTATCGACTTTGACCAGTATTGGGTGGACATGGGGCGAGAGGGGCAGATGGTGCGGCGCATCGTCGACTTTCCCTACACACGCCAGTACGAAGACACGTCCCGGTATCTGTACCAGGCGTTGCAACTCGGCACCTGGGGTCTTGGTCCGGTGCTCGGCCTCGCCGTTTGGGGTGGACTGGGCGCCGGGTTGATCACAGCCTGGCGATCTCGTCGGAAAGTAGACCTCGTCATCCTCGCGTGGGTGATCCCATACTTGGCGATCATCGGCTGGTTCGACGTCAAGTTCCTGCGCTATATGCTGCCGGTTACGCCGCTGCTGCTGATTTACGGCAGCAGGGCGTCTTGGTGGCTGGTCGACGCCCTTCGCCGGAATAGCCGTATGCGACGCGCGGCGGCTCCGGTCATCGTCGGTGGCCTACTTTTATTCACGGCCCATTACACGCTCGCATTTGAGTCCATATATAGCCAGCCCCACCCGGCGCAAGAAGCGTCTGACTGGATCTCCGCCAACGTACCGACCGGCTCCACGATCCTTAAAGAGCACTGGGACGAAGGTCTGCCGGAGTTGTACCAGTACGATGTTCGTGAGCTTCCTTTATACGACCACGACACGCTCTTCAAACTGAACGAGATCTCGGAATCTCTCGCCGATGCCGACTATCTCGTCATATTCAGTAACCGCCTGTACGGAACGATCCCACGGCTCGAAGACCGGTATCCGATCAGCTCCGTCTATTACGAGAAGCTGTTCGGCGGCGAACTTGGGTACGAGTTGGCATACACGTCTAATCGTGAAACGTCATTCCTCGGAATCGGATACAACGCCGACCCCATGGCACGGATCGATCTCCCAGTTCCGGAAGGTTTCGATGGCCCGGGTGGTGTGAACGTCTCCTTCGGGTGGGCGGACGAGAGTTTCACGGTGTATGACCACTCCCGACCGCTGGTGTTCCGAAATTCAGATCGCTTATCTACAGCCGACATAGAAGGGATCATTCAGGAACAGGTCCAGCTCAATGGCCTAACCATCGGGCAGACGATCGGACTGCTCCTCACGGACGACGAACGCGCAATTCAGGTCGCCGGGGGCACGTTCTCGGACATCGTCGACCTCGACCGTAATACGGCCGGTTGGTCGTGGATCGTGTGGCTGCTGGCGATACAGGGTCTCGGGTTGGTGGCGTTGCCGATCGGTTACGTACTTTTCCGTCCGTTTCCAAACCGTGGCTATCTGCTGCATAAGCCGCTTGGCTTACTGTTGGTCGCTTTCGTCACCTGGTTCATGGCCAGCGTGGGCATCGCAGACTTCAGCCGTGGCTCCGTGGTACTCGCAATCGCCATCTGGGCCGGCGTGTCCGGCGTGATCGGCTGGCCGCTCCGGTCCGAGATCGCCAACTTCCTGCGTACACGCTGGCGGATGGTGTTCGGCATGGAGGCCCTGTTTCTAGCGGCCTTCATGGTATTCCTTCTCATACGTGTCGCCGACCCGGACCTCTGGCATCCCTGGCGTGGCGGCGAAAAGCCGATGGACTTTGCCTACCTGAACGCCGTCACTCGATCCACCGTGATGCCGCCGTACGACCCGTGGTTTGCCGGTGGCTACTTGAACTACTACTACTTCGGGCAGTTCATCACGGCGACCATGATTCGGTTAACTGGAATCATCCCATCGGTCGCATACAATCTTGCCGTGCCGATGTTCTTCGCCATGACGGTTGGCGGCGCGTTCACCGTGGTGCACGGTCTGGTCGAGCGCGTCCAGTTACGCCCTGGGATGGTCAAGACCGGCACCGCGTCTGCCGTGATCGCAGGGTTGACCGGTGCGCTGTTCGTGACCGTCATAGGGAACATGGACGGATTGTTCCAGGTCGTATCCGGAACGAACCGCGTGCTGTTTGAAGGGCAGCCGTTTGGGGAGTTCGATTTCTGGCGTAGCTCACGGATGTTTGCTTCCGACTCCGGCGGCAACGAGATCACCGAGTTCCCGTTCTTCTCCTTCCTCTTTGCCGATCTCCACGCTCAAATGATCGCCATCCCGTTCGTGCTGTTGACACTCGGACTTGCGGTCGCCGCGTTCCTTCGCTCCACATCACCACCGCGGGGCAGTCCGGCCGTAACAATCGCCGGGCTGCTGGCTCTCGGTCTGAGCGTCGGTGCGCTGCGGATCATCAACGCCTGGGACTTCCCGACGGCGATGGGGATGGTCGGGATAGCGCTGGTCGGGGGCGAACTTCTGTCACGGCGTGGAAGCGTCGGAGTACGCCTGGCACGTGGGCTTGGGAGGGCGGCGTTTGTGGCCGTGTTGAGCCTGGTGCTGTTCCTGCCGTTCCATGAGCGTTACGAAGTCGATGCAGGGTTGACCCGGAACGACATCTTGAGCCCGTTATGGCGATACATGACGATCTACGGGATCTTCTTGCTCGGGATCGCCGCTTACCTTGCCGTCGAGATCCGGCGTGTTGTCCGCTCTGGCGAGATCATCGAGATAGCGCCGCGCTGGATGAGAAACGCACCCCGGACAACGGCTCTGGTCGTGGTCGTATTCACGGCTCTACTTGTAATGATCGTCGTCACCGGGCAGGCCACACTGGCGTTCACCCTGCTCGGAGCCGCCTTACTGCTCGTCATGTGGCTCTTCGGGCTGCGGCGGCGGGATGCAGACAGGATAGAGCTCGGGATCGCGACGGCGATTGCGGCGATCGCACTCGGGCTGGGCGCATTTCCGGAGCTGTTCTCGGTCAAGGACGACATCGTCCGCCAGAACACCGTGTTCAAGTTTTATCTGCAGGCCTGGGTGCTCTTTGGGGTCGCCAGCGCTTATATGCTCTGGAGGCTCTGGGCGTTCGGCGAGACCGCTTTCTCTGTCAGTGGTTTCCTTCGATGGGGGAGGGTCAGGGCAGTCGGAATCGGGGCTTTTGTACTTTTGTTGGCCATCGGGTTGATCTACCCCGTTATGGCAACGCCAGTCCGAGTTGACGATCAGTTCAACCCGGATAGCTCTGGTCTCGATGGCACGAGCTTCATGGCTGACGCCGTTTACCAGGACCGAGCAGACCCTCTCATTCTTGGACACGATCTCAAGGCGATCCGGTGGTTAGAAGAAAACGTTGAGGGTTCGCCGGTCATCGTCGAGGGTCTCTCAGAGCTGTACAGATGGGGCAACAGGGTTTCCACCTACACAGGCCTGCCGACGGTGATCGGCTGGGACTGGCATCAACGCCAGCAACGTCCAGAGTACGCGGATGAGGTTATGCGGCGCAGGTTTGAGGTGGACAGCTTCTACGGCACCTCCAACATGCCAGACGCTATCGAGCTACTCAGGAAGTACGACGTGAAGTACGTGTACGTAGGCGAGATGGAGCGCAACTACTACTCGGGCGAGGGCATCTCCAAGTTTGAAGACATGGAGAGCTACGGGTTGAATCCGGTGTATCGCGACGGTCCCGTCGTTATCTACGAATACCGGGATCCGGATGCTCCTGTGGTTTCCCGATAGAGCATGAGACGCTGAACACAATGTTCTCGAAATCGATCAACCCGAAACGCACCGGGCTTCAGGTGCTGATCGCCTCGGTAGTTATCAGCGCCGCGCTCGCGATCTTCTCTCTGCTTAGAGGCGAGTTCAGCGACACGGACGGCCGTATCCTGCTGACCGCACTCTCCATCGCAGCCGCAAGCGTGCTCACCCTTTCCAACGGAATTGCCATCGAGCAGGGTAGAAGCAGGACGCTTTCGACCCTCGCGATCATCGTATCCGTCTCCGGGTTCGGGATGCTGGTCGTGACTATCTGGAACGGCTTCGATCTCGATAATCTGGTCAAGACTGCGGCCAGCACAATATTTATCGGCGTGACGCTGACACACTGGTCATTGGTCTCTATCGCACGGACCCCGGCCCGGTTTCGCTTACTTCAGATCGCTGCGTTCCCGTTGAGTGGGGTACTGGCGGCGTTCCTCGTCGGCGCGGTGTGGGAGCGGGTGGAAGGATCTGGAACGGCCCAGATCGTTGGCGTTATCGGCATTTTGACGGTGGCGACGACCATCATCCTTCCGGTTCTTCAGCGCCTGTCGGTGACCGAAGGGCGAACGCGCCGCAAGATCAGTTACTGCCCGTATTGTGGCAAATCTCTGAACGCGGGGAGAGGCGGCATCACCTGTCCCTCATGTGGCGCCACGTTCCGGGTCCGTCAGGTCTGACCAGGCTTCTTACTAGGAGACCGCCTGGGGCACGATCAGACCGTAATCTCCGTCATGGCGGCGGTAGATCACACTGATTGTGCTGTCGGCGGAGTTTTGGAAGACGAAGAAGCTGTGCCCGAGCAGTTCCATACGGCTCGACGCCTCTTCGACGGTCATCGGCGCCATCTCATGCGTCTTTGTCCGGGCAATGCGTCCATCTTCAAGCTCGGACACCGTCTCTTCATCGGAAACCGTCGCCACCTGTTCGGTGTCCGGCTCGGCCGGCGTGCCGATCGTTTCTGATGATGTATCGCTCGGCGTCAGTTCCTGGAGAACGGTAGCTTCCCACTCAGTGAGGCTCGTCCGTCGCCTCGAGTACCGGGTGCGGTATCGGCGGATCTGGCGCGCCAGGACATCCGAGAGTGCGTCGATTGCGATATAAAGGTCTTCGGCGCGCTCTTCAGCCCTGAGAACGGTGCCGCCCCTTAAAGTTGCGGTCACCTCTGCAACAAATCTGTCAGAAGCGGCTTTCGTGCTCTCTTTCCGGAGCACGAGTCTTATAGGCACGTCATCACGCAGGCGGTTGATCACCTTTGAGAGACGCTTCTCTGCGTACTTGTTGAGGGCTGGGCTGGACGGCAAGTTCTTGGCGGTGATGGTGAGTTCCACTAAAGTCCACCTCCGGGGTAGATGTTCCAGCTGAAGGTCGCTTGCGTTCAGGGCGTCGCCTGAGGACTATGTCTCCATTTTACGGTCCTCGTGGGCTACAGGTGTGGGTATCAATATGAGAATCTCCGAAATGTTCCGGCAGGTGGTTTCCACAGCCACGGATTCGCTGTTCCCCGCAACATGCGTGCACAGCAACCGGGCCGGCGAACTGCTATGCGATACGTGCTTGATGGACGCGACACGACTGACCAGCGACGGATCATGCCGGATGTGCGCACTACCGATCCGGGGGGCGACACTCTGCGGCCGCTGTTCGTCCG
>JAYGCG010000110.1:0-8707 GCA_046583455.1 Dehalococcoidia bacterium | reverse complement strand
AAATCAAAGAGTTTTTTGATCAGCTCCTCTGGCCAAACGAGACCAATGCCCGGTCGATGATATGTGTGTCACTTGTATCCGCCGGACGATCCTTTGCGGGCCTGGCGGTGACTTCACTCAAGCCGGACGCTTACGGGGAGCGCGAGCTGGGAATAGTCACCCGCGTTGGCGGGCAGGTGGCCGGAGCAGTCGCCAACGCTCGCCTTCACGGTGAACTTCAAGACGCCAGTGACGAGCTAAAAGACATCAACACGCAGAAGACCGACCTGATGACCACGGTTGCGCACGAACTGAGGAGTCCGCTCACGGCCTTCAGCGCATTTGTGGACCTTGTACTTGATGGAACTGCCGGCGAGGTGCCAGAAAAACAGCTTGACCTGCTTTTGAAAGCTTCCCGTTCGTCCGTCCGCATGCAGAACATCTTGAACGTGTTCTCGCATCTGGAGATGGCCGAAGATACAAGTATTCCTCTGACCGTGACGATGTTCGATATCGAGAATCTGGTTGTAAGCGCGTTAGACCTGTTCCAGGCCTCCGCAAGCCACGCCGGGGTAACGGTCAAATTTGAAAGGACCGGAACCCTGCCTATGGTTGAGGGAGACCGGCAGGCTATCGATCAGGTAATCAGCAACTTGATCTCAAACGCCATCAAGTACAGCCGTGAAGGTGTTCACGTACTGGTGAAATGCGTGGCACAAGATGATGACGTTGTCGTGTCGGTAATCGACACCGGACTTGGGATTTCAATAGAAGACCAGGAGAGGCTGTTTGAGCGGTTCTACCGTGGCAGCGACCCGGTGAAGATTCGCATCCCCGGCACCGGGCTTGGACTGTACGTAAGTAAAGGGCTTGTCGGCAGGCACAGCGGTCGAATCTGGTGTCGGAGCGAAAAAGGCAAAGGCGCCGAATTCTCCTTTGCCATTCCGTTCGAGCTACCGGCGGAAGAAACAAGTCCGGGGGATGTCCTCGCCGCATGACAAGTCGATCGATCCGGTAGTTAACGGGAAGCTAAACCAGCGCTTTTCCATCTCTCTTGACAAGGCGACCCTCGACCACGACGTCCCTGCAGTTGAACAGGTCTTCTATGTCGTTAGATGGGTCTCCAGATACGGTCATCAGATCCGCACTGAGCCCCGGCTTGATCGCGCCCGTCTCAGAAGCAAGACGTAACGATTCAGCGGTATCGATCGTCGACGCGGCCAACGCCTCCCAGTTACTAAAGCCGAGAAGTTCTACGAACGACCAGGCGTTCGCGGCCGACATATCAAACTCGCCGTGTGCCATGCCCATATCCAGCCCCGTCACAAAGCGCACTCCGCGTTCCCGCATATCCCGTAAGACCGCATCGTGCTCTTCCTCTGGAACGGTTGTAGCGGAAACGGCCCAGTGCGGGACACGTGGCGGAACATCGCCCGCCGCGATCCTGACATCGCCGACCATGATGTGTCCGGTCGTAGGGTCCGCCCAGATTCCTTTATCTGCCGCCATCTGGGCCACATCGGGATCATAGGCGAGGCCTTTGCTGAAATCTGAATCGTGCCAGCGTGCGTGGATCAGCGTGTGGATTCCTGCCTCCACGCAGTTGCGCACCCCGTCTGCGGCGAGACAGTGGGAGACGATCTGTACGTTCAATCTTTCAGCCTCCACCACGGCGGCGCGCAGCGTCTCTACCGGGTACTGGGCGGAGCGAGGGTTTGCCGTGGGAGTGAACATCCCGCCGGTTGACATGATCTTGATCAGGTCAGCGCCCAGCTTCACCTGTGCCCTGATCGCCCGGACAACCTCCTCCGCCGTATCCGCCTCAGAACCGAAGAACCAGCAGTGTCCGGCAGTAGTCGTGATCGGAGCGCCGGCCAGTTGCAGGCGTGGTCCGGGAATCACGCCCGAACGAACTGCGTCACGCACCGGGAACACAACGTCTGTGGGGCCGCCGAGGTCACGCATCGTCGTCACACCGCTTAGCAGCGTTATGCGGACATGGTCGACAGCGCGCATGATGAAGAACTCTTTTGAGTCATTAAACGCAGAATATTGGGTATACACAGGATCGGGACCCGCAGCCGTGTGCATGTGTGCATGCGCCTCGATCAGGCCCGGCAACAGCGACACGTTGCCCAGATCGTGGACCTCATGCGTATCGGAAATACCGTCAGCAATGGAACTTTGCGAGATCACGTCCGAGATGCGGCCGTCCTCGACGATGACGGCGTGATCGGGCAGCCATGCGGTTACCTCCGCGTTGGCGACACGGTCTGCTTTGAAGACGGCGTTTTCTGTCACGTGTAGGCGTTCCTTTGCATCTGGCTAGTTATCCCGAATGGCTGTTTAAAACGAGAAAATTTCGGTCACCTAGACGAGGGCCCGGCCTTCCAGTTTCACCGGCACGCCGCCTTTCACTACGTCGGTCGAAATCGCCAACGTTCGAATGTCCTTTGACGGATCGCCTGCCACAGACATCATGTCTGCGATCATGCCGGACTGAAGTGAGCCAACGGTGTCGTTGACCCTCAACGCTTCGGCGGTAACAGAAGTTGACGCCGCAATGGCTTCCCACGGCGTGTAACCGAGTGATTCCACAAACGAAATAGCGTTATATGCGGACTTGTCAAAGTCGGCGTACGCCATCCCCATATCCAGACCCGTTGTGTATCGCACACCCTTATCACGCATGTCCTTGAGAACCTCTATGGTCTGCTCCGGTGAGGGGCGCGCCGCCGCTACACCCCAGTGAAGTCGTCGTTGTGGCGCGCCGGCGGCTCTCGCCTCCGCTCCCAGCACGGCGAGGCCGATCGTGGGGTCTACCCATGTGCCGTCGTCGGCGAGCCGGGCCGCTCCTTCTGGGTCGTAATCGATCGCAACCGTCGGATCAGAGGAAAGCCATCGACAGTGAATAATCTGGTGGATACCGGCGTCGATACAGTTCCGGATCCCGGCGGTGGCATGTGAATGAGCAACCACGTAGATGCCCAGCCGTTCTGCTTCAACCACTGCGGCGCGCAAGGTTTCAGCGGGGTACTGGGTCATGCGCGGATTTGACGTTGGAGTGAAGTTGCCGCCGGACGCCATGATCTTGATCACATTTGCGCCCAGTTTCACCTGTTGCCGAACAACCCTCACGACTTCTTCGAGGGTGTCCGCTTCCGTGCCGAACATCCAGCAGTGCCCTGCCGTTGTCGTGATCGGCGTTCCTGCCAACTGCAAACGCGGCCCGGGTATGACGCCCGATTCGATGGCATCACGGACAGGAAAGGCGACCTGGTTACGAGACCCGATGTCCCGCATCGTCGTGACCCCGGAAAGAAGCGCCTTTCGTGCCGCGCCCACCGCCCGCATCACCATCCGATCATCGGTCTCCGTGGTGATGTTAGCGAACCCATCAAGATCGGGGCTCACATGAAGATGGGAGTGAGCCTCGACAAGTCCCGGAAGCAGGGACACGTCTCCTAACTCATACGTTTTCTTGCCGGAGGTGTCTCCAAGAGTGGAGGACGGGACAACCGCCTCAACGCGCCCACCCGCATCGACGACAACGGCGTGGTCGCTCAACCAGCCGTCGTTATCCGCGTTGGCAATCCGGCTGGCTTTGAAGATGGCGGGCTCTGTCAAATTGTGATCCTCTGGCTGGCTACCGACATGCTTACGCCGGGGCGGGATGACGAGAAGGTGGCTTGAATTTCGCCTGTTGATCGCCTGAAAGATTCGGCGGTTCGGGCGGATTCTAACGGGACGGAAAGGCCCGCGGAGAGGAATTAGCCCTTTGCGGGAGGCTGAAGGATTGCGTCACACTCTATTTCGGTAGACGGCAAGCGCCCGGCATCACGTCTTATGGCTGTTGCGAGTCGCTTGGAGCGGGGGCATAATGCGGCTTCCGGGGTCGCCGCTCCGCCGGGCGCGTTTGCGCGCGTTGCGAATGCTTCCGGCGTCGCCCCATATTTTGTATGCGGCCAAGGTTATATAAGGAGCTCAGCTTTTGCACCCGTTTGAGTATGTCCGCGCCACGAGCGTAGACGAAGCCATAGCCGCCCTCGCCAAGTATGGCGAACGCGCCAGGCCGTTAGCCGGAGGAACCGACGTCCTAGTAATGGCGCGCGCCGGCCGATGGGAACTTGACGCCCTGGTTGATATCAAGCACATCCCGGAGACTAACGTTCTTGAACTTGGTTCTTCTGAATTCCGTCTGGGATCCGCGGTCGCCTGTTATCGCGTCTACGAGGACGAACAGGTCGCCGCCAAGTTCCCTGGTCTGGTGGATAGCGCCAGCATGATCGGCGGCATCCAGATTCAATCCCGGGCCGGTCTCGGGGGGAACCTTTGTAACGCCTCTCCAAGTGGTGACGGCATAGGCACCCTCATTGTTCACAACACCACCTGCGTAATTGCCGGTCCCAATGGCACGCGTGAAGTGGCCGCTGAGGACTTCTGCACCGGGCCGGGTCAGTCCGTAATCGGGGACGGAGAGTTCCTGGTCGAGATGAAAATGCCGATGCCCCAGAAGGGCTTCGGCGCCGCTTACGAGCGGTTTACCCCCCGAAATGAGATGGACATAGCGGTCGCTGGTGTCGCCAGCTCAGTTCAATTGGACGGCGACATAATTGTCTCCGCACGCGTCGCACTCGCCGCCGTTGGCCCGACGCCCATTCTTTCCTCTGCCGGAGATCTGCTGGCCGGGAAGGAAGCCACAGCGGAGAACATCTCCACCGCAGCGCAGGCTGCGAGCGCAGACGCATCTCCGATCTCCGACATGCGCGGCACAGCCGAACAACGTATACATCTTGTCGGCGTTCTGACCCGCCGAACCCTTGAGAGGGCCATCGAACGCGCCCGGGAGAATAATTAAGTTGGTCGAGAAAGTAAGAGTCAGGGCAACCCTGAACGGAGAACCGGTTGACTTCCTGGTAGCGCCGTACGTAAGCCTCCTCGACACGCTTCGTGACGAGCTGGGTCTGACGGGCACCAAGGAAGGCTGCAATGACGGCAACTGCGGCGCCTGCACCGTCAACCTTGACGGTCGGATCGTCGACTCATGCTGTGTACTGGGCGCAGAGATCGACGGCAGCACCGTCGAGACCATTGAGGGAATGGCGGAGCCGGGGAAACTACACCCGCTTCAACAGACGTTCCTTGAAGAGGCCGCTCTCCAGTGTGGTATCTGCACCCCCGGGTTCCTTATCGCAGCGAAGGCGCTGCTCGATAAGGAACCGCACCCGAGCGAAAACCGAATCCGTTTCTGGCTTGCCGGAAACCTTTGCCGCTGCACTGGATACGATAAGATTGTGAAAGCGGTCCAGAAGGCGGCAGAATTGGCCTAGGGAGGTCTCGATGACAACAGAAGCCACCAAAGGCAAGTACAACGTGATCGGGACCCGTCCCATTCGTCACGACGGATATGACAAGGTCACCGGCAGGGCGATCTACGGAGCCGACATTAAGCTCCCCGGACTTTTGCAGGGCGCGGTTCTTCGAAGCCCGCACGCACACGCCCGTATCAAGTCCATAGACACTTCTGCCGCGAAAGCTCTCGCGGGTGTCGGTGCCGTGATCACGAGCGCTGATTTTCCGGGATCGCACGACACTCTCATCGACCTCGGTGAAGGCGCCATCAACTTCCGCTACGCATCAAACAATGTGATGGCGGGGGACAAGGTCCTTTACAAAGGTCAGCCCGTTGCCGCCATAGCGGCGCTGGACAAAAATATCGCTCTTGAGGCGGCCGCTCTAATCAAGGTGGACTACGAGGTCCTTAAGCCGGTCTCAACGGTGTTGGAAGCCCTGAAGCCGGGCGCGCCGATCGTGCTTGAGGATCTTGAAGGGCAGGATCTCGGCGAGAAGATCGACGGCCAGACCAACCAGGCCAACCACATCCGCCACGAGTTCGGCGACGTCGAAAAAGGATTTGCCGAGGCTGACATCGTCATCGAACGCGAGTTCGACACGGCGATGGTGCACCAGGGATACATAGAGCCGCACAACGCCACCGCCACATGGGATGAAGAGGACCGGATCACGATCTGGACGAGCACGCAGGGTTCATTCCCGACACGCCGCCAGACCGCCGGGATTCTTCGAGTACCGGACTCCTCAGTGAAGGTAATTCCGCTGGAGATTGGTGGTGGCTTCGGAGGCAAAATACCCAGCTACCTGGAACCCGTCGCAGCAATCCTTGCCCGAGAGACAGGCCGTCCGGTCAAGCTGCTTATGGAACGGACATCCGTGTTCGAGTCCACCGGCCCGACACCGGGTACCTGGATGAGCGCCAAGGTCGGCGTGAAAAAAGACGGCACCATCACGGCCGCAACTGCGGACCTCCGTTTTGACGCCGGCGCGTACCCGGGTTCACCGGTCGGCGCAGGCATGATGTGCGTCTTCTCCTGTTACGACATTCCGAACACCCGGATCGACGGCTACGACATTGTCGTAAACAAGCCTAAGACGGCCGCTTACCGGGCTCCCGGCGCAACGCAGGCCGCGTACGCCATGGAGACGGTGATCGACGAGATCTGCGAGAAGCTCGGGATGGACCCGATCGAGTTCCGTATCAAGAACGCCGCCAAAGAAGGCACGCGCAGGGCTGACGGGCCGATCCACCCGATCATCGGGGCGATCGAAACCCACGAAGCAGCAAAGGCGTCCGATCACTGGAACACTCCCCTCGAGAAGAACGGCCCGGACGGCAAGCTCCGTGGACGCGGAATTGCATCCGGTTACTGGTTCAACATCGGCCTGAAGTCAGCCGTGACAATCTCCGTCAACGAAGACGGAACCGTCGCCCTGACCGAAGGCTCGACCGACATCGGCGGCTCCCGCGCTTCCATCTCCATGATGGCGGCGGAAGTTCTTGGCATCCCGGCCGAGGACGTGCGCCCGCACGTTGCTGACACGGAAGGCATTGGCTACACGGACGTCACCGGTGGAAGCCGGACGACGTACGCAACTGGCTACGCAGCACACGATGCGGCGCAGGACGTTGTCGTACAGCTCCGTGAGCGTGCGGCCAAGCTCTGGGACGTCGAAGTAGACGAGATCGAGTTTGCCAACGGCAGCTACCAATCGAAGTCGGACCCGGAACTACGCCTCACTCACAAAGAACTAGCAAGCAAGCTGGGCTCGACCGGCGGACCGGTGGTGGGCAGCGCTTCGGTAGACCCTGAGGGAGCCGGTGGTGCCTACTCCACGCAGATCTGCGACATCGAAATCGACCCGGAGACCGGCAAGACGGACGTGATCCGCTACACCATCGTCCAGGACGTTGGCACGGCGATTCACCCGTCGTACGTTGAAGGTCAGATGCAGGGCGCGGTTGCGCAGGGCATCGGCTGGGCGTTGAACGAGGAGTACTTCCTCAACGACGATGGCGCAATGGTCAACTCCAGCTTCCTGGACTACAGGATGCCGACCTCGCTGGATCTGCCGGAAATCGAGACGATCATCGTCGAGGTTCCGAACCCGGGCCACCCGTTTGGTGTACGTGGTGTCGGCGAGGTGCCGATCGTCCCGCCTCTAGCAACGATCGCTAACGCGATCTACGACGCGCTAGGCATTCGGCTTCGGACGACCCCGATGAATGCCGGAAGCATTCTCTCCGCTCTTGAAGCGAAGAAATAAAGCCAGCGTTCAGGTCTAAGTACCGATAACGAAGACATGAGAGGCGGCCCGGATTACCGGGCCGCCTCTTTTTATTTCAGTCGTTACCGGTGATTCACAGGGCTATGATCTTCTCGACCCCAGTAAAAGATCGGGCTGGAATTGGTTCACTCCAACTGGCTCCATGATGCGAAAGAAAGAGATTTGATGGCCCGCGTATTCATTCCCCATGCGATGCGCAAACTAACGAACGGCCAGCTGGAAGCGCAGATTCCGGGTAAGAATCTGCGTGAGGTGATCGAAAACCTCGAAAAAGAATTTCCGGGCGCTGCTGAATACCTCTTGCAGGACGGAAATCTGAAACCGGGAATTGCTGCCGTAGTCGGCGAACAGGCGACCAGACAGGGCCTCCTTCATAAGATAGACGACGACAATACAGAGGTTCATTTCCTCCCGGCGATCGCAGGCGGCTAGCCATTCAAGCGTGATCGGGGGACTTTGAGAACGGTCCATAATCTCCGGCCATGCGTAAATAATCTCTACCGGCGGATTGGTAAACTGCGCATTCCTTAACGACAGACCGCCGGTCGCACGCCGTTGATGCTGCGACAGAGAGGCACCTTGCATGATTGAAGAACAACCCGTAGCGGCCCAGGACGGGCGTAAGATCAAATCGGCTCAATTCGAGTTTGAGGACGGACCTGTTCTCAGCGCCGAATGTAAAAACGTAGTAGCTGGTGCGATCAGCACGATCCTTGACGCCGTAGGAGAAGATCCCACCCGGAGCGGCACCGCCGAGACCCCCTCACGTGTCGCTCGCATGTATGACGAGCTGTTATCCGGCTACAAGACCGATCCCGTGGAGCTACTGAACAACGCTCTGTTCGATGTCGAGTATGACGAGATGGTGGTCGTGAAAGATATCGATTTCTACAGCATGTGTGAGCATCACATGCTGCCCTTCTACGGACACGCCTCTGTAGGCTACCTTCCGGAAGACAAAGT
The DNA here is from genome assembly GCA_046583455.1 of Dehalococcoidia bacterium. GTDB lineage: Bacteria > Chloroflexota > Dehalococcoidia > Lucifugimonadales > Lucifugimonadaceae. Next base: position 121 of record JAYGCG010000110.1, on the reverse strand, counting down.
GATCGGCCTTTCCAAGATCCCCCGCCTCGTGGACATGTTCGCCCGTCGGCTACAGGTTCAGGAGCGAATGACGCAGCAGATCGCCACCTTCCTGGAGGATCTGATCAAACCCCGTGGCGTC
>JAYGCG010000101.1:0-66080 GCA_046583455.1 Dehalococcoidia bacterium | reverse complement strand
TGACCTGCCCCCTGAAGCGGTACCAGTGATTATGTTAGTCCAGCCACCTCAGGGACGACTGGCATGAATGTCTCTGGCGCCGGAGGCCGGTAGCCCAGAGAGCTATGCGGCCGAATCGTGTTGTACTCCCTACGCCACATCTCAATCAGTATCTGCACCTCCTTCAGCGTGTAGAAGATTCCCCGGTTTAGCAGCTCGTCGCGGAACTTACCGTTGAAGCTCTCCACGTAGCCGTTCTCCCAGGGACTGCCCGGCTCTATGTAAAGCGTCTTTGCTCCCACGTTCTTCAACCACTCCCGCACCGCAGTTGCAGTGAACTCAGGTCCGTTGTCCGACCGGATATGTTCCCGGACTCCCCGAAGCACGAACAACTCGCTCAACAGCTCGAGTACCTGGTCAGACCGGAACCTCCTGGCCGCCCTTATCGCAAGGCACTCCCGTGTGTATTCGTCGATCACGGCCAGCATCCGCACCGGCCTTCCGTCATGTGTACGCGTGGCAACGAAGTCGTATGCCCAGACGTGGTTCTTGTACTCCGGTCTCAACCTGATACATGAGCCGTCGTTGAGCCAGAGACGTCCCCTCTTCGGTTGCTTCAGTCTTGCCGTTGGCTGCCGAGACTTCTACCTGTTTCGGCTACTTAATCCTGATGGTCCGTATCAGGGGATGACTAATTCGGTTGCTGGCCGTACAGGATGGTGTCTGCGTTGTTGGAGGGAAAGCGGATCGTAGTTTGGGAGAGAACAGCATTCGTATACAATCCGGCTAATATCTTTGGACCGCATCAATAGTGTTGGAACGCTCAACGGCACCGGGTATCGGAGGTTTTTCGGTGACTACTGTGTCGACTCAACGATCAACTGATATCGAACTGATGGCTCAACTACTCAGAAGAGCAGGGTTCGGGGCGACCCGCGATCAAATCGACGGGTACTTGAAACAGGGATACGAAGCGACGATTCAAGAATTGTTGAACCCGGTTCACCGGGAACATGAAGACCAGGACCTAATGGACCGGTACTTCGTGGCATCAGTGGAAGCGAGAACGGCCAACCACGCTGATCCGCAATGGGCGTGGAGACTGGCGACGAACCCAAATCCACTGGAAGAAAAGATCGCACTGTTCTGGCACGGACTCATGGCGGTTGGAGGCGTGAAGCTTGACCATGGCATGGAGATGCTCGCCGAGATAGATCTGTTCCGTCGTTTTGGTCTCGGTCGGTTTGAAGATCTTCTTCTTGAGATTTCACGAAACCCAGGAATGATGTACTGGTTGGATAACCAGAACAGTCACATAGGGGCACCGAACGAGAACTACGGTCGTGAATTGCTGGAATTGTTCTCAATGGGCATCGATGAGCAGGGCGAAGGCGCCTACTCCGAAGATGACGTGAAGGCGGCTGCCCGGGCCTTCACCGGGTGGGCCTCGGCTGTAACTCCACCCCCATTTTTTCTCGGCCCGTTCCCGATGGAATTCCGGTTCGACTCCAGCGATCATGACGATTCAGAGAAGACGTTCTTGGGACAGACTGGAAACTGGAATGGCGATGACATAGTCCGCATAATCTGCGAGCAGAGAGCAACTGCGAGGTTCGTGGCGATGCGTCTCTACGACTTCTTCGTATCGGACACCCCGAATGAGAAGGAGATTGAGCGTTTAGCCGACGTGTTCGAGGAGAATGACGGTGAGATCCGTGCGGTACTCAGCGCCATCTTCAACTCGGACCATTTCAAATCCGAAGAGGTTCGTTATCGGAAGATGAAAAGTCCATCAGACCTGGTATTCGGGACCACACGACTGGTCGACCGGTTTGATGTGCCGGAACTTGATTCGGGGATGCTTGCGAACAACACGATGTTCATGGGCCAGCATCTCCTCAATCCACCAAGTGTTGAGGGCTGGCATGAGGGTGAAGAATGGGTGGATAGCGGCGCACTTATTGAACGGATTAATTTTGCGTCTAGCGAGATTTCTCGTGTTGACGGACGCGGCGTTCAACGGATGCTCACCCGAGTACGTAACTCTGGTAACGAACTCGATGGCGCTGAGTTCGTCGAAGCCTGCCTCGATGCTATGGGGGCTATCGAGTTATCACCCCGAACCAGGTCGATACTTGTCGACCATGCAGACGGTTATGGAATTCCCTGGGAGGCTGATGCCTCTGATTCCACCGATCGCACAATCGAGATGTTCCAGCTGATCGTCTCAACACCGGATTACCAGTACTGCTAACTACGGAGGAAATTCACTTGGCGAGTAACGGCCCCGGGGGCAAAAATCTGGTTGTAGTCCAACTCTCGGGCGGCAATGACTACCTCAACACCATCGTGCCGTACCAGGACGGCCTGTACTACGACTATCGCCCCAACATGGGGCTACAGGGTGAGTCAGTTATTTCAGTGGACGATCGCATCGGCTTCAACTCGCATATGGCACCGATTAAGAGGATGTATGACCGCGGAATGGTCGCAGTCTTCATGGGCATCGGTTACCCGGAACCCAATCGTTCGCACTTCCGGTCGATGGACATCTGGCATACGGCTGAGCCGTTCACCAGTTCATCCGAGGGCTGGCTGGGCAAAGTCACAAGGGCTCTGGATCCCCAGGGCAAGAACCCGGTTACAGCGGTCAATTTCGGACGTGGACTTCCCAGAGCGCTCGCTTACCCCGGTGTATCAGTAGCCTCGGTTGGAGCGCTGGAGTCGTATGGCCTGTACACGGGGCTTGCCGGGGCACAAAACACGGACGCCCTGCTCGATACAGTAAGCCGCATCTACCAGCCGATGTCTGAGGATGGGATTCCTTCCCTGCGCATCCTCCAGACCGGGAGAGGTGCTCTTGATGGCGCTGACCTGTTGCGCCAGGCACCGAGTCACCACAGTTCGAACGTCGAATACCCTGAAGCCAACCCGATCGCCCAGAGCCTGAAGGGCGTTGCACAGGTTACATCGGCGCATCTCGGCACGCGTATCTTCTACACAGCACATGGCAGTTTCGATACGCATACGAACGAGCTTGTGAACCACACCTTACTGTGGGATCAGCTTTCCGAGGCGATCGATTGCTTCTGGTCGGACATGGAAGAACAGGGTGCTGCAGATGACACGGTGATGTGGATTTTCAGCGAGTTCGGCCGCCGGGTGGCGGACAACGGAACTGGCACCGACCATGGCTCAGGTGGTTGTGCTTTCTTGATCGGACCTTCGGTGAAGGGCGGTCTGTACGGTGAATATCCAAACCTTGACCCGAATGCTCAACTGGACGGTGATGTTCGATTCAACACTGACTACCGAGATGTCTACGCGACGATTCTTGAAAGTTTCTTGGAGTTGGAGTCAGAGCCCATATTGAACAGCCGGTTTGGCCAGCTTGATCTGGCAGCAGTGTAGGTGGGCATCCCGATGTCACTTCAGAACTTCTCATACCACGACACCATCGGAATAGCATCTTTTCTGGGCCGCGGGTTCATGAACCCGATCGATCTGCGGTTCGACAGCACCGGCCGGTTGTTCGTACTGAGCAGATCTAACGCCAGTAACAAGAATGTTCGTGTGAGCGCACAGACTCTGGACTCAGAGTTTCTGTACGAGTTCGCCAACTGGGGCACAGACCCGGGACAGACAACTATGCCAACCGCTCTGGCATTTGACAGTCGGGACCGCTTGTACGTGTCAGACGAGCACATGCACAACGTCTCCATATTCGATCGCGAGGGGAACTTTGTTGAACGATGGGGTGAATTTGGTTCCGAGCCCGGTCAATTCAACCGTCCATCGGGACTAGCCGTCGATTCGGACGACAACGTTCTGGTGATGGACCACCTGAATTCCAGGATTCAGAAGATGACACCGGATGGTCGATACATATCTTCGTTCGGGTCTGCTGGTGACGAGCCAGGCGAGTTCAACTTTGCCTGGGGCATTTCCGTGGATTCCGGCGGCGATATCTGGGTGGCTGACTGGCGAAACGACCGCATTCAACGATTCACAGCCGATGGCGAGTTCGTCTCTATGTTTGGCTCGAGTGGTACCGCTGACGGAAAATTCGACCGCCCGTCGGGCGTGCATGTTGATGATCGCGGGCAAGTCTATGTGGCCGACTGGCGTAACGACCGGGTACAGGTGTTCGACAACGATGGAGGGCACACTGAAACGCTCGTTGGAGATGCAACGTTGTCGAAGTGGTGTCAGGAGTTCATAGACGTGAACCCTGAGCAAGCCGGATGGCGGGAAAACGCAGGGCTGTTCGAGGAAGAGAAGCGTTTCTGGCGTCCATCGGCGATCGAGACCAACTCAGATGGTCTCGTTCTCATCGTCGACGCCTGCCGCCACCGCGTCCAGATCTACAGCAAGATCAATGAGCCTGCATTAGCCTGAACTCTTGATCGGACGGTGCAACTGTCCCCAATATGGAGCCATGAAATGAAGATCCTCAGGTTTGGCGATGACCGAATCGGCGTCATAAAACAAGAAAACACAGTCGTCGACGTTACAGACGTAATTAAGGGAAGCGGGAGTCTCGGTGGACAGGCAGTGGTTGAAGAGCTGATTGCTAATTTCGATGGCAACCGGTCTCAACTGGATTCGGTGTCGGCTTCGGAGGATGGCGTTCACCTTGATTCCGTTGGGACGGAACAAGCCTGACGCACTTGCGACGGCGGGAAGGGCTCAGAAGTTTCCCTCGGCCGCTTCTTTCAGGATCAGCTTACCCAGCGTTAACTCTGCAACGGCTCTCTTGAGTCTGGCGTTTTCTTTCTCGAGCCGTTTCAACTTCTTCGCCTGGTCGAGGCTCAAGCTTCGGTACTCGCTGCGCCACCGATAGAAAGTCTGTTCGGTGACGCCGATCTCCCGGACGGAGAGCGCAACCGTCTTGCCGTTGGCGACCGAGACTTCTACCTGCCTCAGTTTGTTCAAGATCTGTTCTGGTGAATGTCCTCGGCTTGGCATGTCTTCCCCCTTCTGGAAACGTCCAGTCTCTAAGTTATTGACTGGTACCGTCTCAGGGGGTCAGGTCAACCCCACACGAGGTCGAGCAGTCGATCCTGGCTCAGCACCTGGCCTTTGTGGCCGGAAAGCACTGACAGCATCCTGTACTCAAGCGGTGTTAGAGATACAGGATTGCCTCTCACGTTCACCGTGTGAGCGCCGTGGTCGATGGCCAGTTCACCATCAGTGAAATCAGTTCGTTCAGCACTGACCGCCGGCATCGCCGCCCTGCGGAGGGCCGAGGCCACACGCGCCTTGAGTTCATCAGCCCCGAAAGGCTTCACGATGTAGTCGTCAGCGCCCGCGCGCAGTCCTCTAACCCGATCCGCTTCATCACCAAAGGCGCTCAGGAAAATTACCGGCACCTCAGAGACTTCCCTGATCCGACCGCACAGATCTATCCCGGACATTCCTGGCAGTCCGATGTCCAGGATGGCAAGGTCAGGGCGCCGCTGATAGAACGCGCGCAGACCTTCCTCGCCGTTCGTCGCACACATGACATTGAGGTTATCGAGTCGCAACAGCGTTGAGATCAATTCTAGGATTTCCGGCTCATCTTCTACGACGAGCACACTGACATTGCTATTCATCAAATGCGGTCAACTCCGGCCTCTGACAAATCGTGTGATCTGCCTATTGATTGATGCCACAACACAAAGCTACAAAATCAACACAAAAGGTACACATGGTGAAAACACGGGTTTGGCAGGATGAGGTTACGCGAAGTGCATCAACGACTCGCCGGGCGGAAAAGACGATCAGGAGCGATCAATGGCTGTATCCAACAATCAAGAATCGAATTCAACCGCCCGCGGCAACTCTAATTCCAAGCCCGGAGCACGGAGCAGAATTCGTAGCGCAGTCGATCGCCGCCTGATACGGATGAGGGAAGGAATGCCGTGGGCACGCAATGCAAACGCACAACTCGTGGAGTCGTACGGGAGCATCGTTGACCTTGACCTTGGTTGGAGGATGACGGACTCGGCATTGCAACAGCACCAGTCGGGACAGATCGTCCTCGACGACGAGCGGTACGAAACACTTTCCGCGCTATGGGAGACTCTCACCGCCGAGATTATCCACATGCCCGGCCGCAACGAGCCATCTGAGACCAACGAGGTGGCTGACGAGCTTGCGGAAGCTGTACGCGACCGCCTGCATCGGATGGGCGACGAGATGCGCCGTGATGAACGCGCCGCGATCCGTCTTACCCACGATTACGAAACCCTTGTCGACCTCGACCTGAACTGGCGAATGGTTGAACAGACGCTCGCATCAGCCGATCGTGGTGAGATCGAACTTGACCACGCACGTGAGGACGCACTGAGGGACAACTGCCGTGAGCTAACGACCGAGCTGGTCGCTATTCTTGAGCGTCATCAGGATGAGGTCTCGGAATCACCGAGCCAGGAAGCCCTGGACAATTTGTTCGAGTTCAAAAAAGCAGCCTGATAGCTCCGTGATAGATACGTTGATAAGAAAGGGGCGGCCAGATGGCCGCCCTTTTCTTTTGCGTTCATATTGGCAACACCAGGGAGCTAAATACGCCGTCAATCCCCGGACGCCTTTTTATCGGCGTTACGCAGTTCCGGGTCGGTAACGACGGCGATAGATTTCAACAGATTGGCCATCGCGATAATCGACCCGCCAAGGAACAAAGGCAGTCGCGCCTCAGGGCGTTGGATTATCAAGCCATCGCCCAGTTGGATCGCCGCCAGGACAACTCCGGCGACGGTGAGCGCCACGTAAGGCAACAGGTTCCGGATCATCGGAGTCCCCCGGCTATCTACCGTTCCATCGTTCTATAAATTCCAAGCCTTTGCGTTTTAACAAACTGGCCTATCAGACAACGCTATTTAATAACTAGGTTAACGAGTTTTCCCGGGACGTAGATGCGGCGAACGATCTCGGCGGCGTCCGTGTACGCCTTTACACGATCAGACGCGAACGCCGCCTCAAACGCCTGGTCCTCAGTGACGTCGGCCGCAAGTTGCAGTCTTTCCCGGACCTTGCCGTTAATCTGCACGACAACCGTAATCACTTCGTCCGCGGCGAGCTCTTCATCCCATACGGGAAGAGACTCGTTGTGGATGCTGAACGAGTGACCGGTCCGCTCCCAGAGTTCCTCCGCAATGTGCGGTGCCAGCGGAGCCGTCAGCAACAACATGCGTTCTACGGTGTCTGACCATGCGGCAGTGGATATCGCCCCGCTGTCCCACCCATTATTCATCTCGCTCACGAGTTCCATGAGCGCGGCGATTGTGGTGTTGAACTTGAATCGCTCAAGATCCTGGATCGCACGACGTGTGGTTTTGTGCGACGCCCTGAGAAGTTCGCGATCGGCTTCCGTATCTCCGAGTCCGGCAGAGCTAAGTCCTGAAGTGTCCCGGTTTGCCAGATCCCATACCCGGTTCAACCACCGAGTGATGCCTGCCAGCCCATCATCGCTCCAGTCTCCCCCCTGGTCCCAGGGGCCAAGGAACATCAGGTAGCAGCGAATTGTATCTGCGCCGTAACGATCAACCAGAGGGTCTGGCGCAAGTGGGTTGGAGCGCTTGGATATCTTCCTATGGTCCTTGATCAAGAGACCCTGGTTGAACAGCCTTGAGTAAGGCTCATTAAAGTCGATCATCTTGAGATCGCGTAGCACCTTCGTGAAGAACCGTGCGTACAGCAGGTGCATCACCGCGTGTTCCGCCCCGCCCATGTACTGATGTACCGGCAACCATGACTTCACGGCATCGGGCTCAAACGCCACTTCGGACGATTTCGGACTGGCAAATCGGAGGTGATACCAGGATGAATCAACGAACGTGTCCATCGTGTCCGTTTCTCGCTTTGCCGGCTCACCGCATTTGGGGCAGGTCGTGTTGATAAATTCTGCGTCATCCGCCAGCGGGGAGCGTCCTGTCGGCTTGAAATCCGCCTCGGCAGGCAGGCGTACCGGAAGTTCACTGATCGGCACGGGCACAATCCCGCAGCTCTCGCAGTGGATGATCGGGATTGGAGTGCCCCAGTACCGCTGTCTGGACCACTGCCAGTCACGCATCCGGTACGTAACACGGCGATGACCGATATCATCAGCCTCGATCTTGTCTGCGATCTTCTCCATACCCTCCTTGTTTGAGAGGCCGTCGAACTCCGCAGAGTTGACCTGCGTCCCGGGCGCCAGGTACGCCTGCTCCAAGTCTGACCCATCCCAGTAATCCGGGGCGATCACGACCCTTATCGGCAAGTCATACTTCTTGGCAAATACGAAGTCACGGTCATCATGGGCCGGCACTCCCATGACTGCGCCGCTTCCGTAGGTTGCGAGGACGTAGTCGCCGATCAAGATCGGAACGCGTTCTCCGTTCAGCGGGTTAGTCGCGTATGCGCCGGTGAGCACGCCGGTTTTCTCGCGCTCCGTTGATATGCGATCAATCTCAGAGGTCCTTGCCGCCCGGGCGATGTAGTCGGAAACCGACTCTCGCTGTTCATCCTGCGTAAGTTCCTCGACCAGAGGATGCTCGGGAGCGAGCACGACGAATGTCACGCCGTACACGGTGTCTATGCGCGTTGTGTAGGTGGTCAGACTGGTCTCTGACAGTCCGTACTCTGAGATATCGAACTTGAAATCGACGCCTTCTGATCGGCCGATCCAGTTGGTTTGCATCACCTTGATCTTGTTCGGCCAGTCGATGTCATCCATCTGAAGGAGTTCATCCGCGTACGCGGTGATGCGGAAGAACCACTGGTCCATCTCCCGGCGCGTGATGACCGTGCCGCAACGCTCGCAGGCGCCATCCAGCACCTGTTCGTTGGCGACCGTGGTCTGGCAGCTCGGGCACCAGTTGGCGAATCCACGAGACTGGTAGGCCAGTCCGGCCTCGTACAGCTTCAAAAACAGGTACTGATTCCAGCGGTAGTACTCCGGCGTGTGTGTCGCCAGCTCCCGATCCCAGTCGTAGCTGGTGCCCATCGCCCGAAACTGTCGCCGCATGTTGACGATGTTTTTTTCTGTATAGATGCGCGGGTGGATGTTTGAGGCGATCGCCGCGTTTTCGGCCGGCAGTCCAAAAGAGTCGAACCCCATCGGGTGCATGACGTTATAGCCCTGCATGCGCTTGAAGCGGGCGTGCGCATCGGCGCCGGAGTACTGAAACCAGTGGCCGATGTGCACATCCCCGGACGGATACGGGAACATGACGAGCGCGTACCAGTTGTCCTTGCCGGGAACATCATCCAGCGCCCGGTAAACGCCTTCACGCTCCCATCGCTCCTGCCATTTCGTTTCGATAGCGGAGGGCTCGTAACGGTCCCTGTCGGTGGCCGCTGTCGAATCGCGTCTCTGGCGATTGCGAGTGGTGGTCAAGTGATTAATCCTGAGTGTCTTGGGGTATGTCTGGATAGATCTGAGACGACGCCGGTTCATCTGGTTGAAGACCGGAAGGATGCCATGACTCAGACCTGCTTATCCCTGGTTATCGGGGAGACGGTCATTCTAGCAAGTAGACCAAGCTGCACGTCTCTTGTAGTGGAAAGTGCCGGGGCCCGGGCGCAAAAAAACCCCGGGTCCCTCTTGCAAGGGACCCGGGGCGCCAAAGATCGCGGCCTCCAGGGACCAGCCCTGACCGTTCGCCGCAGGCGCCGGTTGGCCGCTAACCAGCCGCCGGTGGGAGTGGCGCCCGCAACGCCCGGCAATGCCGAGCATCGGGGAACCTGCACCGCCGAGCCAGGTTCAAATATCAGGCGGCGGCGTCACCGTCCGGGTAGCCAGAAACGGTCAGGGGAACGCGCCGGTTGTTTCGGTGCGGGAGAACAGGGTCTCCTCGCCGGAGTGAGATGTTGCGCGACCATCGAGCCATCGGCCAGTCAACGTGAATGATTGGCGTCTCGTTGGGCTGTTGCGCATTGGATTTATGCTGAAACATCGGTTTGCCTCTGAATCCCCTCTAGGAACCGGTAGCCATCCGGTATGTATGAACATTAGAGCGCGCCACGTTTGAGATCAGTGGTGACAATTACGCTTCTGGCCGCGTGTCGTCCGGCCCCGATGTATGAGGGCTAGCTGCCATGTAGTGGCACTTTTTATCCAGAAGAAACCCGGCGTGCTGGTCAATGGGAGCGAACCTGCAGCTTCAGGAGCGCACCGATTTAGCCCATATCGCGTCTAAGCAACCGGGGAATCAGGCGTCTTGCGTGGTATACCGGTGGTTGGGGATGACCGATGGCGCCCAAATTGCACAATTCAATCAGGAGAGCCACATGGCTAACGTCTCAGTAAAAATAAACGACAACGGTCCTTACGTAATTTCTGGCGATATAACAATCGTGGACGTTGAGGGTAAGAAGTTGTCGTGGACCGGAAGCGCTGTGGCTCTCTGCCGCTGCGGTCAGTCAAGCAATAAGCCGTTCTGTGACGGCACACATAACAAAGTAGGCTTTTCGAGCGAAGTTCGGGGCGAGTAGAACTTGGCCGGGCTCATTATCTGAATTAAGCAGATCATCAAACGGGCGGTCCATTTACGCGTCCGGCCTGTCCGGGAATGTTCAGGGCCTGACCGGTCGCCGATCTTGAATTGTTCCGGGGTTGAAAACGTTGATCGGCGATCCGTTCAGCCATGCCTGCACGTTTTCAAGCGAAGCAGCCATGAAGTGGCGCAGCGTATCACCGGTTGCGTAACCTAGGTGCGGCGCCAGGAGGACGTTGTCCAGCCCGAGCAACGGGTGATCGCCCGGTAACGGCTCGATGTCGTAGACATCCAGCGCGGCCCCTGCGATCACGTTGTTCCTGAGCGCGTCGAGGAGCGCCGCCTCTTCAACTATCGGGCCCCTGGACGTGTTGATCAGGTAGGACGTGGGCTTCATGAGCCCGAATTCGCGTGCGGTCACCCAGCCCTGGCTTAGGTCAGTGAGCGGGACGTGGATCGACAGAACATCGGACCGGGAGAACAGCTCGTCCCATGAGACGTAGGTCGCGTTGTTCGCTGCGGCGCGCTCGGCGTCCAGCGTCGGGCCCCAGGCGATCACGTCCATATCGAAGGCGTTGCCGTAGCCCGCGACCAGGGTGCCAAGCCGGCCCATGCCGAGGATGCCAAGCGTCTTGCCCCCGATGCCCTCTGCGATCTTCGTCTGCCACTGCCCTTCTCGCATCTGCTTGTCTTCGATCGCTATGTTCCGCGTCACGGACAGGATCAAGGCCCATGTGAGCTCTGACGTGCTGTTGCCCCGTGACGGCAGGCTTGTGGTGATGCAGACCGTGATTCGCAGCCTGTTGGCGGCGTCCATATCGATGTTTGCCTGCCGTGCGCCGGTCCCGGCTATCAACTTCAAGTTTGGCAGCCGTTCCAGCACCTCCGCCGGGAATCGCGTGCGCTCCCGCGTTGTGACCAGTACTTCGAACGGAGCGAGCCGTTCCACGAGAGCGTCCTGATCCAGGATCGTATCGTCGAAGATATCGATCGATTCAACATCCAACGACGCCCAATCGGCGGCCCCCTCGGCTAGGTGAAGATAATCGTCGAGTATCGCAATTCTGGCCATTTGCATCTGGTCTCCGGATTGTTGGATTGGCTGGTGGGCCGGCACACTCGGAAGCCGCTCACGCTGATTGCTATGCCTGTATGGCTTCTTCACCGGCCCACTGGTAGGCGTCGGCAGAGTCCTGCGCCTCCCATCCGATCGTTTTTCCGTGATCGGTGGTGCGCCAGCGCCATTTGTTGTTTGAGATGGCGTTGAAGATATCGAACATGTTGTCGTCCGGCGCCTCGATACAGGCCCGCACCATGTTCATGCAGTCCCGATGCGAGAGGTAGCCCGGGTATATGGACCAGACATCCGGCTTGTCAGACTCAAGCACGCCACCTAGGCGGATCACCATGGTCGAGATGTTGTGCAAATCTGCGTAAAGCCGGCCCAGGTTTTCGCCGAAGAGCTTGCCGATGGCGTAGGGACTGTCCGGTCGTACCGGATCATCAAGCGTGACCATGTCCCACCGTGTCGGTTTCTCGGCCTCCGGCGCCAGAGCCAGCTTCCCGTACGGCAACGAATCGTCGTACTGCATGCCCAGCTGCGTACAGCCACTGCTGGCTTGCAAGATGCGTCTTACGCCCGCTTCGCGTGCCGCCTCGTACACGTTCAGGGTTCCCTGGATGGTCACGGCCATTGTGCCGTCCCAGTCAAACACATCGGTGTTCCACGCCCCGAGGTGAATCACGGTGTCTATGCCCTCAAATGCGGGTTTGATGGCATCTTTGTCTTCGATCGATGCCTTTATATGTGGAATGCCCTCAACGGGGCGGCGAGAGAGCCCGCTAAATTCATACTCATCGCCGAGGTGCTTGATGCATAAGCTTCCGATCAATCCGCTCGCGCCGGTTATCAGAACTTTGCGTTTTCCGTCAGCCATGTTCGCCTCCCGATTCGGTTACCTGTAGTTCGGCGGAGATTAGGCGCGTAGGCATCGGCGCGCAAGTTGCGGACTAGGGCCCAAGCTCGTCCCACTTGAGTCCGAGGCCAAATGTCAGTGTCCTGAGGCTCTCGAAGGACCGAGTCGCGCTCCACCCCGTTCGCATAACGACCACCTACTCGTCGATACAGGCCAAATACCGTATGCCTTACACGGTTACGGAAGGGACGGCGCACTCAGCGCACAGCTTCTCCCGCCAGCACGCCGGTCACCTTCTCGTTCTCGACAGCCAGTTTGCCGTTCACAAAGACGTACGGAATGCCGGACGGGTGGACCGCCGGGTCCTCGAACGAGGACTGGTCGTTCACCGTGTCCGCGTTGAAGAGGACCAGGTCCGCGAAGTTGCCCTCAGCGATCACGCCGCGTTTATCGATCTTGAAGCGCTGTGCCGGGTTCTGGGTGACGCGCTGGATGACCTGTTCAAGCGGCCGGTTCAGGCGGCGACGCAGCCTTCCGATGAATCGCGCGAAGCAGCCGTAAGCCCTCGGATGGACGATTCCGACAAGCGGCGGAGCTATCGGGATGGAGTCGCTGCCGATCATGTAGTCCGGCCTGTCGAGCAGGTTCATGACGTCTTCTTCGTGCTGACGCCATATACGCACGCTGGTCGGTGGGATGCCACGGAAACCGATGCCCATCTCCTCTTCCACCATCAGATTCATCACGAGTTCTTCTATAGAAACGCCTTTCGCTTCCGCCGCGTCCTCAAATGTCATGCCCACCAGATCAGCGTTAGGGCCTTCAGCGATGGCGGTGAACATGTTCCCGCCCATCGGAGTTATCGGCGTCTCCTGGAAAAACTTGATCAGGTCCTTGCGGGTCTCCAGGTCTCGCAACCGCTCCATCATGGCGTCTGATCCACCCTCATGGACCCAGCCCGGGATGAAGGTGTGGGGGAAACTTGAGCCGACCGGGTAGACGTAGCACTCAAGTGACACGTCCACGCCCTCTGCCTTGGCTTCGTCCACCGGGTCCATGATCGATGCGATGTCGCCGATCTGATCGCCAGAGGTCCTGTAGTGCTCAAGATGGACGGGCACGCCGGACCTGCGCCCGATCTCGAGTGCTTCAAGGAGACCCCCACCCGCGAAGCCTCGTTCAGGGTTGTGATTCCGCAGGTGCGTGCTGTACGGCAACCCGAACTCGGCTGCCACCTCGCACAACTCCACCAGCTCGTCGGTGTCGCTGTACGCGTTCGGGTAGTAGGACATGCCGGTGGAAAAACCGCGAGCGCCCTGCTCCAGTCCTTCCCGAAGCATTCCCTTCGCCCGGTCCATGTCGGCCCCTCTTAAGGGAACGTCGTTCATCCCGACGGCAGAGATGCGTACCGGTCCGTGGCCGATGAAGGTGGCGACATTACAGGAGGTCTTGAGGTGGTAGTTGCTGAGGAACGCGTCTATCGACGACATGTCGAGGTCTTCTGGCGGAAATCCGAGGATGCCGGACAGGTACTTCCGGTACATCAGGTAGTCGTCGTGAGAAAGCGGGGCGTACGAGAGACCGTCCGGGCAGAGTATCTCTGTCGTGACGCCCTGCCGAATGCCGCTGGCATGCTGGCCGTCGAGCAGGAGCGCGCCGTCGGAGTGGGCGTGAACGTCTATGAACCCGGGCGTGACGGTCAGCCCGGAGGCGTCGATCACGCGGTCGGCCGTGGATTCCGACAGATCACCTGTTGCAGCGATCTCTTTACCCGATATACCGAGGTCCGTTAGCACGCCGGGCGTGCCGGTTCCGTTGATCACGGTGCCACCGGAGATGATGGTGTCGAAGTTCATTGGTGTTCCTTGTTCCTCGGTAAGTTGCCGGTGGAATGACCCATCAGCGGTTATTGGACCTTGTCAGGGTGATGGTCGCGCTTGGCCCCAGGTATGGATTGAAATCCACACCTGATTCCCTCGCCCTGCACCCTCTCCCAAGTGGAGAGGGGATTCTTCCCAGGCTGGTCCGCCCGGAGACTACTCCCGTGTTTAGCCCTGCGCTAGATGCTGGGGTCACCTGACCTCGATAACCGCGGCACGCCGCCACGCCGGCACGCCGTCCAGAAACGCGATTGTCACAATCTCGAAACACTTCCGTTACAGGGAAGACGCGTACCTGTAACAAACGACTCCGACTATGGCCTCCGTCGATTCTTAAACAGCTCTTACCTATGGAGGGGAAGAGATGGAGTTCAACCCCGTAGCACTGGACATCATGTGGATGCTCCTCGCTGCGTTCCTGGTGTTCTTGATGCAGCCCGGATTCGCCATGCTGGAAGCTGGCATGACGCGGGCAAAGAACGCCGGCAACATTGTGATGAAGAACCTGATGGACTTCTCCGTCGGCACGATAGCGTTCGCCGTCGTCGGATTTGGTTTCATGTTCGGGACCAACGGCTCCGGATGGCTTGGGACGGACGGGTTCTTCCTTTCCACGATCGGGCCCGACTCAGAAGAAGGACTCGTCAACACCGCTTTCTGGATGTTCCAGGTGGTGTTTGCCGCCACCGCTGCGACCATCGTGTCCGGAGCAGTCGCTGAGCGCACCAAGTTTGGCGCTTACATCATCTTTTCCATAATCATTACCGCCTTTATCTACCCGATCTTCGGAAGCTGGGTATGGGGCGGCGGTTGGTTGAATGATGTCGGAGACGGATTTGTCGACTTCGCAGGCTCCACCGTCGTCCACAGCGTCGGCGGATGGGCGGCGCTTGCTGGCGCCATCGTCGTCGGTCCCCGACTTGGAAAATTCACGGCAGCAGGTAAGCCGATCGCCATCCCCGGCCACAGCATCACGCTTGCGGCCCTTGGCGTCTTCCTGCTCTGGTTCGGCTGGTTCGGCTTCAACGCCGGCAGCACGCTTTCCGGTAACGACCTGACGATCGCAACGATCGCCGTCACGACCAACCTTGCGGCGGCGGCCGGAGTGATCGGCGCTATGAGCATCTCCTATGTCCTGTTCAAGCGCTTCGACGTGTCGATGGCCATAAACGGCGCCATCGCCGGTCTTGTCGCAATCACGGCCGGCACTGCTAACGTCGGCCCGATGATGGCGATCATCATCGGCCTCATCGGCGGCATCATCGTAGTGTTCCCGGTGCTGGCCCTGGAACGAATATTCAAGATTGACGACCCGGTCGGGGCGATCTCCGCTCACGGCGTTGTCGGCGCATGAGGCACGCTCGCCGTCGGCCTTTTCGCCTCGGCAGAGTACGGCGGCATCGACGGGCTGTTCTTCGGTGGCGGCATCGACCAGCTCTGGGTGCAGGCGGCCGGCGGCCTGGCGGCCTTCGCATGGACCTTCCCTACGGCGTTTATAGCCTTCAAGCTCATCGACAAAATCATCGGCATGCGGGCATCTGACGAGGATCAGCTCAGAGGGCTGGACCTCTCAGAGCACGGCGCCGAGGGCTACCCGGAATTCATGGGCGGCTCAAGGGTGACCGGGACTATCACCGGCGGAGTGCCGATTGAGGTCTCAGGCGACTAGAAAAGAAATTGAATGCGGACCCTGACCGTACTGCCGGGAAAGCCGGCGCCGGCAGGGTCCGCGAGGCATGAAACGCACGGGTTCGAGATAGCGTCCGGGGGGCGATCAACGTGAAAGAAAACGTAAAGACCAATCAGACCCGAGATGGCCTGAGGGACGTGTTAGGTATTCAGTTTGATCCAGAGGCCCGCGTCGCCTACGTGGCCAACGGGCCGCTCAAGCTGACCCGGCGTGAAGCTGACCTGCTAACGGCGTTCATGGACGACCCGGACCGGGTGTTGACCAGGCGGGAACTACACGCCCGTGTATGGGGCCGATTGGACACAACATTCCGAGTGGTAGACGCTTACGTATCACGGCTGCGCACCAAGTTGCGAAATGCCGGACATCCGGGCATCGGCTCGGTTCGAATGCGCGGCTACCTTATGCTTTCGCCCACGAGAGTGAGCTGAGGAGTTTGAAATGAAGCTAATAATGGCAATCATCCAACCGGCGCGACTCGCTCCGGTTCGTCAGGCTCTGGCCGATGTAGATGTCACGGCGATGACCGTCTCGGAGGTCCGTGGTTTCGGACAACAGGGCGGTATCACCACCACCTATCGCGGGGCCGAATACCACGTCGACTACATCGACAAGTTGAAGCTGGACATCGTTGTGTCTGACCCGTTCTTCGAGCCAGCGATAGAAGCGATCAAGTCAGCCGCGTACACTGGAACTATCGGCGACGGAAAGATCTTCGTCATGAACGTCGAGAAGGCCATCAGGATTCGCACCGGTGACGAGGACGAGGTAGCTCTGAACAACAGTTAGGCGTCGTTGAAGCCTTACCCAAACATCCGCCGACACCCCACATCTCGTCGGCGGGCGTTTCGCGTTCCCGGATAACTCCCTATCGGACTTGCAGGTGATAGATCAGTTCTCCGGTATCTCCCCCTGGATCACCAGAAGCCGATGGCGGTACGAGCTGGAAATGATTTTTCTCAAGGACATTTCGAGAAGACGAATTCTCGCGTTCGACGCCAGCCGTTACGCCCGAGATAGACTCCTGAGTCCTGCTCCACCTCACTAAGCCCTCAACCATCTCCGCCGCATATCCCTTCCCCCACGCCCTCTCCGCAAGCAGGTAGCCGAGGCGAATCTCGAGAGGTTCAGCCCCGTCTTTATCAGACTCGAAAAGAATCATCAGCCCTATCGGCTTCCGGTCGGTTATTGAGATCGCGAGCAGCGTCGTGCCTTCCTGATCTCGCTCCTCAATCCAGGCTCGTGCCCGTTCCCGGGTGTACTGGCCCTGCCAGGCCTCGGGGAGAGATCGCGTGACGGGAGGTGAGAGCAATTCGATAAGCACAACGGCCAGATCCTCTTGTTCCCAATCGCCGGGCATAAGCGAGTGCCACTCTTTTACGATCAGTCGTGGCATCTGAAATCCTCCGGTTAATCTCGTCATGGCCGCATTATCGAGGATGCCCAGAACCCCACGTGATGTAACGTATCCACAACGCGATATCGCGGCTGTGAAAATTCTTCACCACCCAACATGAAACTCCGGACGTAATCAGGGAGTTACCCTTATGAGTCAGGACGTGATGATCAGGCGTCTCCGAAATGATGATTCGGACGCGGTGCGCGCATTAGATCGTCAGATCCTCGGACCTGACAGGTCCCGGACGTGGGACCAGTACGTTGAGCGATTTCTTGCCGTACATGAGCTGGACAGCCTGATTCTCCCGCCGTGGGGAGCGCACGTGGCAGAACTTGATGGCCGCATCATCGGCTTTATCTTTGCAGAGCGTCAGTCCCGGGGTTACGGCCTGCCTCCCGGGGCGCGGATCGTCGCCATCGCAGTCCACCCAGATTCACGGCGTTCTGGCATCGCTCAACAGCTGATGGAGCGCCTCTGCCAGGAGTGCCGGGATGAAGGTATCGAAGAGATTTACTCCATATTGCGATCAGAAGACGCCCGTGATCAGGCGTTTTTGCGATCCGCAGGTTTCGATGACGCCACCATCAAGGTGTTCGTCCGGAAGCCATGAACAGTGCCGGGACATCGCTCGAACCGGTGATCGTCGCCAGGGATCTGCGGAAGCGTTACGACGATATCCAGGCGGTTGACGGCGTGTCATTTGAGGTTTACCCGGGCGAGGTTTTTGGCATGCTCGGGCCAAACGGAGCGGGCAAGACGACCACCGTTGAGATGCTTGAGGGGATGCGTGATCCGGATTCCGGCGTGGCGATGATAAATGGGATCGATGTCACACGAGAGCCGATGCGCGTGAAGAAGATCATCGGCGTGCAACTACAGGCCAACGCGTTTTTTGACCGCCTGACGTTGTCCGAATTGCTGAAGCTGTTCGGCACCTTTTACGGTTACAGCGTCTCGCCACAGGAATTGCTGGACCGTATCGATCTGGGAGACCGCGGCAAGTCGCAATTCAAGACCCTTTCCGGCGGCCAGAAGCAACGCTTTTCTATTGCCGCCGCGCTGGTTAATGAGCCGGTCGTGATGTTCCTCGACGAGCCTTCCACGGGGCTTGATCCACAGGCCCGTCGGAATATGTGGGACCTGATCAAGGGCTTGCAGGCTGACGGTACGACGGTAATGCTGACGACGCACTACATGGAAGAGGCAGAGGAGCTGTGCGACCGCGTGGCCATCGTGGATAGCGGCCGGATCGTCGCGCTGGACACGCCACTGGCGCTTGTGGACGGGTTGCTTGCGACCGGTTTCCGGAATGAGAGGCCCACGCGTGCGGCCACGCTTGAGGACGTATTTATCAGTATGACGGGCCGGGCCTTGCGAGATGAGTAGCCCGAGTAACCCCGGGCGCAAGCGAGCGTTGGGATGAAGATCGCACTGAGTCTCACGATCGCCTCGATGAAGATGTATTTCAGGAACCGGCAGGCGATCTTCTTCTCACTATTCATTCCTTTGCTGATCATGGTTATCTTGGGGCTGCTGGATTTTGATCGGTTCAGCGGGGCCGACGTCGGAATCGTCGACCAGGCCGGGAACAATGCTTCGGCGGCGGTAATCCTTCAGTTGATCGATCGCCCGGATGAACTGGTGGACGTTGAGATTGGCAGCCTGGCCGAAGAAACGGAACGGCTCAAGGACGGCGAGATCGACGCCATGTTCGTTATTCCAGCGGACTTCGCCGAGCCGGGCGGACCGGTAACGGTGTCCGTGACCACCGATGAGCGATCTCCGCAGCGTGCTGCACTGGCTGTCGCGCTGCTGGGCCAGATTCTTGGCGATCTCCAAAAACAGATGACCTCGCCGCCCGAAGTGCCTGAATCCGGCACCGCGGACGGTCCCGCGGAAATCGGCACGATCTTCCTATCAACTCTTGAGGGCGATGACAGGAGTTACACCGCGTTCCTGGTTCCAGGGATCGTGGCGATGTCGATCATGCAGCTCGGCATATTCGGGGTCGTGTTCGCGTTGGTGCAGTTCCGGCAGCAGGGTGTTCTACGCCGACTAAAAGCCGCGCCGGTAAACCCTGCCCAGTTCCTGTTCGCACAAATATCGACTCGATTGACCATATCGGTGTTGCAGACGCTAATTCTTCTGCTCGCGGGGATGATTTTGTTCGACCTCGCGGTGGGCGATGGCGACGTGGTTTCCTGGCTGCTTGTGATAGCACTGGCGGTTTTCGGCGGCATCCTGTTCGTCACGATGGGTCTTGCGATCTCAGGTGTGGCGCGGACTGAGGAGGTTGCCGCGCCGGTCACGAACCTTGTCTCGATGCCCATGATGTTTCTGTCCGGTGTGTTCTTCCCACTGGACGCCTTGCCGGGAGTGGTGACGGCGGTGACGCAGTTCCTGCCGCTCACGTTCCTTGCGGACGCGATCCGGGCCGTTGTGACGGACGGAGCCGGGATCACGGAAATCTGGAGTGAGCTAGCGGGACTAGCCGCCTGGACGGCGCTGGTGTTCGCAGCCGCAACCCGGTTGTTCCGCTGGGAGTAGCCCCCAGTGGGGGCTTTGTTTGGGCGGCTGGCCTTGGATCATCAGCGTCGCTTACAGATGGACGGATCGGCCTGATCAGTTATTTGCACCTGATAGACCGTCTACCCACTTTCATCCTGAACTAGATTCAGGATGAAAGTACTGCGCTGACAGCTTCTAAGTCCTCGACGAAACTAATGACTATGGTCGGACCTGGCGTGAGAGTGGGATGAGCGGATCCTGAACTTGATTCAGGATGACAGGAATGCGTCCATGACAACAGGTCCGGCGTCCATCCTCCCCACGTTGACGTTCATGCTGTCTGCGTGTGGCTATGCAGCCTGCATATGGTTCAGGTGGTTCAGGCAGCCCGCGCAAGCGTTCATGTTGGCCCCGCGCGCATCATGATCAGCGAGCCGCACAACAGAGAAGCGAGCCCCCGGGGTCGGTGCACGGTACCACCCCGGTCGGCTCGCTTCTAAAACCATCTACGGCTCACTACCCGACCTGGATTTCTTTTGATCCCGGCGACTCGCCCGATATCACGCCCGTTCGGACGACACACCTGAATAATCCGGGTAGTGCCGGATTTGTCGATGATGAACACTGGACGTTACGTTCGCGAGTGGCTAGCCTGTGGATCTAATGAGTTGACAAGTGAGCGCTTGACAACATGGCGAATGAAAAAGGGATACCGGTCGGTGAGCTATCACGGAAAACCGGGGTCAGCCCTGCGACTATAAACTTCTACGTAAACCGGGGGCTTCTTCCGCATCCGGTTAAAACGGCACGTACGCGCGCCTCGTACCCGCCCCAGATGGTTGAACGGATCGCCCGCATCAAGGACTTTCAGGACCGCGGGCTACCGCTCGCCGTTATCGCCCGGATTCTAGACAGCCCCAACCCGGCAGCTGAACTCGGTTTAACCAGTACGCCTACACGAACCGTACGCGGACCTGTCGGTCTTGCGGATTACCTTGAAGAGACCGAGCTGGACCGCGATGTGCTCGCACGTTTGATCGAGTCCGATATCCTTCGCCCCGGGCGAGACGAGTCCGGACTGGTGTTCGATCGTGCCGATCTGGCCGCCGGTCGGGCCGCCGCTCGTCTACTAAACGAGGGTGTCGAAATCGAGACCATTCTTCGGCACGACGAGTTTCAGCGGGTGTCACGCGCCGAGGCGCATTTCCTGGCGGAGCACCTGGCACAAGCGATGCAGTTCGAGCCGTCTCAACGGAAAGCGACGGCCGCACGCGCCGCTTTCGCGACGCTGCGTGACTATATGAGGCTGCGAGAGCTTGAGATCGCGTATCCGGACTGGGATCAACCCCCTCGTTAGAGGGCGTTTATCGCTTCCGCGACCTCGAAGTCCAACCCCGTCAATCCACCCATGTCGTGGGTCGAAAGCGTAAGCGTTACGCGGGTGTATCGGATGTCGATATCCGGGTGATGATCCCCTGATTCGGCGATCTCGGCAACGCTTTGAACGAAGGCGATGCCTTCCAGAAACGACGGCGCCTCAAACGTCTTCGTGATGCTGTCATCAACCCGTGACCATCCCGAGACAGCCCCAAGCCGTTCCGAGACCTGATCGTCAGTAAGTCGTGATCGGCTAGTCATCGTGACCTCCAGTAGAATCCACCGAGCATAAACCGCCTGCCCCTAAAACTCAAAAATAACCGCCCGACCGCGCCTAGTCCTGGTCCGGGTTTACGCGCTCCCGGACGTAGGTAAGTATGGTTTCGATGCCATCGGGAGGCGCTCCGAGCGAGACCGCAAGCTCCACGTCAGCGGCCACGAGATCTTCCTGGCCTAACGCAGCATGCGCCACGGCGCGATTGCCGTACGCGTCGGAGTTGGATGGGTCCAGTTTTATCGCCCTGTCCAGGTTCGTCACGGCCTGCACGAAGTTACCAAGAGACAGGTAGGCGGTGCCGAGGTTGAACTGGAGCGTCGCGTCCTCCGGTTCTATCTGTTCAGCCCGCTCAAACGACTCCGCCGCCCGGTCAGGAAATCCCAGTTGCGCGTATTTCAGGCCGCGCTTAAACCAGCCCAGAAAGTCGTCGTGGGCCGGTTCGGTATCCTGAGCCGGTTCGATGTTTTGATCGCTCGGTTGTAGATTCACGCAATCACTTTACGACGAACGAGAGATCACATAGCGGGTTGGGGCCGTAAGTTGTAGCAGTGGAATACGGAAGCGGCAAGGAGCGAGGAGTCCGAGTGACGATGATCGATTTATCAATGCGCCTGAGTATTCGATCCGGACGGGTCGAATTTTTGACGGCGTTGTCTTTGCATGCCCCCACCGCCGCAGCGTGTAGTTCGGATTCGGGTTCCGGCCCGAGTCTATCCGAAGACGTTACGCCTTCCACACCGGCGGCGTCCGTACCCACGAGTCCGCCCGTCCTTGCCGCGGCCGCGACAGCGATCGTAACTTCTTCAGACACGCTTGGTTCGAGCGCCACACCGGGCCAGGCGGCGGGAGATGCCCCCGCGACGGCCACGTCTGAACTGGATTCCATACCCGATCCGGTCGTCGCCCCGACATCGGTCGCGCAACCAACTATCGCTCCAACGCCCGATCCTTCTAACACTGCAACGCCAACCCCTGCTCCAGCTCCGCCCCCGGGTCCCGCGGCAACATCTACGGCGGTGTCCGAGCCGACCCCAACGCCCGCCTCTGCAGGCCCGCCTCCGGGTCCCGTACCGACGCCAGCACCTATCGATCCAACTGCAACACCCTCTCCCGCGTCAACCGCTACGCCCGAACCGGCGCCAACGCCAACTGCGACTCCCACCCCCCTGCCACCCGCCGTGCTGGCGTCCAATATCGTCGGGTTCGCGCTCTCCGACATCACCGTTGCCGTTGGAACCACGATCACCTGGGCCAACTAGGATTCCGCTCCCCATACCGTGACCTCCGGCGTCCCGGGCTCACTCACCAGCGAATTTGATAGCGGGAGTTTCGGCATCGGCGAGTCGTACCAGAGGTCGTTCAACACGCCGGGAACATTCGCATATTTCTGCACCATCCACCCCTTCATGCAGGCGACAATAACCGTCCAGTAGTTCAAATCACGCTGGTCAGCAAACGCCGTACAGACGGCGCGTAGGCATGTGAAATCGGCCCGGATATGCCGGGCCAGTCGGTATGCAACGCTTCCGCGCGCTAGAATCGCCTCATTCTGGTCGGCGTCAGCGCGATTTAACGGGCCGGCCGGAATTCGCACCCTTTCTGAATACCGCAAGAATTGCCGGAGTATTTCATCAGATGCGCATCGTGCTAATCGGTCAGCAGGCGTTCGGTCAATCGGTACTGGACGCTATCCTCGAAGCGGGCAAGGACGAGGTCGTTGGGGTTTTCTGCTCACCGGACCAGGAAGGCCGGCGTGAAGACCCGCTCAAGGCCAGCGCCGGTGAGCACGACATCCCGGTGTTCCAGCCGGGGCGGTTCCGCAGCGATGAGGCCATCGAGCAGTTCAACGGGTTGTCCCCTGACCTATGCGTCATGGCGTACGTGACGGACATCGTGCCGATGGAGATGATCAACGGGCCGACACACGGCACCATCCAGTACCACCCGTCGCTGCTCCCACTGCATCGCGGGCCGAGTTCTATCAACTGGCCGATCATCATGGGCGAGGACCGGACCGGCCTGACGATATTCTGGCCAGACGAGGGCTTGGATACGGGACCGGTGCTTCTCCAGAAAGAGGTCGAGATCGGGCCGGACGACACGCTCGGGTCCGTCTACTTCAACCACCTGTACCCGATGGGCGTTGAGGCTATGATCGAATCGATAGACCTTGTCCGGGACGGGAACGCCCCGAAAATAATCCAGGACGATTCGAGATCGACTTACGAGAGCTGGGCGAAGGCGAAAGACGGCCGAATCGACTGGTCCCTGCCCGCCCGACAGATCTATAACCTGATACGAGGTTGCAACCCCCAACCCGGCGCAAGCACGACCCACGACGGTGAGAGGCTGCGGATATTTGATTCCGGCCTTGGTGAATCCGTTGATCCAGATGCTGCGCCCGGCACCGTCATCTCGTCGGGAGACCAGGGCTTTGAGATCGCCACCGGCGACGGCAGTGTGATGGTCAAGCGTGTGCAGCGCCGCCGGGCAAAAAAAGAATCGGCCGCAGAATTCGCATCTGCGGCCGGACTTAAGATCGGTGATCGCCTCGGGTGAGGCCAACGGTTCCCCTCGAACCGCCTGTGAAGGACTTCGGCATGACAGCGGGGTGAACGTCGGGGCGGGGTGGTGTCCCGGCGAAGCCGTCAAGATCCTGTAATTTCCGTCAAGTTCAATGATGCCGGAGTGATGGCGTCGGGTGGGTGGATGAGCGTCGAACAGAGTGTCCTGTAAAGGTCTGGCGTCCTCCAGTTAAAGCGACCGATCCGAGCGGCGCTCCGGATGGGTTTAGTACCCGGTGCCGATAGACCGAATAGTCACGCAAAAACTGGATACTCGTCAGGTCTACCCGGCTCGGGACGGCCGGGCCATCTGTCTCACAAATGAGACGAGCGGATCACGGCAACCCTGTGCGCTATACATTGACCCTAGTCTGAGTCAGCGAATCCCACAAGACTGACGCTGGGATCGTAGCTCGCCCGTGCGGTTTCCTCGCCGGGGTTCACGGCGAACGTAACGGCGCTCAACACCATTATTAGGAGCGTGGCGATGATCGCTGCGTAGGTCGCGATGCTTAGCGGCGCCCGTGTCACCTGTTCCTGGTCCAGAGTTTGTACGTCCATCTCGCGTATTCCTCCCGCATTTCGTCGATGCGGATGTGAGCATCGGACGGTTGAAACTGTCCCGCCGATGCCGGTCCCCGTGCCTGAGGAATACAGCTTCTCAAGGATAAGCCGGTAAGGCGAGTGGCGATGCCACGAAATCGTCGTTGCTGGAATCTCGGATCGTGAAGTGGGGGCGAACGCACCCCGCCCCCGTCGGCTAACCGACATCCTCACGTGTCTCTCACGATGCCGCACCCTCTGTTCACGTCCGTTTCACGGGTCGTGATGGAGGATGGGATTATCGATATTTCGGCCGGACAGATCCGTCAACTGAATCCGGATCAGAGTGATGAGAGATTAGATTGAATACAGAATACCGTCGGATACTGCTCCCGCTGGATGGTTCCGATGTAGCCCATTCCGCGGTTGCCGCTGCAGCAGGAATGAGTCGACTGTTCGACTCTGAACTGACGCTGGTCACGGTTTTGCCCGAACCTTTGCGGACAGTACCGCCGCTAGAAGTATCGTCCGCTCCTGCTGCGACGGGCGGCGGCGGACAAGGGAAGAACGCAGGGACAGATGGCGCCGCATACCTCATGCGAATGGCCGATGAACTCA
Source organism: Dehalococcoidia bacterium (assembly GCA_046583455.1). GTDB lineage: Bacteria > Chloroflexota > Dehalococcoidia > Lucifugimonadales > Lucifugimonadaceae. The sequence goes on along the minus strand of JAYGCG010000101.1, from coordinate 40,869 downwards.
AAAAGGCCGGCGTCTCCACGAACGCGGCATCCATCGTAAATCCCGACGCCGCGACAGAAATCGTACTCACGGCACGAGACCGTGAAGCCGAGCTGATCGTGATGGCCACACGTGGTCGGTCCGGAATAATCCGCGGCGTTCTTGGATCGGTGACAGATCGCGTAATCCACTCCTCTCCCGTGCCGGTGATGGTGGCTCCGGTGAAGAACAATCAGGATGTCACTGCGTGGACCCCCGGCGGCGTCATTGTCCCACTGGACGGTTCAGAGCTCGCCGAATCGGCTCTGCCTTATGCCGAGTCCATCGCACGGGCGGGAAAGGTGCCCATCACCCTGGTGCGTGCGGTTTCGTTTCCGACCGCCTTCGCGGCGAACACATGTGACGGTGTGCCGATGGAACTGGTTACCGGAATGGAAGAGGAGGAAAGGGAGGCGAGGCGCTACCTCTCCGAGATCGCCACACGGCTACGGGCGCGCGGCCATCGCGTTGAGACACATATTGGCTCCGGGCATCCGCGCTCAGAGATCGCAGAGGCCGGGGCGGTCAGCCTTGAACTTGAAGAGGCACACATGGTAGATCTCGCCGGGGACGCGGTGCGGCGGGCTATCCGCTCCAGGCTTGGTGACGGACGGGTGATCGATGTCGATATTTCGCTGGACCTGCCGCTCCTGTATGTGGACCCGGTGCAGATCGGACGGGTGTTGGATAATCTGATATCCAACGCATTGAAGTACTCAGATGGGCAGATCAAAGTCCACGCGTCCCTGGGCGTCAATAACGGGACGCTGGAGACCGCGGTGATCGATTCCGGAATCGGACTGGCGCCGGAGATTCAGTCCGCCGTGTTTGAAAAGTTCTTCCGGGTAACCGACGCTGGCCGAAAATCGGGCATCGGCGCAGGGCTCGGCCTGGCGATCTGTAAGGCAATCGTGGAATCACATGGAGGCGAGATAGGCGTCGCCAGCAAACCCGGAATGGGGGGCCGCTTTTCTTTCACTCTCCCCCTTCAATTCGGTGACTAATTGTTATGAGGATTTCACGTTGGCCGGGTTTGATGTCAATTAAAACAGATCAGTCCTGCCGGACGTTCAGAGTTCGGTAAGCGAGAGTTGATGACGAGTTATGAATATCGATACCACGCAGCGCCGCAAAACCAAGCCTTGTGTTCTGGTCGTGGATGACGATCCACAACTCCATCGCCTGGTTGAACGTCAACTTAGTGCCGAGGGGTTTGACGTCATACTGGCGTCAGACGGCGAGTAGGCGCTCTACCAGGCTTCGCTGAGCCGACCCAACCTGATCGTGCTGGACATCTCGATGCCGGTGATGGACGGGTTTGAAGCGCTTGAGAGGCTGCGAGAGTTTTACAACGATCCGGTCATCATCCTTTCGGCGACGGATCAGGAACGTGAAAAGGTGCGAGCGCTGGATCTTGGCGCCGACGACTATCTCACGAAGCCGTTCGGTGGAGCAGAACTTTCGGCACGCATACGCGCCGCGCTTCGACGGGCTGACCGTCTATCCGGGAGCGGATCGAGCCAGGAACCGGTCGTGACTACCGGGTTTGTTGAGATCGATCTCAGCGCCCGAATCGTCAAACGAAGGGGCGAAGAAGTTCGACTGACTCGAACGGAATATGACCTGCTGCGAACGCTTGCCATTAACACTGGTAAGGTACTTACACATCGTGAGTTACTCCAGGCGGTCTGGGGTCCTGAGTATGGCGAAGAGACCGAGTATCTGCGTACGTGTGTGAAGCAGTTACGCCGCAAACTGGAAGAAGATCCCTCCCGGCCGCGCTACATAATCACGGAGCCGGGAATCGGCTATCGCCTCGTTCAGGTGACTGATTGAGGGGATTATCCAGATATCGGAAGGTTAACGCCTGACGTCTGCCCCGCCTGAGGCTGCGGCTAGCACCTCGGCCTCTGACGCCAGGTTGAAGTCGCCGTGGATTGTGTGGGCAATCGCCCCGGACGCCGCCGCAAAGTCTGCTATTTGCTGTGCGTTCCAGCCGTTCATGACGCCCCATATCGCTCCAGCGGCGAACCCGTCTCCGCCACCGACGCGGTCCACGATCTCTAGCTCGTGCCGACGGCTCAGCGCTATCTCAGATCCATCGAAGTACACGCCCTGCCACGAGTTGTGATCACTTGAGTGAATATCTCGAACGGTCAAGGCTATCTTGTCGAACCCGTACTTCGAGACGGCTTTCTCCACGAAAGGACGGTACGCGTCTGCGCTCCTGTCGCCGGGTTCGATGTTGCCGTCCATCCTCAGCATGATGCCGAGGATCGGGTCGCGCGCACTCCCGATAGCGACATCCACGTACTCCATCAACGGGTCCAGGCGCTTTGCCGCCTCCTCCGGACTCCACAATGCGCTCCGGTAGTTAAAATCGGTGCTGACGATCATCCCCGCGGCCTTAGCCGCTTCGCAACCGGCGGCCACCGTTGCGGTCGCCTTTTCGGAGATGGCGCATGTGATGCCAGAGAAATGGAACCAGTCGTGTCCGGCCAGTGCGGCGGGCCAGTCCACCATCCCGGGTTCGATCTCGGACATCGCCGACCGCGCCCGGTCGTACACAACGGCCGAGGGTCGTACAGATGCGCCAATCTCAAGGTAGTACAGCCCCAGCCGGTCGCCACTCCGAATCACTCGCGAGACGTCCACGCCGTACTGCCGGATGTAGTTCACGCACGCTTGCCCGATATCGTTGTCCGGGATTCTGGAGATCAGCGACGGCTCGACCCCGAACTGTTCGAGAGCGACAGCCACGTTGCACTCGGTACCACCGTAGATGGCGTCAAACCGGCGAGCCTGCGTCAGCCGCTCACTCCGCGTGGTGGTCAGGCGGAGAAGGACCTCGCCGATCGTCACAAAACTATGGGCCATGCCGGTGCATCGTCTCCATTGATTATGGCCACGTCGCATCGATGGCCGGTAGGTTGTTTGGTTTGATCAACACTAGAGGGCCGTGCCGTACACCTTGTCGGGGATCACCACGACCGTTGCCCGGTTTTCCTTGATCATCGCCGCGTCGTATTCGTCCCAGTCCGGGTGCTCTTTGCCGGCGGCGGCGCGGTACACGTCTCGCATCGCATCACGGAGTTCGTCACGCGTGGCGGTCTTTGAGGAGATGATCTGCGCCCGCCCCTCCACCACTACATAACCCCACCAGTTGTCTTTGGACACGAGAAGCGAGCAACGGGGATCCCGTTCCAGGTTGCGCAGTTTTGCTCGGTCCTCAGTGGTGGAGAACGCCACGCCGTCTTTGTAAGGCCCTGTGCTGACGATGCTCATCTGGGTGGCACCGTCACGCCTGAACGTGCTCAGGACGGCCTTGTGGTTCTCGGATACGAATTCCATGACCTTTGGGTCCAGTGCCATGAGGAGCTCCTTCTTGATTTAGCTCGGTGTTGTCCGCTATCGCCCGCGCAGTTCCTTGATGGTTGCGAGCACCCCGCGACAGCGCTCCGACAGGGTGTCCCACGCTTTGTCCGTGACGATGGCTGAAGAAACGAGGGCCGAGCCCATGCCGACCGCAGGGACGCCGACGTCGAACCAGGCTTTCAACGAATCACGTGAGCCATCCACGCCGCCGGTCGGCATTATCGACGACCACGGCATAGGCGCGCGGGCCGCCTTAACAAAGGCCGGGCCGCCGACCGAGTCGCCCGGAAATAGTTTCACGATCTCGCAACCAAGCTCTTCAGCGTGTGCGATCTCGCTAACGGTTCCACAGCCCGGCATGTAGGCGATCTTACGGCGGTTGCAGAGCCGCGCCGTGTCGTCATCGGTGGCCGGGCTGACGACGAAGTTCGCGCCGTTCGCTATGTAGAGCGCCGCAGTCGGGGCGTCCATCACGGAACCGGCGCCCAGGATCACGTCAGGCGCCTCGGAGGCGGCCCAGCGGTCCAGCTCAGAGAATACCTCCCAGGCGTGATCGCCACGGTTGGTGAATTCGATGGCCCTGATGCCGCCGTCCCGACAGGCGAGGACTATCGATCTCGCGGTGTCAAAATCGGCGTTGTAAAAGATCGGCACGACGCCGGCTCGATGCACGCTGTTCAGGACTTCAAGTCGGGTGTGTCGTGCCAAATTTCGCTCCGCCGGATAAGGTTCGAGGGTGACCCTCGATCATGTGGACACAGGCCCGGTAGTGTAACGCCGGTCTCTGGACTGGCTTTGACACCCGCGCCTCAAGGTGTAGCTACGGATTATGGGCGAATCGGGGGGGGTCCGCGCGTAACTTCACGCGGCACATATGGCACTCGGTCGCAATCAGGGGAATCGGGCCGTCCCGCACTCCTTTCACCGGTGGACCGGCATACGGAGGACCCGGAGCGTCGGTAGTGTTGCTCATGTGGACCCGCCGATATCGAACGCGATAACTCTCCACTTCCAGCACTCGTCTGACTCTCTCAGTCGATACGCAAAAAGGAATCACCAGTTGCAGCAACATGAATCTGACCGCGCTCTCAAACGGGTTGTGTTCCCGGTACTGATGATCTCGGTCGTAATGTTGTGGGCGGTGATGGCGGCAGCAGTAGGAAACGCCCTCTAGCCCGGCCGGGCGGCTATTTTTAGGGACTTCTTGTTTGAGAGCTGCGTCCGTGGCTAGACAAGGCTCCGCACGTAATCACCACGCCGCGTTAAAAGTCGAACTACTGCACGGAAATCCGCTGGGCGTTAACCAATCGCGTGTCGGCCAGAAAAATGGCCTCAACCCCCCGGGCACGGCATAACGGCCCCCCTGGGGCCCCCACTGCGGCTTAGCCGCCGCCGGCTGGACGGACTATTCCCAGCCGATCGCCCTCTTGGATGACGATCGAATCGTATTCAGGCCGCCGGACTATCGCGTCGTTGACTGCAATCGCGACCTTGCGTTCTGCGAGGTCCCTGGATTCGAGATAAGCGTTCAGGCCGGTCGGTCCATCCAGCTCCGTCTCGTTCCCATTAATCGTTACCGAAATCATGACTTCGTCCTCTGGCTACCCTCTGAAATTTGGGGGAACTGATCTGGTACCGCTTCTTCGATCGCCGTTCTGAGATTGGCCGCCGCTCGTTCGGGATCGTGTGAGTTAAGAATAGCGCCGATCACGGCGACACCCCTTGCGCCCGCAGACACAACTGCGGCCGCTCGTTCAGGATTGATGCCACCTATGCCGATGATCGGTAACTGAGCTGACGCCGCTACTTCGTTGATGAGGCCTACGCCCGCAACAGGTTGGCCCCGATGGGACGCCGTTTCGTAAATGGTCCCGAGCAAAAGATAGTCCGCAAGATCCAATTCCGCCTTCATTGCGCCGTCCAATGAATGCACCGACCGGCCTATTAGCCAGTCATCTCCGCCAACGCGACGGGCGGCCTTCACGGCCGGGCCACGCTCCCCCATTTGTACGCCTCCGGCATCGACGGCGAGCGCCACATCGATACGGTTGTTGATTACGACGAGTGCATCATCTTCAACCGTCTCCATCACCGCGGCCGCCAGATTGAAGAAGTCCGTCCGCTCCAGTTCCGGCGCCCGAACCTGGATCATGTTGACACCCCCGCGTACGGCAGCGTCGATCGAGTTAAGCAGGGATACCAAATCCTCACCCGGGTCCAGCGCCGTCACAAGGCAAAGAACTCGCTCGGGCAGCGGCATCGGGGGCATGAGATCAGTCTGCCGGGGTGGCCTCTGGCACACCCTCAAGCGGCGAGGAAGCGGAGGCGTAAGCCTTAGCTGGGATGCGACCCGCCTGGTAGGCCATCCGACCGGCCTCCACACCCAGCTTGAACCCCTCGCCCATGAGAGCAGGATCGGCCGCCATGGCGATCGCCGTGTTGACCAGAACGGCGTCGGCGCCGACCTCCATCACGGATGCCGCTTCCGAGGGCGTGCCGAGGCCGGCGTCTACAACGACCGGGATTCCGGCCTGCTCGATGATGATCTGTATCTCGTCCAGCGTCAGAACGCCGCGGCCAGAGCCGATGGGCGAGCCTAGCGGCATGACCGTTGCGCAGCCCACGTCTTCCAATCGTCGGGCCAGTACAGGGTCTGCGCCGATGTATGGCAGCACCGTGAAACCGTCTTTGACCAGTCGTTCGGAGGCTTCAAGCGTCCCAATCGGGTCCGGGAGGAGGTACTTGGGGTCAGGGATCACCTCGACCTTGATCCAGTCGGACCCGGTAACTTCACGAGCGAGCTGGGCGGTGAACACGGCCTCGTCCGCGGTCGTTGAACCGGCGGTGTTCGGGAGGATCTGATATTTGTCCCAGTCGAGGTAGTCGAGGATCGTCTTCTCGATGGGATCGTCCAGGTTCAGGCGTCGAATGGCGACGGTGATGATCTCCGTGCCGGACGCCTCGACGGAGGCTACGAGGTCTTCAGGAGACCTGTGCTTGCCGGTACCCGTCATCAGACGCGACGTAAAGGTCTTGCCGCCGATTGTTAGCTGGTCGCTCATCTAATCGCTCCCGTACCCCGCGATGCGGGCAGTATTTCGGATGCGCGAACACCCGGGATTGGGAGCCATGGATGAGATTCCCTACGCTGGCATTAACCAGATCAGGTTCAGGGTCGGTGGCGGTTCCGGCCACCCTCTCAGCCTGGCTTCCCAAGCTCCCCGAGCGCGGACGCTAGATCCGCGCCACTCGGTACGTTACGCAAGCGTAAGTCCGTTAGGGCGGATGGTCAAATGTGCTTTCGGCGTAACCGGGTCAGAGAACTTGCCTCGTATGCTCCTGATTTTCGACCCGATGGTATTCTGGCCGCTCCTACACCATCACGATCTACTGGCCCGCATTACTGGAGCTGCCTGATGAGTCGCGTCGTCTTTTACTCGGAACCCAATGACCGTGTGCGGCTTGCCGAAGATCTGGCGCCGGACGATCTCGATGTTTCGGTGATCGATCCCGAGCTTCCCTGGGATGAGCGGAAAGAGCTCATGGCCGATACAGAGGTGTTGATTCTCGGCGGGCTGGCGATGCCGTACGAGGAGCTTATCCAGCTACCCAAGCTGAAGATGCTCCAGCTTATGAGCGCCGGGTACGACCAGATCGACGTTCCCGCGGTGCGTGAACAGGGCATCTTCGTCTCTAACAACTCGCCCCAGATCGCGCGTTCTGTCGCCGAGCACGCCCTTGGACTCATGCTCACGGTGCAGCACAAGTTCGTGCCCGGGGTTGAGGGTGTCCGTGATGGTTCGTGGCGCAACCCGGTGCGGTCCGGTGTTTACGAGATCGGCGGCAAGACCATCGGGATCATCGGGCTCGGCAACATAGGCAGGCTCGTTGCGACGATGGTCCGAGGGTTCGGTCCGGCGGAAGTGATCTACCACGACACGGCAAACATCCCGGCAGAGGTGGAGGCAGAACTGGTCGTGCGACGCGTCGGATTTGAAGAACTGCTTTCGACCTCCGACATCGTGACGGTCCACGTGCCTCTGTTCTCCGAGACGCGCGGGATGATGGACGCACATGCGTTTTCGTTGATGAAAGAATCGGCCATCTTCATCAACACATGTCGCGGGCCGGTACAGAACGAGGCTGATTTGATAGACGCCCTGGACGACGGCCAGATTCGAGCCGCCGGGCTGGACGTGTTTGAGGTGGAGCCGACGCCGGTCGACAATCCCCTGCTTTCGATGGACAACGTGGTGGTCACGCCACATCTCGCCGGTTCAAGTGAGGAGCGCGTGGAGCGAGCCCTGGTGTTCTCGTACCAGAACGCACGCCGGGTGATGTCCGGAACGGATCCAGAGGGACAGTTCGAGGTGCTGACATAAGGGGCGTGGATCGAAATAGAGAGTGGCAGGCCAGCGCTCTTGTCCTGGACCTGGACGGGACGCTGATCAACGCGCAGGACACGCTGTCCCCGCGGGTCATCGAGGCTGTGGGTCGTGCAGCTAAACATGTGCCGGTCGCGATCGCTTCAGGCAGGGAGCCGGCCGATGTGGCCCGGTACGCCCGCGAGCTGGGGCTGACGACGCCGCAGATATCCGATAACGGCGCACGCATCCTGAACCCGGTCGACAACTCGACCATCGAGGCTCACCTGTTGGATGAGCCCGACGCACGAGCCATCGTTTCAGCGCTTGGTCCCCGTGGGATGCGGTTTTTTGCCGTCGATGGCTGGAATCTTGCACGCAGCATCGCCGATATCGAGACATGGCAGATAACGGTGATCGCCGCCTCTACGTATGACCGGGACGCGCCGGAGGACTTTCAGGAGGCGACGGTGCGGGCTGCGGTGGAACTTGCTTCGGAGCAGGTGACGGCGATCCTGTCAGTCGGCGCCGACGGCAAGCGCTGGTACGTGAACTACACCCGCAAGGGCGTCGATAAGGGCACGGGGTTGCGAAGTTGGGCGCGGCGCGTGGGAGTGTCGCTGGACGGCGTGGTGTTCGTCGGCGACTCGCTCAACGATGTCGAGGCGTTTGGCGTGGCCGGTCTTCCGGTCGCTATGGGAAGCGCTTCAGATGAGGTGCGGGCGGCAGCCAGAGAAACGGTGGGCGATGTGTACGAGGACGGGGTGGTGGAGGCGATAGAACGTTTTATCGCACCAACAGGACGGTTATTTTAGGGGCCCCAATGGGGCTTTTGTTTGGGCGTTGCCTCAGTTGGGTTTGAGGTTTATTCAGCCGTCCTGGGGTGATTCTGATAGCCGGATGATTTGAGGCTTTCGAATGTTAGGGAGTGCGGGTCTTCTCCCTCATCCTGCACCTTCTCCCGCCGGGAGAAGGGAATCCACACGAGACTCGTCGTCGCAACGCATTTCTCCAGATCTAGTTGCGGGACGATTCGTCTTCGGACTCCAGAACATCTTCAACACCCGGATCGCTGCCCGACCTCAGCGCCCGTACGCTGGCGCTTAGCGCGCTTCTCCACACGTTCAACTCACGTCTGAGCGCTGAACGAAATGGGCGGCCAGACTCGCCGATGTGACGGTACTTGCGCAGACGGCGTCTCACGAGCGTGCGACGGTGTCGTTCAACGATCTCCGTAATCTCGATCATGAGCGCCCGCTTGAGAAGACGGGAGGCCTCCAGGGGATCGCTGTGCGCGCCGCCGTCCGGCTCTCTCACGATCTCATCGACGATCCCCATGCGGCGACTGTCGATGGACGTCAGTCTGAGTGCGCCGACGACCTGATCCGCCGCCGCCGAATCGCGCAGCTCCGCTACCGCCGCCCGCTCAGGAGATATCGGCGTATAGATCGCGTTCTGGAGCATTAACACCCGGTCTGTCACGGCAAACGCAAGCGCCGCTTCACTTCCACCCTCCCCGATCAGCACGGAGATCGTAGGGACCTCGACGTCCAGCAGGGTCGATATCGTCTGCGAAATTGCGTGTGCCTGGCCTCGCTCCCAAGCCTCCAGATCAAGTGCCGAACCCGGCGTGTCCACGAGAGTCACGATCGGCAGGTTGAACCGGGCCGCGAATCGGATGGCGCGTCGAGCTTTGCCGAAGCCTTCCGGCGTGATCGAGCCACTTGCGGAAAGGCCTTCCGGCGTTTCGTCATCGGACGACGAGATCATGCCGCTTGGCGGCGTTTTGTCCTGTCCGATCACGATGACGGACTGGCCGGCCAGACGTGCGATGCCCGTTATGACCTCGGGCGCGTCGGCGTACTGGCGGTCGCCATGAAGCTCTACAAGGTTGGCGAACACCTGGTCGATAAAGTGGCGTGCCGTCGGGCGTTCCGGGTGACGGGCGAGTTGCACCATCTCCCACGCCTCCATGCGTCTCGGGCGCATCCGTGGCGGGCGTCCGCGGCGGCGCTTTGCGAGACGGAACTCCGGCCTCAGTAGCTCAAGTACGGTGGAAACGACGTGCTTGATCCGTTCCCGGTCAACCACCCCGTCCAGCATGCCGTGCCGGAAATGGATCTCGGCGGTGTGTTGTCCGGTTGCGACGGTTCCGCCCATCTCTTCTTTGATGGCCCGGAACGGGGCGAAGCCGACGTGTGCGCCGGGTTCTGCGAATATCAGGTCCGCCTGCGTGCCGAAGGATGCGTAAACCTGCCCGGTCGCCGGGTCACCGAGGACTGATACCAGCGGGACGCCGCGTCGATGCATCTCGTTGGCGGCGACCGTCGTCTTCGCCATCTGCATGAGCGAGAGGACGCCTTCCTGGATGCGGGCTCCGCCGCTGTTGATGACGGCGATGGCCGGGTAGCGTTTGCGCGCCGCCAGCTGGAGTGCGAGCGCCACTTTTTCGCCAACCACGAGGCCCATGCTTCCGCCGAGGAAGCCGAAGTCCAGGACTATCAGGATCGCCGGGGTGCCGCCGATAGTGCAGACGCCGGTTATCACCGCCTCAGTCAGGCCGGTCCGGTCCTGGTCTTGCAGCAGTCTGTCTCGGTACGAGACCCGGGCCGAGAAAGAGAGCGGATCAAGCGATCTTATCCAGCGAGATGTCTCTCGGAAGGTGCCGGCGTCGGCCAGCATTTCCACACGCCTGCGGGCGGACATCGTGTAGTGGAAACGGCAGCACGGGCAGACAAGGTAGCGGTCGTAAGTGGGGCTGTCTTCAAGCGACCCGCCACAGGCGAGACAGTTTGTCCGAACGCCTTCCAGGTCAAGTTCGTGTTGATCTGTGCTGTCAGGAGGATCCTGACCGGGGAAGAGTGGGGTGATATTGGTCACGCGCAGCCTCGTGCTTCCAGCTTACCTCGCTTGTCCGCAAACGGCATCGCTCCCTGTCGCCGTAGCACAGGACGCTTTTCCTGGAATTTTTCGGGGAATATTTCTGGGCGCCTACAAGTGAAACGTTAAAGGACCGGCTTCGGTTTGCCCGGCTCACCCATCCCAACAATTCCTGCCTCTACGAGTTCGTCCATAACCCGGGCCGCTCGCGGGTATCCAATTTTGAGGCGCCGCTGCAACAGGGACACCGATAGTGTCTTGTGTTCGGTCGACATTTCGACAGCTTTATCGAAGATCGAACCCCCGTCATGACCGCCATCGCCGAAGTCGCCCGAGTCGGCAGACATCGTTACCGGTTCGATGCTCGGCATCTTAGGCCCTTTAACCGCTCTCCAGAAATCGACGACGGCCGTGACTTCGGGGTCGCCGAGGAAGGCGCCCTGGATACGCATAGGCTTTGGCTTGTCGATCGGCAGGAACAGCATGTCGCCCTTTCCGAGCAACTTTTCGGCGCCCGGTCCGTCGATGATTGTCCGGGAGTCGATCTGTGATGTGACCCCGAACGAGATACGGCTCGGGAAGTTGGCCTTGATAAGGCCCGTCACGACATCCACAGACGGCCGCTGGGTGGCGACGATCAGGTGGATGCCGGTGGCACGCCCAAGCTGAGCCAGCCTGCACAGGAGGCGCTCGACCTCTGAGGCGGCGCTCAGCATCAGGTCTGCGAGTTCGTCCACCATGAGGACCAGGTACGGCATCTTTGTCGCCGCCTGGTCGTTGTAGGCGATGATGTTGCGGACGCCCGCGCTCTCCAGCACCTTGAAGCGGTCAGTCATCTCCTCGGCAAGCGCCTTCAGGATTCCGACCGCGATGTGAGCCTCCACGACCGGCGGCGCGTAGAGATGGGGCACGCCGGTATACGGCGTTAGCTCGACCCGCTTGGGGTCGATCATCACGATCCGCACCTGTTCGGGCGTCCTGCTCATAAGCAGCCCGGTGGCGATGGTGTTCATGCACACGCTCTTGCCGGAGCCCGTCGCGCCCGCAATCAGCAGGTGCGGCATGCGTGTCAGGTCTATGACGACGTGCTCGCCGTCACTGCCGACGCCGAGCGGTATGGGGAGCGGCGCTTCGGTGATGAACTCTTCGTATGCGTCCGATTCGATCACGGTGCGCAGCGTGACGGGCGTGGGCCGGGAGTTCGGTACCTCGATGCCAACCAGGGATGCCCCCGGAACCGGCGCCTCAAAGCGCAAGCTTGGCGACGCTAATGAGAGCGCAAGGTCTTTCTCGCGCGCCAGTATGTTGTCCACGCGAACGCGCTGGCGACCGGAACTTCGCTCGTTCCCGGGGACCTGCTCTTCCGCGAGTTTCTTTGAACCGCGACCGCGGCCCCATCCCGGGACGATGCCGTACATCGTCACGCGTGGACCCACTCTGACATCGCCGATGGATACTTCGATGCCATGGTCGGCCAGAGTCTGGACGATCAGTTCAGAGGTGGCCTCGATCTCGGACTCCGGGACGCCTCCCTCCGGAGCGATCTTGAGGATGCTGATGTCCGGCAGCGGCCAGGCGAAGGGTGGCACATGGAGGAAACCGGGCAGGATGGGGGCCAAGAGGCCGGGAACGCCATCAATCGTCCCGTCCTCATCCATCTCACCATCCGGATCGAGGGAGTCTTCCTCATCGTCTATAAGGGTCTCTACATCCGACGTGATCGTGCGTGCTGGGGGATCAACTATCGTCTCGGCGGCCGGGTCCACTTCGGTTACAAGAAGATCAGGCCGGACGTTCCCGGCGAGGGGCGGTTCCGGTTTGTCCGTGGTGAACGACCGGTGCTCCACCTGATCAGCCTCTGTGCTCACGGCTGCGCCGTTCATCAGTTCTTCAGCCGTTGGACCGCTCACTCCGCGGCTGGAACGCCATGCCGAGATGCGTGAAACGATGCCGGCTCCGGCGGCGATCAACAGCATACTGAAGGCGACAAGACCGGCCCATATCCCCTGGACGGTGATCAAGGCGTGGCGGGGCAGCGAACCAGCGGCGGCTATAAGAACAAGGACGCCGACGCGGGAGTATGCCAACGCTAACTGGCTGGATGTTCCACCAGAGTCTGACCAGACTATCGGCCATCTGGCGAGGTAGTTGCCGAACGACCCGCCGCGCGACTGGTTGATCGTTATGTCGCTACCGCTGGAGAAATAGTCCGGCATCTGCAATGCGCCAAGTACGCCGACGATCGCCAGCCCGATGAAGGTGGCGGAGAAGGCGTAGCGCCACTGTTTCTTGAGAAGCTGAGGGGCGACATTCAGGATAGTTATGACCGCGGCCGCCCACAGGAACAGCGGAACAGCCGACCATCCGAGGTGGAATTTCAGGTCGTCGAAAAACATTACCCCGAGAACGGCCGTGGCGGCGATAACGATCACGGCGGATCGCGAATACGCGTTTTTTGAGGTGGCGCTGACGGCGATGACGCTGTACGAATAGCCGCCAACGGTGAGGCGACGCGTCAGCGATCCAACTGTCTGGATTGCTCCGCCTAACATTGCGCCTCCTCAAGAAAATAGCCCGGGAGTTCGCCGTTTCTGGCGATATCCCCGGAACGGTCATGCGGTGATCAGTCGCGTTCGGCCCTCGCAGTAGTCCCTATGGCTCTGCAAGATTTCATCTCACACATCGAAAGCCACCGGGATGATGGTCGGTCGACGACGTGTGCGCTGGCTAAAGAACCGGCCCACGGACTTCTTAACTGTGGCCTCGACCTCGTTCCACTGTAGAGATTTTCCGGATTCCTGGTCAAGAACAGCTGTCAACTCATCTATTGCATCTTCGAAAAGTATATCGGCTTCTGAGTAGTGAACGAATCCGCTGGAAACGATCTTAGGCCGACCGACGACCTTGCCATTTGAATCACGACCCAGGATAACCACGACGAAGCCGTCACGGGCCAGCAGCCGACGTTCAACGATCACGTTACCCCGCTCGTCCCAGACGCCGTGACCGTGGATGAAGACATGCCCGGCGGGGATTTGCTCCACTACCTCGGCGGTGTCTTCCGTCAGGCGCAGCACGTCGCCGTCCTGCAGCAGGAATGCATCATCCTGGTGGACGCCGTGTTCTATCGCCAGGTCCACATGTGCCCGCAGCATCCGGTACTCGCCGTGGATCGGCACAAAGTGCCTGGGCTGCAGCAGGTTGTGTACCGCCCGCAGCTCTTCCCGGGCCGCGTGACCGTGAACGTGGACGTTATGAGTGTTGTGCGTGACCACGTGCGCGCCCTGCTCAACGAGATCGTTTATCAGGTTGCTGACGGAGGTCTCGTTACCGGGGATGGGCGTGGCCGAGATGATGACGGTGTCGCCCTCCCGGATATCGACATCGTTATGCGTCCCTGCGGCCATGCGGGCGAGCGCAGATTGCGGCTCTCCCTGTGCACCGGTGCTCATGTAGATGACCCGGTGGTCAGGCAGCCCGAGGGCGTCCCGGGCGCTAATGAGGGTCTCGTCCTTGATTTTCAGGTGGCCGAGGTCGCGGGATATCTTGAGGTTGTTGACCATGCTTCGGCCGACGATGGCAAGCCGGCGTCCATGGGCGACGGTGGCGTCTGCGACCATCTGTATACGGGCGATCTGGGAAGCGAAGCTTGCGACCAGCACCCGACCCTCTGCGTTCCCGATGATGTCGTGCAGGGTCTGAGCGACCTCACGGTCCGAGCCTGAATAGCCCTCGTTCTCGGCGTACGTAGAGTCAGCCATGAGCAGGAATACGCCGTCTGCGGCGATCTCTGCCATGCGTGCGAAATCGGTCGGTTCGCCTATGGTCGGGTTGTTATCCAGCCGGAAGTCTCCGGTGTGGATGACGGTGCCGAGGGGGGTCCGCAGGGCGATGCCCATGGCGTCCGGGATGGAGTGGCACACGTCGAACCACTCGGCCTCGAATGTGGTCCCGAATTTGAACAGCTCTCCCGGCTTGACCAGGTGCAGGTCTGCCTCACGCAGGATTCTGCGCTCACGTAGTTTGTTGCGGATCAGTGCCATCGCCATTCCGGGCGCGTAGATCGGGACCGGCAGCGCTTCCATGATGTGCGGCAGCGCGCCTATGTGATCTTCGTGTCCGTGGGTGACGAGGATCGCACGCACGCGGTCGAGGTTCTCGACGAGGTAGTCGATGTTCGGAATAACGATGTCGATGCCCGGCATGTCGTCTTCGGGGAACAATACTCCGGCATCAATTACAACGATGTCCTGTTCTGTTTCGAGGACCATCATGTTTTTGCCGACTTCGCCCAGCCCGCCTAGCGGGAGGACTTTCAGCGCTTCGTTGGCCATGTAGCTCCTAGTTTTCGGGGGGGGGGGTACGCGTCCATCGGACGCCGTGTTCATTTTCGCCACGACGAACGGGCGTTTATCTCTGATGGGATTGAGTTGGTGGTCAGTAGTGCGTCTATTGTGCGGGATACAGTCTCGGGTGCGGGGCTTTGCGTGTCCCTGATATGGCCTGTTGGTTTCAGATTCGGGCAATTCAGGCGTGTCCGGCCTGCCGGTGGTCTTGCTAGAAGAGCCGATTCTGATTTGCCTCGTCATCGGCGGAAGATTCTCTGGGGGGCCGTGAAGTGGAGTCTGCGGCGATAGAAACATCTGTCTCTGACCTGGTCTGGCTACGGACCGCACTCATCTCAAGCGATTGAAGCACGGCCGCGGGAAGGCGGCGGATATCATTCTCAAGTGTTTGTCGCAGCGTGGTGGATCGCAGCGCCGCCGCCGGATGGTAAAGCGGGAAAATGACGATATCCCGCCACACGGTGGCACGGCCGTGTTGATCCGAGATGCGAGCGTTCGGCAGGAATCGGTTCATCGCATGCCGGCCGAGCGTGGCGATAACGTGCGGTTTCAGGAGGCTGATCTGGGCTTCCAGGTAAGGCCAGCAGGCCCGGACTTCTTCAGGGAGCGGATCGCGGTTTCCCGGCGGCCTGCACTTGACGACGTTGGTTATGTACACGTCGGATCGAAGCAGTGGCACGACGCCAAGCAGCTCATCAAGTAGTTTGCCGGCGCGCCCCACAAATGGGCGACCTTGCTGGTCTTCGTTGGCTCCAGGTCCTTCGCCAATAAACAGTATCGATGGAGAGTCTGAACCTTCTCCCGGCACGGCGTTTATCCGAGTTCCCGCAAGGCCGCACCGTGTACAACTTCGTACAACGGCGGCGATCTCCTCGATTGAGGACAGCTTACCTATGTACTTGTCGTCGCCCGTGGATGCAGCATCTCTGGCTACGCGTTCTGGGGCTGCGCGGTCTGGACCGTTCGGTGGTTCAGTCATGCTGAGCCTCGGCCTCCCCGTACTGTTCGGTCGGGGTGTTCATTTCTCCGTATCCCGGGACAGAAGTCCCGGGCCGGCGCAGCGGAAGCGCCGGTTAAACGGAGATCGAGCGATAGAGCTAGTCGCTCACGCCCTTGCCTTCGAGATATTCGACTACATCGTTGACGGTGTTCAGGCCCTCAGCATCTTCGTCAGATATCTCCAGCGGCGTGTCGTCGCCACCGAACTCTTCTTCGAGAGCCATGATCAGCTCGACCACGTCAAGCGAGTCAGCTTCGAGGTCTTCGGTGAAGGACGACTCGAGTTGGATGTCATCGGGCTCCACGCTGAGTTTGTCGGCCGCGATATCTCGCACCCGCTCGAAAACCGTCGCCATTCGTTACCTCCGTAACAGTAGTTCGTTGTCGATATTTGTTGAGTGATCGGTTCTGTTCTCAGATTGCTGGGCCCACACTATTGGCGAGCACCGGCGTGCGGTCAAGTATTTATCGCCTTGATCCGACGGCGAATTATCGTAGCACCGTCCCGAGGACGCCGTTAATAAACCGTGGTGAAGTTTCTGAACCGTAAAGTTTTGCTATCTCCACGGCCTCGTTGGCAATAACCGCGGGCGGCGCTTGATCATCCCCCTCAAACGCCAATTCTGCCAGCGCGAGCCGCAGGATTATGCGGTCCACCCTGTCTATACGAGCGACGGGCCGGGCGGGTGCGAGTACGGCGATACGGTCATCCAGGGTCAGACGATTGGCCTCGACCGATTTCACCAGCGTCATCGCAAATTCGAGCAGGTCATCGGCAAGGCCGTCGCGTTCCGCTATCTGGCGTAGCGCCGCTGGAGCGGGGTGGCCGATGCTGTCCGCCTCGTACAGGGCCTGCGTGGCCGCCGCACGCGCAGCACGGCGTCCAGATGGCACGGGTGACTCCGTCTCAGAGTCCGGTTCCATGTGTATGAGACCGGGTGTCTGTGGAGAAAGTATCTCGGGAGGCGGCTCTGGTGGTGGAATATCGTCGCCACGCGAGTCGTATTGCGGGGCGATTTCACCCGAGTCCGCGGCAAAATTTCCCTGGGGTACAGGGTTCTGTGGTTTTCTGGGATTCTGGGGCGCGCCGGTCAAGGCAACCTCATTACTCGATGCTTGAAGTCGGCGCTTCCGGCCAACTTCTAGCTAGCGAGCGCTACCACGGACTCCATGTCCGAGATGTTAGAGATGGTGGCCTCACGGTCGATACGCCTCATCATGCTGGCGAGAACCTTGCCCTGGCCGACCTCAACGAAGTCACGCACGCCGTCTGCAAGCATGAATCGGATGGAGTCAGACCAGCGAACACAGGACATGATCTGCATGCCCAGTTCTTTTTTGATCTCCGCAGCGGTCGTGATGGCGCGGGCGTCACAGTTTGCGATCACTGGGACGGTGGGGTCGTGCCAGTCAAGCGAGTCGATAACTTCCAGAAGGCCGGAGCGGGCTGGTTCCATGAGGCCGGAGTGGAATGCGCCACCGACGGGAAGTGGGACGCACTTGCGTGCGCCACGGGCGGCCGCAAGGTCGATCGCCTTGGCGAGGGACATGTGGTCACCAGAAACGATGATCTGCTCATCGGTGTTTATGTTTGAGATGTATGTGCCCGTCTCACGGCAGATCTCTTCGACGGAGAGTTCGTCGATGCCTAGAAGGGCGGCCATTCCGCCGGGTCGCTCATCGCATGCGTGCTGCATCAAGCGGCCGCGCTCAACAACGAGCCTGGCGGTGTCTGCGACGCTGAGTGCGCCTGCAACGTGGAGGGAGCTGTACTCGCCAAGACTGTGGCCGGCGACCATCGAGACGGTTGGAGCGCTGCCCATCGCCTTTTCCAGCGCCTTGTAGGCGGCCAGTGACACGGCGGTGATGGCGGGCTGGGCGTTCTCTGTCTTGGTCAGCTCTTCCTGGGGACCTTCGAACATGATTGAGGTCAGCGATCGTCCGAGGGTTTCATCTATCTCATCAAAGACCGCTTTTGCGGCTTTCGAGCCGTCATACAGGTCCTTGCCCATCCCGACGGTTTGCGAACCCTGGCCGGGGAAAAGATAGGCGACCTTGGCGGTCTGGGAAGCTGGTGACATCTGGGTTTAGCTGCTCCTGCTAATACTGATCAGGGGGCCTGGTGGACCTAGTGGTTATGTCCTGCGTGTTCGTCAACTTCTGCAACCTGAACTCCCGGGTCCTGGACGTCCACAACGGAACGGCCTCTGTAGTAACCGCACGTCGGGCAAACCCGATGCGGCAACTTGACCGACCTGCACTGCTGGCAGACCGAGAGCGCTCCCCTGGTCAGGAAGTGGTGGGCGGCGCGTCCGCCCTTTCGGGCACGGGAATGTTTTTTCTTTGGAAGCGGGGCCATGTTACAGGTTCTCCAGTGGACCGATTCGAGATGGGAGTCTCGTCTCACCTATTCCGATAAGCAAGGTATGCGCATTGCGGAATTGGCGTGTTACGGCCCTGTTACAAGTTTTTACTAGATTTTTAGATTCAGAAGCCCTGCAAGACGGGGGTCGATGACCCTTGTGTCGCACTCGCATGGCTTTGTATTTCGGTTTGTGCCGCATTCCGGGCAGATTCCGGCACAGTCTTGCCGGCAAAGAGGCACCATCGGTGTCTCAGATACGAATCCTTGCCTGATCGCCTCAGATGAGTCCAGGTCATTGGCTTCGTCTATCCAGAATTCCGGTATTTCTTCTTCCTCAACGACCTCCTGTCGTATGAGCGATGAGCCGGGGCCAAGGTCTCCGTTGACGGGGAAGTATTCGTCCTCGACGACGGTGGTTATAACTAAGACCGCAGTTTCCAGGCATCGAGCGCATTCATTGACGGTTGCGCCCGTAGCTTCGCCTCTCAGTAATATTCCACGATCCGTCCGAGTGAGTCTGAATACGCCCGAAATCCCATGAAAGTCGCCGTCTTCATGAGTGATGAACTCGTCTTCAATCGAATAGGCGCGGGTGGCTCCAAGTTCTCCAGATAAGAGTGCCGCGACGTTGTAGATCATGAGGTTTGTAGGTTTGAATTACCCTTGTATTTCCGGGGGGAGTGTCCCGGCTCGCTGCCCCGTGTCCGGGGCGATCTGAGTGATCGTAGTTACTCGAACGGGCGCGATTATTCAGACGTTGAAATCAAATTAACTGGGAAATTATCGCGCTACGTCTTCTGGGGCGCAAGAAACCGGGGAGTTCGGCACGGTTGGGGGCGGTGTGGGTGTGGGCTGGACGACTGATAATGCGGGTCTTAGTGAAGCTGAACCCGCCATTATCGACGCCCCTAGCCGTTTCAGGCGTTTGCTCTGTCGATCAGCGCCCTTGAAATGACCAGTCGTTGAATTTCAGATGTGCCTTCGTAAATCTCGGTCACACGTTGGTCGCGGTAGATTCGCTCCACGATTGACGGCTGGAAGTATCCGGTGCCGCCGTGGATCTGGAGCGCCTTGTGGGCGACTCGTCCCGAAGACTCCGAGGCGTACAGCTTCGCCATCGCCGATTCAACCCCGTGTGGCAGCCCTTCGTCCACGAGTGCCGCCGCCCGGTAAGTCATGAGCCGTGCGGCGTCCACCTCCGTCGCCATGTCGGCGAGCATGAACGCGATCGCCTGCTTTTCAGCTATCGGCCCGCCGAACGCCACGCGCTGCGTTGCGTACGTCGTCGCGGCATCCAACGCGCCACGCGCTAACCCGATGCACTGTGCCGCTATCGAGACTCGGCTTGAGTCGAGCGTTTTGAGGGCTATCGAGTAGCCCTCGCCTTCTTCGCCAAGCCGGTTGACCACCGGCACCCGGCATTCATCAAAGATCAGTTCGGCCGTGGACGAGCCGCGCATGCCCATCTTTCCGTGTTGCGGAACGATGCTGAACCCGGGCGTGTCCCGCTCAACGACCAGTGCGCTGATGCCCTTGTATCGCAGCGCCTTGTCGTGGGTCACGAAGACAACGAATATCTCGGCGGCTTCGGCGTTCGTAATGAAGTGCTTCGTGCCGTTGAGGATGTAGTCGTCGCCGTCCTGGACCGCCGTCGTGGACAGCATCAGGGCATCCGAGCCGGTTCCGGGCTCGGTCAGCGCAAACGCGCCAATACGCTTGCCCGTAGCCATGTCCGGGATCCAACGTCGAAGTTGGTCTTCGTCCCCGGCTTTGGCGATCGTCTGGGCGGAGAGCGATATATGGGTGGCGAGTACGGTGCTCGTGGACCCGCAGACGGCGGCGATCTCTTCAAGCACCACCATCAGGTCTTTATATCCACCGCCCGCACCGCCGGCTTCCTCGGCGATGCTCAGCCCCAGGAGTCCCAGCTCTCCGAGGCCCTCCATCTGGCGTTTCGGGAACTTCTCTTCTGCATCAACCTCGACCGCGTAAGGAGCCACCTCGTTGGCGGCGAACTCGGCAACGGTGCTTTTGAGCAGTTCCTGTTGTTCCGTGTAGAAGGGTTGCATGGGCTGGATCCTGTGGCTGGGTTCGATCGGGGTTTAACTACCTGAACATCTCTATCTTCATGAACGACTCGGCGAGTCCCATGCCGTTCTTCGCGCCGGTCTCGGCGAGTCGTTTGCGGGAGCGTTCGTCTCGTTCTTCGCTTCGTGCTCCGACCTGACTGAAGTGACAGTGCAGTGCCTTTTGGCGTGTCTCAAAGTAGTCCGTCACGTCCACATACATGTTCGGCTCTTGTGGCCGGAACAGCCAGATCTCTTCGATCCTGTGTGGCTCCAGACCAGCCTCCAAGTGTTGAGGATAGGCCAGATGGTCACGTGAGTACGGGAAAACGGCGTCCAGCGTCACCCTCCCGGAGTAATAGTGATCACGATGGCGGATGTACGGCCGGCCGGGGTCGATGCACATCAGCAAGTCCGGTTTGTGCGTGCGGATCGCCCACACGATCCGTTCCCGGAACTCATCGGTGTCGTCGAGCGCCTGATCGGGGAACCGGAGAAACTCGACGCCGGCGAGACCGTAGACGCGGGCGGCTTCAAGCGTTTCCTTCTCCCGGAGTTCGGCCAGTTCTGCCGGTACTACCGACCGATCGCTTGAACCTTTGTCGCCATTTGTGCATACGACGAGGGTCACTTTCTTGCCCTCGGCACACCATTTGGCGATCGTCCCGCCGGCCGCCGACTCGGAGTCGTCCGGATGCGGCGTGACCACCAATATCGATTCAGGTTCGGCCATGTTTCCTCTTCTTGGTGTGCTCGCAGGGGCTGTGTGTACCCGCAGGGGGTGGCTATTACGGCCCAGCAGGGGTCGTCGGAAGGCCGAGGTCACTCAAGACATCGGCACGATTGTCGGTATGCGGCCAAGATCATAGCGCCCCGGAACACGGGTTGGTGAGTTCTGAATGACGCCGGCGCGTTGACACCCAACGCGGGCAAAGGGGAGTATTGACGGCGAAGCCGCAGTTATCACGGTATTTGGGGCCAATCTGTGATCCCCGAATCCCAGACTTCAGCCCTTAAATTTATCAGGCCCAGAATATTTTGGCACCTCTCGTATGCGAATAATCGGCGTGGACCCCGGACTCGTAACCACCGGATACGGTGTTATCGATGTCAACGGGCGGTCGACGGTCGCTATTGAGGGTGGGATCTCAAAGACGAAGGCGTCCGACGCGCTGGAGTTCAGGCTCGCTGCGATTTATCGCGACATCAAAGAGGTGCTCGAGGAGTACAAACCTAATGTGATGGCGGTCGAAGACCTTCACTCGCGGTACCGGAACCTTAAGACGGCGATCATCATGGGACACGCCCGCGGGGTGGTCGTGCTCGCAGCGGGTGAAGTCGGTATACCGGTGTTCCACTATCAACCGACCCAGGCAAAGAACCTCGTCACAGGCTCCGGGCGCGCCGATAAAGATCAGGTTCAACGTGCGGTGGCCGTCCATCTCAGACTGCCCGGTCTCGACAATGAACACGTGGCGGATGCGTTCTCCATCGCCATCTGCCATGCAATGATGTCGGACAGTCCAGCGGCAAAGGCTATTTAACCGACAACAGTCCACCCACCCGGGTCCGGTTGGTTCCGGGTGTTGGCATAGCGGGGCCAGAGATTTGATTAGCTATATCGAGGGCAAAGTCCATCGCTTCGACAGGTCCACCGAGACCGTCGTAATCAACGCCGGCGGCGTTGGATACCAGATCGTGGTGCCGCAGTTCGTGATGAGCGCGCTGTCCGCACGACCTGTATTGGTCGGCGACGATCTCGCCCTTGAGGTGTACTACCACGTGACGGATCGGCAGCCGAAGCCGGTCCTCGTGGGGTTCCAACGCAGCCATGAGCGCGCATTCTTTGAGCAGTTGATACAGGTCGAGGGACTCGGGCCAGTGCGCGCCGCGAAGGCCATGATCTTCTCCGTGTCCACCATCGCCCAGGCGATTGAGGCCGAGGACTTGCGAGTTCTTCAACGCATGCCGGGCATAGGCGCACGCGCGGCGCAGAAGATGATCGCCACGCTAAAGGGCAAGGTCGTCGAGACTGCGATGCTCCGGGATGAGGGCTACGACGCGCCAGTGCAGCCGGTGGTAGGCGCCGTGACAGGACGGGACGAAGCGATCGATGTTCTCGTGAATCTCGGGTATCGACAGCCGGAGGCGGAGCGAGATGTGGATGAAGCGCTGAGGGCAAATCCGGACCTTGCGGGGGCGCCCGAAGAGTTGATACGTGAAATTTTCAAGGCGCAGGCGATAGCTGGCTAAGGGCGCGATGATCTGTCTGAACGTTGAGCGGTAGCCCTGATTTAACCCCAACTTGATACGCCCTGTGAGGTAAGTGTCCTGGCAAGAGAAACCGTCACCCTGGGCGGCGACAATGAGCAGGAAGGCGACGCCAAACAGGCAGCGGACGCCGAGTTGCGGATCGTGGCCGGAGAGCGCGCCGAGTCTGAAGACCTGGCGATTCTCAAGCTAAGGCCGCGCGACTTTAACGAGTACGTTGGCCAGCAGAACCTCATGCACAGCCTGAAGATCGCCGTGACCGCCGCCGTGAATCGCGGCGAACCGGTCGATCACGTGTTGTTCCACGGACCTCCGGGACTCGGGAAGACGACCCTTGCACACATCATCGCCCGCGAGATGAATGTCCGGCTGGAACACACCTCCGGCCCGGCACTTGAACGTCCGGCGGACATGGTGGGGCTGCTGTCTAATCTTGAGTCCGGGGCCGTCCTGTTTATCGACGAGATCCACCGGCTGTCGAGCGCCGTTGAAGAGTATCTGTACTCGGCGATGGAGGACTACAGGGTCGATTTCGTGACCGGCTCCGGCGCTTACGCAAAAACGCTCAGTTTTCCTCTACAGCCATTCACGCTTGTCGGAGCTACCACCCGGGCCGGACTGCTCAGCTCGCCGCTCCGGGACCGTTTCGGCATGGTTTATCACATGGAGTACTACTCGGACGATGAGTTGACCTCTGTGGTCACGAGGTCGGCCGGGATCCTGGGTGTCGAGGCCGATGAAGAAGGCGCTGCGGAGATCGCGCGTCGTTCGCGCGGAACGCCACGTGTCGCGAACCGGCTGCTACGACGCGTCCGGGATTTTGCGCAGGTCGAGGGTGACGGGCGAGTCAATCGCGATGTCGCGGCGGCTGCGCTAGACATGGAGGGCGTCGATGAGATGGGGCTGGACCGGCTGGACCGGTTGTATTTGACGACACTCGCCCACCAGTACAAAGGCGGGCCGGCCGGTATCGCTGCGATCGCAGCAACGGTCAACGAGGAGACTCAAACGCTTGAAGACGTGGTTGAGCCGTTCTTGCTCAAGCTGGGATTCATTATCCGGACCCCGGGAGGACGTCGTGTGACGCCCGAGGGCTCGGTGCATGCGGGAGTGCCGCCGGGCAGAGACAATTCGGCGCAGGGGACGCTTCTGTAAGGAGGGTGGCGACGTTGTTGTCACCACTTGGACTTCCCTTGCCCTCTCTCATCGGAGAGGGGATTTATTGGAAAGTGTGCGGCCCATGTTCATGCGCAACAAGATTCGTCGCTCATTCTCCTCTCCCGGTCGGGAGAAGATTGAGGTGAAGGTTGTGCCGCTTGAAAAGCGGCATGACGCCAGCGCGTAATTGAGCGATTCCGGTCCACTTCGTCGGGCTTAGCACACGCTTCGAGAGCCTCAGGACGCTGACCGGGGCCAGGGCAACGGTTCAGGTGTGTCGCCCACTAGCGGCTGGATTCGCCTGCTACAGAGGCTGCTACTTCCTGGATTACTTCTTCCGGGATGTCATCAAACGACGAGTAGTTGAGCGAGTAGAGCTTGAAGTACAGCCCCTTCTTCTCCATCAACTCATCGTGGTTTCCGATCTCGACGATCCGCCCGTCCTGCAGGACGATAATCCTGTCTGCGCCGCGGATCGTCGCCAGTCGGTGGGCGATCATCACGCCCGTCCGGCCTTGCAGCAGCTTCGCGAGCGCCTTCTGGATCATCAGCTCTGTGTAGCTGTCGATGCTCGCAGTCGCTTCATCCAGCACAAGAATCTCTGTGTCCGCCACGATCGCACGGGCGAAGCTGATCAACTGGCGCTGTCCGATGGACAGGTTGGAGCCACGCTCCTCAAGCACCGTTTCGTAGCCCTTGGGTAGTCGCTCGATGAAGTCGTGCGCGCCGACCGTCTTTGCCGCTTGAATCACTTGGTCCATATCGACATCCGGCGTGTTGTACCTGATATTCGAAGCCACCGTCTCGGAAAACAGGAACGGCTCTTGCAGAACCATTCCGACGTGGTGGCCTAATGACTTCTGCGTCACGTCCTTAACGTCATATCCGCCAACCCGGACCACACCTTTTTGCACGTCGTAGAAGCGATGCGTGAGGGCGGTAATGCTGGTCTTGCCGGAACCGGTCGGACCCACAAGGGCGACAACTTCACCGGGTTCCACCTTGAATGAAATATCGTGCAGGATCGGGTTGTCGGGGTCGTAACCAAAGGTAACGTTCTCGAACTCGATCGACCCGTCGATGCTCGTGAGTTCTATTGCACCTTCCTTGTCTTCGACCTCAGGCTCGACGTCCAGCAGTTCGAAAATCCGCTCGCCGGCCGCCATCGCTCGCTGCAGGATGTTGTAGTGCATCGTGAGGTTTCGGATCGGGTCAAAGAACTGCCGGACGAGCATCAGGAAAGCGATCATGGTGCCGATGGTCATCGTTTCGTCGAGGACGAAGAGTCCTCCGACCACGATGACTATGGCCCATGCGACGCCGGTGAGTAGCTCAACGATGGGCATGAGGATGGCGCTGAAAGTAGCCGCCATCTTGGTCGCTCGCAGGTTGTTGGCGGTCAGGCCTTCGTAGCGCGCCAGGTTCACCGGCTCGCGACGCATGCCCTGCACCACTCGCACACCGTTTACGTTCTGGCCGAGTGCGCCGTTACAGATTGACTGCGTGATCCGGGCGTAGAGGAAGCGTCTCCGGGCACGCGGAAGCCATACGAGGCGAAGTCCCATCATGATCGGGATCACGGTGAGAACCATGAGTCCGAGACGGAAGTCGAGGAACAGAAGGATGGCGACGATGCCGATCAATATGGCGATGTCGCCGAGCGCCTGAACCATCGTCTCCATAAATTCCTGGAGAGCCCCGGTGTCGCCCTGGGTACGGGACATGATGGCCCCGACCTCTGTCTTGTCTGAGAAAGACAACCCGACGCGCTGGAGGTGATGGAACATGGCCCGCCGGATATCGAACAGCATGGCATTCGACATGTGGCCCACGACGACCTGCTGAATGTGGTTCGAGGCCCAGTTGATGGTGGCTACTGCGATAAGCAGGCCGGCAACCCAGGCGAGCGCGGTTCTGTTGGCGCCAACTTCAAGAGCGTCGTCTACTGCGTACTGGACGATGAGCGGCACGGCGAGCGTCGTCAGGCTGAACGCCAGGACGGCGATCAGGCCGATTATTACCTTTTTCTTATACGGCGCTACGAAACCGAGGAAGCGATTGAACACCTCTCCGTCGAACGACGGTCCAAATACATCGTCGATGTCCAGGTACTGGCCCGGAGGTAGACGTTTCCCCTCGCCCATGAGCGTTCTTTTGCGCTCGCGCTTCCCGGTGTCCTGCGGTGGCTGGCTTGCGCCTACGTTGGAGGCCATTAGTCGTCGCCTCCCGTCGGCTCCGGCGCTTTGTTCAGCCCGAACCAGTCGCCGCTGAGATCGTCAGTAGGACGAATCTGAAGGTCGTGCATCTCACGGTAGCGGCCGTCGAGCTTCAGTAACTCTTCATGTGAGCCGCGCTCTATGATCCGCCCCTCGTCGATGACCAGGATCTCGTCTGCACTGAGGAGTGTGCTCAAGCGGTGGGCGATGATGATGGTCGTGGCGTCCGCAGCCCGCTGAGCGATCTGTTCCCGGATCAGCCGTTCTGTGGCGGCGTCGATGGCAGACGTTGAGTCGTCGAATATGAAGATCTTGGGTTGCAGGACGATCGCCCGTGCGATGGCCATGCGCTGGCGCTGACCGCCTGAGAGGGAAACGCCGCGTTCGCCCACCATCGAGTCGTAGCCTTCCGGCATGCCCGTGATGTGCTGGTGGAGCCTGGCGTCTTCAGCAGAATCAATGATCCGGCCTTCGTCCGCGTCCGGCTCGCCGTAAGCGATGTTGTCGCTAACGGTGTCCCGGAAGAGGAACGTGTCCTGCTGGACCAGCCTGACCCGCTGCCTCAGCGACTCAAGCGTCACCTCGCGGATGTCTTGTCCGTCTATTGTGATGCGTCCGCCGTTAACGTTGTAGTGGCGGGGCGCAAGCTGAGCAATCGTAGTCTTGCCGCTACCGGGCGGCCCTACGATTCCGATTGTGTGGCCGGGCCGGGCCTCAAAGCTGATGTTCTTGACGACGGGAATTTCCGGCATGTCTTCGTATGCGAACGAGACATCCTCGTAGCGGAGCACGCCTTCAGTGATGCGAAGCGGCTGGGCCGTCGGACTGTTCTGGATCGGAAGTTCCAGATCAAGGATTTCGAAAAGTCTTGACCCGGCTGAGGATGCCCGTGCCCATGAGTTGATGAGCATCGGCAGCATCCTGATCGGCATTTGGAGCAACCCAAGGAAGGTGAGGAACCGAGTCAGATCTCCTATGGTCATCTCGCCGTCGATGACCTTGGAGCCGCCGAACCACAGGAGCACCGAGTAGGCGACCAGAAGGGAGAAGGTCATGAAGCTGCCGTTGGATGCGCGTATCTCGGCGGCCTCGTCCATCATCACCCGAACTTCGTCCGAGGAGTCGGCAAATTTGCGTTCCTCGTGTTCCTGGCCGGAGAACGATCTGACCACACGGACCCCGCCCAGGTTTTCCTGGAGGGCCGTGTTAACCACACCCATTTGTTCCTGGATTCGAATCCAGATCGCACGGGACCGTAAACGCATGATCGTTCCCTGGAACGCGACGATCGGCACGAACGCCAGGGTGAGCAACCCCAACTGCCAGTCCAGGGTGAGCATCAGGTAGGCACTGCCAATGATCAGGAGAATCAGATAGAGGACGCGCAGCATGCCGGTGTTGGCGAACATCCGGACGCCGTCGATGTCTGAGATACCCCGTGACATCAGGTTGCCGGTGTGGGCGATGTCGTGGAACGAGAAGCTCAGGCGTTGAAGTTTCTCGTAGTAGCGGTTTCTGAGCACCGTAGCGAGCGATTGGCCAAGTACCTCACCGGAGTACATCTGGCCATACGCGAATATGCCCCTGAGGACGCTTACGCCGATGATGACGATTGCCGCATCCAGAAGTGCAGACCGCGCTGCGTCAGAGTCGACACCATCGCGGGTGAGCCCTATCGCTTCATCAACTGCGTTGCCTAGTAGGACCGGAATCAGGACGAAGAAGATGGACGTGCCGAGGATCGCAACGGTTCCAAAGAGAAGGAGTCCCGGGCTCGTCGTGGCCGTGAGTTTGGCCAACCGCCAGAGGACGCTGGCGGACTGTCCGGGAGGCGGAACGGCGCGGCGGTTTGGTCTGCCAGCGACGCTCGCAGGTCTCTTGGGGGTGTTCGTATTGCTGGCCGTTTCTTAACCTCTCAATCGTCGGACGCCCTGGTCACGCCCTGCACGATGTGCTTATTGCACCGGTCAGATGCCATCAACATCTACCGGGGGAACCGAGCCTGCGGTTGTTCGTCGCCGCACATCCGATCATTCGATACTACATCCGGAATCGCCGACCGTTTATACGCACTATTCCGACGGGCAGTCTACGCCCGCGCGACTTCTATTGCAGCGGGTTTACTAAACATCTTCCTTAGATACTCGTCAACTTCCCGTTCGGTACGAAAGAATATCGCTCACGAAATGATCTGGTTGAGGGCGAAATCGCAGCGCCAGGTCGGAGCCGGCACGGGGAACAAATGACCCACAATTCCAATTTCATCTAACGAAATGCCCGTGCCTCGTTGCGCCATGGATCCACCAGAAACCCATCTAACATCCCATCAGTCACCCCAAACACTGTCATTCTGAGTCCGAGACGAAAAAGGACAACGCAGGCGGTCTCGCAGTGTACGTACGCCACCAACCCGTAAGCGCGGCGCTTGTCCCACCCTTTGCCATAAACGGTATATCCGTCGGCGGCGTGTAGCGATTCGGGCGTTACTCGCTTACCCTCGCGCCACTTCATTGATATGAAAATCTCAAAAACTTATTTAGCGATACAGCGAAACCTTTGAGCGATTGGATTTTGCATGATCACCACGAGCAGCGACCAGGCGGCGGATTCCGGACAGGCGCGCATCCTTGGTGAGACCACAAATACCGGAATGTGGGATATAGATCTGTCCGCAGACGGCCCGCTCGGCAGCCTTCCCCTTACGAGCGAAATGCTGATCGAGGAGCCCAGCGGAAATATCTTCGGCATGACTCAGAACGCGGGGATGGGCTGGAATCCGGACGAGTTGCTGCGGACGCAGTTCATGATCCTGAGCACCCTCGGCGGGATGCGCGGATCTGACGGCAAGCCGCTTGCCCTCGGCATACACACGGGCCACTACGAACTCGGGTTGCTCATCGCAGAGGCGGCGGACGAACTGCGAAATCTTGGCGCCTTGCCTTTCGCCGCGTACTGCTCTGACCCATGCGACGGTCGTACACAGGGCACGACAGGGATGCTTGATTCACTGCCATATCGCAACGATGCGGCCACCGTCTTCAGGCGGCTGGCGCGATCCGTGCCGACCTCGAAGGGCGTACTCGGCGTGGCCACATGTGACAAGGGCTTGCCAGCGATGATGATGGCGATGGCGGGGTTGCGCGACCGCCCGTCCGTGCTCGTCCCCGGCGGGGTGACACTGCCTCCGACCCACGGCGAAAACGCGGCGGAGATACAGTCGATCGGCGCCCGCCATGCCCAGGGCGAACTCAGCCTTGTCGATGCCGCATCGCTCGGTTGCCACGCCTGCGGGACGCCCGGAGGCGGCTGCCAGTTCCTCGGAACCGCTGGCACATCACAGGTAATCGCTGAGGCGCTCGGCCTCTCGGTCACTCACTCAGCGCTCGCTCCGTCCGGCCAGGACATCTGGCTGGACAACGCACGTAGAGGAGCGGCGGCGCTGGTCCAGCTTGAAAAGCGCGGTGTGACCTCAGCGGACATCCTCACGGACGACGCCTTTGAGAACGCGATGGTGGTGCACGCCGCATGTGGCGGATCGACAAACTTGATCCTCCACCTGCCTGCGATCGCACACGCGGCCGGTCGCAAGATGATGACGGTGGACGATTGGCATCGTCTGAACCTTCAGGTGCCCCGGATCGTTGATGTCCTTCCGAACGGCCCGGTGATGCACCCGACGGTGCAGCTTTTCGCCGCCGGCGGTGTGCCGGAGGTGATGCTCCACCTGCGCCGTATGGGGCTGCTCCACACGGACGCTTTGACCGCGTCAGGCCAGACCCTTGGCGAGACGCTTGACTGGTGGGAGGACTCGGAACGCCGGGTCGCCCTCCGGAAGCGGCTGACCGACGCCGATGGGATCGACCCGGACGACGTGATCATGAACCCGGATCGCGCACGCTCCAAGGGCCTGACCAGTACGGTGACGTTCCCGAAGGGGAACATCGCTCCGGAAGGTTCGGTGATCAAGAGCACTGCGATCGACCCCTCAGTCGTTGACGACGATGGTGTATACCGCAAGACCGGTCACGCTCGCGTGTTCCGGAGTGAGTTAGACACGATCCGAGCCATCAAATCACGTGGCGATGACCGGGTGAAGCCGGGCGAGATCATCGTGATGACATGCGGCGGGCCGCTAGGGACCGGAATGGAAGAGGTTTTCCAGGTCACGGTGGCGTTGAAATATCTGTCTTACGGCAAGGAGATCGCCCTGCTCACGGACGCCCGGTTCTCCGGCGTCTCGACGGGCGCATGTATCGGGCACATCGGCCCTGAGGCGCTTGCGGGCGGTCCGATCGGCCGGGTCCAGGATGGCGACATAATCCACATCGAGGTCGACCAGAACAAACTCGAGGGTTCGGTTGATATGGTGGGGCACGGGGACGAAGAGCACGGCGCTGAGTGGGGCACAGAGGAGCTGGCCAGGCGCGGCGATCCCGGCGATCTGGCTGCACACCCCGGTATGCCGGACGACAGCCGTCTATGGGCGGCGTTGCAGCACGCCAGCGGCGGTACCTGGAACGGGTGTGTCTACGACGTGGACAAGATTGTGGAGACACTGAACGCAGGGATGAAGGTGCTCGGGCGGGGCTAGGCCCGGTTGGGCACTTATTCGGAATTCAACAGGCTTGTGCTGTCATTCTGAGCCGAGGCGAAGAATCTCACGGATTTCCGTGTGTTCGTTGTCTCTCGGCGATAACTTCTCTCGCGTCCCCCGCCAATTCAGTGATCGCATCAGAACCGGAAGAACGGTCTTGGATGCGGAGACGCGGCGTTCATGTTCAACAACCGTCAGATTCCTGAGTCAGGCTCTTCGCCTCGACTCAGAATGACAGTTCTCCGCTCGATCAGGCGCGTCAGCACCTGTCGGACCTAAAACGGAACGGCGATTGTAGGACAGATGCGCCGATTGGTATCGAGTGGTTCGGGCCTAACGCCAATCTGCGTATAACTGAGACGCTTCCAGGTCAACCACGTCGTACTTCAGGCCACTGGCTTTTGCTGCATCCTCGCCGGCCCCGGTGACAATCCATGCGCCGCCGGATGCGATCGACTTCCCGTTTTCCATGATCACCTCGCCGGCAACCAGAGACATCGTCGCCAGCCCGGAGTCAGGGTCGACGATCGTGATATCGGCGTCAGCGCCTTCCGAGAAGTGACCCTTGTTCAGCAGGCCGATCATTCTTGATGGGTTGTATGAGAGCTTCTGGACAGCGTTGAGCGGGGTGAGCGCGCCGAAGTTGACCAGTGCCATGGTGCGTTCGATCGCCACATTCCGCGGTATCGCGCCACCGTCGGTGCTGACGGCGTCGATGCGGAATTTTGCTTCGTCCGGCGATCCACTATCGGACGGTTCGTACTGCTCCGTGGCGAGGGTGAATGCGGAAGATGCCGGGTTCACCGGAAAACTGAGGCTGGCTGCGGTGTTGGCCGCCTCCCAGATATCGACCGCTTCCTGGCCTGTGACCAGCACAACGCGGCCGTCCCGCACGGTCTGCGCAAAGCCGTAGCCGTCGAGCAGCGCCTGTCGCATCCCGGCTTCCGTCGTCGGGTAGCCACGAGCCTTGAGGCAGTTCTGCGGCACGTTGGCGACGATGTTGCCGTCTTCATCACAGAGACCGTTCGTGCCATTCATCTGCGCCAGATAGGCTTCCGTGACGACCTGGCCACGAACGCTTTCCAGGATCTCGAATGCCTCCCTGCACTCCTGCTCGGCCGGGAGGATCATGCCTCGGCAGTAGGAGTTGACGTGCGCCACGTGGAGCCGACCATCCCCGAGCAGGTCCGGCACCTCTCGCAACCCTTCCAGGGTGCTACTGCTGTCCTTGGTTGCCAGGTGGAATGCGACCCAGGCCATCTGCTCGTTGGCGGCCTCGATCACTCCGGCGGTCGATTCCGGCGTGAAGGGATGGTAACCGCCGATCATCTTGACGCCGACTGCGCCCCGGGTAAGTGCGTCCGACACGATGTCCCGCATCATCGCTATCGGCGGATCATCCTGCGGGATGGTCAGGTGTGGGATGAGCGTCAGGACACCGGCGACGTTGATGCCTGCGCCCAATCGCGTGATCCCGTCCGAGACGGCTTCGGGCGTGCCGCCCAGATCCAGACATGTCGTGGTCCCGGACTCGGCAAGCATGGCGAGGCCGAGGGCGCGGTCAACGTTGCGCTCGTCACCCGCCGATGAGACGTGGGCGTGGGTGTCGATGTGACCCGGCATGACCCATCGGCCGGAGGCATCGATTGTCCGGCCTCCGGCTGACGGTTCCAGACCTTCACCCACTGCATCGATCCGGCCGTGGATTATGCCGACATCTAGCACGGCGTCCGTCTTGTTGGCGGGGTCTAGAACGCGGCCGCCTTTGATGACGGCGTCATAGGTCAGCATAGATTGTTTTCCCGGGAGTTATTGGGTGGAGCAGCGTGGCTACGGGTAGTACCGGTCCTTCGAGAGCCTCAGGACATAGCGGTCGGCAAAGGACAGGTATCGCGGTGAAAGACTTCTCCCTCACCGTTGACGCGTTGGCCCTCTCCCGCTGATAGAGGGGAGCGCCACGCTACTCGGGCAAGTTTGCAAGAAACGCCTTTGCCTCGCCCGGCCAGTTCACGGTCGTGCCACCTGCGCCCGAGCGGTATATCCGCGCCATGTCGTCGTCATTATCGATGCCCCAGCCGCGTACGCTGAGATCGCGGTCGTAGGCGTGGCTGACCGACTCTTTCGTGGCAGCCCCGGCTTGCGGGTAGACCGAGTCAAAACCGAGTTTCACACACACGTCCACCGTTTCCTCGGTGAGTTCGTGAATGAGCCAACCGTGGCGAACGTTTGGCAGCCGAAGTTTGGACCGGTAAAGCTGGTCGGCCCAGAATGACGATATCGTGATGCCCGGGGCGTCAAACATGCCTGTGTCTGCGACATCGAGCCATCCGTGGCGTTTGAGCGCCTCCGCAACCATCCCCGGCAGCGCCGCCTCACGTGACTTGAGCTCAAGGTGAGGGTGGGCACGCCCGGCGTATCGGCCCAGGAATTCATCTAACGACATGATGTACGCGTCGGAGTAGTCGCTCTCGAACTCATACCCGCCGATCAACTTCAGCGCTCGCAACTCTTCAAGCGTGTGGTCTGAGACCTCTCCGCTGCCGTCGGTCACCCGGTCAACGGTCTGGTCGTGGAAAACAACGAGCTGCCCGTCTTTCGTGATCTGGGCGTCCAGTTCAAAGTTGTTGAATCCCCGTTCGAGGGCCATATCGAATGCCTCGAACGAGTTTTCCGGCGCGCTAAACGAGTAGCCACGATGGGCGATGAGGGTGAAGTCCAATTCAAGCTCCGGTATTCAGATCAGGGATGGATATCGAGGGCGGCGAAAGCTTAGCAGCGGTCAGGGCCGTGAACAACGAACCGGCCCGAGGGAGTCAATCCTCGTCGTCAACGGCTGTGAATTCGCGTACGGCTTTGACGAACTCGTCCCGGTGGGAGTGGTGTATCTCGTGGGCTGCGCCTTTTATCAGCAGTTGCGAAATGAGCGAGTTTTTCTCGGAGGCCCATGCCGCATCTTCCTCGGTTGTGGCAGCGTCGTTTGTCTGGGCAGCCAGTATCAGCAGCAACGGACGAGTCAATCGCGAAACGAGATCCTCTACGTCAAAGTCGAGCTGCTTTCCGCCCTCAAGCGCTAGCGTGAAAACATCAGGGTCAAGTTTGACGAGGTTTCGGGCGAGCGCCCTGGTTACGTACGCCGGTCGATTTGGAGACCGTTTTTGCAACATGGTGAACAGCCCGATCTCGGACATGTCAGACGCGGCAAGTTCCTGCGCCCTTTTGAAGCGCTCATGGTACTTCGTGGCGTTCCCGTTCGGTGCACGGCGTCTGGCGAAAAGCGGAGGGTCGGCTGCGACCACCGACGATACCAGTTCCGGATGATCGGCTGCGATCACCGTTGCAATTACGCCTCCGAGCGAGTGGCCGACCAGCGCCGCGGGCTCTCCGACAACGTCCCGAAGAAACGGCACTATGTCGTCCGCGTACTGGGCGAACCTGTATTCGCCGGGAACGCGTCCTGAATCGCCGTGGCCCCGCAAATCGGGTGCGAATACGTGGTAGTCGGTTGCGAACTCCGGGA
This sequence comes from Dehalococcoidia bacterium, assembly GCA_046583455.1. Lineage (GTDB taxonomy): Bacteria > Chloroflexota > Dehalococcoidia > Lucifugimonadales > Lucifugimonadaceae. The sequence continues at coordinate 6,700 of JAYGCG010000101.1, read as the reverse complement.
GTATGGCCCTCCAGTCCTGGCGCCTGGCGCCCAGTCCGTGGAGGAACACGACCGGAGGACCGTTGTTTGGGCCGGATTCGTAGGCCAGTGACATAACGGGCGCGGCGTATTTATTGGATGCGAATTGGGGCGGCATGGTGGACGCGGGAAGGGCGGGCTGACGCCCGCCCCGTTCCGGTAGTTTTCCTTTTATGTGTTTGGCTAGTAAAGCTGGGTCTTGTTACGTTCCGCCATATCAGCTTCCAGCTCTTCCACGTTGCCTTTTCCGCCAAGCGCGTGGTCGTTAAGAACGCAGGCCATTGACGGCAGGGAGTCCCGGGACGGCCAGGTCTCGGCGTCCCAGAGGTTGGACCGGAGAAACGCCTTCGGGCAGTGCATGAAGGCTTCTTTGACGTCGATAACGATCGCCAGCCACGGCAGTTTGCCGTCCATTGCAAGCGACTCCAGCAGTTCCGGGTCTCTGACGATTGTGGCGGTGCCGTTGACCCGGAGCGTCTCGCGCATGCCCGGGACGATGAAGATCATGCCGATACCGGGGTTACTGATGACGTTGATGAGTCCGTCAAAACGTCGATTGCCCGGGCGGTCAGGTATGACAAGAGTGTTGTCATCGAGCACGGTGACGAAACCAGCGGGGTCACCCTTTGGGGACACGTCAACGGTGCCATCGGCGTTGGTGGTCGCGATAAACGCCATCGGGGAGGCGGCGATGATGTCACGGCAGTGCTGATCAAGCGCCGTGATGGTCTTCTCGCGGGCACGCTCGGAAGGCCAGCCGAGTTGTTCTCTCAGCTCTTCCTCAGAGGTGATGACGTTCTTGAATCGGGCTGTGGTGATCATATGAGTCCCTACTTATAGAGATACGCTGCGGCAGTACATGAAGTATAGACCCGGGTATCGAGTCTGGATTCGACGTCTAGATCGTGTCCAGAAAGTCGAACATTACGCGGCGGAAGTTGATGGGATCGCCTCTGTGGATGCCGTGTCCGACTCCCTGCATCTGGACGAAGGTGCAGTCCGGGATCAGCCTAGCCGCGCGTTCCGCTTCCTCGTTTGTCATAGCCGCGCCCATCGCAGGGTCCGCCTGCAGGAGCAGTGCCGCACATTCGATGGCGGACAGGCTTGCCTCGGCGTCAAAGCCGTCCATCGTGGAGCCGTCCAGTGTGGGTGTGTAGACATCTGGATCGAGGCCGGTGTACGAGATGGCTCGGGATCGGACTTCGGCGGCGTTCTGATCCGGGTACATTTTGGCGACGAGCGGGATCAACTCAGAAGCGCTGAGGTTTTTACGAGCTAACGCCTGAATCTGAGCGAACTCGTCAGCCCTGCGGCTGCGGCCGAGGCGCTGGTGGGAGAAGATGGGCGGGTCTTCGAGGACGACGGCGCGCACGAGGTCCGGTCGTCTACTTGCAACGCCGATTGCGGTGACCGCGCCCAGCGAGTGGGCGACCAGTACGGCCGGTCCCTCGATCTCGTTTTCGAGCAGTGAGATGATGTCGCGGGGGTAGTCACCAAACTTGTATCCCGTCTCTGCTGACGAGGATTTTCCATGGCCTCGGAGGTCCACCGAGTACGGGTGCCAGGTGTGCGAAACGAGGCCGATCTCTTGCGACCACTGCTGCCATCGGCCACCAATGCCGTGGATGAAAACGATGGGGTCGCCCCGGTTGTCGCCCTCGGCGTAGTTGAGGGTCATCTCGCCGGTGCTGTGCTGTTTCTCGGTGAGCAATTATGACTCCGTGGGTGTTGAGGGATTGAGAAAAGTTACGGACGACCGATCTTCTCCCTCACACTCGATACTTTGGGCCTTCTCCCGCTGGGAGTAGGAGTTTTAGCCCCGGCCGTACGTCTTTGGCGGGGTTCCGGGATTGAGGGAGAAGTGCGTGTGGGTTGCAAGCCATGCACCGTTTCGGCGTGCCATGGTCACGGTCGCTCTCCCGGGCCGGTGAAAGGGCTTGTGGTCCTCGTCGAACCCGGTCGATGTCCAGGTGGCGACGCCCCACGCGACGTCATCATCACCAAAGCCCATGATGGACTCCGTTGCAACCTTGAAGTCAGCGATGTTGCCCCAGATACCCTCCCACTGGTTGCGTCGTAGGTTGTCGAGGCCGGTGACGATGTCCGCCCGGGTCCCGAACGACACAATGTCATCCGCGAATATGCCCTCGGCGGTGTCGTAGTCGATCGCGGCGCAAAGTTCACCGAGCAGCGTGAACCATTGGAGAACGGCGGTTTCAGGTTCTAGGTCGGTTATCGGAATGTTGAATGAGAGGTCAGGCATGACACCGCACAGAATGCCACAGGTAATCCGTAATTACGCGCTCGTCCAACCGACCGCAGCGAATACCCGGTGGGGGATGTCGATCGGGTCTTCTGGAAAGCGTTCCTTGAGCAGGGCCGCAAGCTCCTGATCAAAGGCGTCGACCCGCTCCGCCGGAAGAGACGCTGTCACTCCTGCGGACGCCCGAATCCGACCACGCCACGCCTCGTGTGAGTACGACACGTCCATGGAGAAGGTGAGCTGGGTCACGCCTTCAAAACCCCCGGCTTGTAGATCGACTATGAACTCAGGGTGCAGGCCGTTGCCGCCGCCCTTCAGCCAATCGGAGTTGTGTAACTCGATAAGGCGTTCGGTCAGGTCAACGACATTGCCCAGTTGCGGAACCCAGTCCCATGAAGCGAGCAACAGAGCGCCGCCGGGTCTGAGCAGGCGTGCCGCCTCAGCAAGCGTGGCGTCGGCATCGAACCACCACCAGCACTGGCCTGCTGCGACGATATCGAACTGACCTCCCGGCAGTCCGGTGTCTTCGGCCGATGCCGTGACATACTCCACGGTTATACCGGCTTCATCGTCAAGTCGTCGCGCTTCGCGCATCAGGTCTTCCGAGATGTCGACCGCGGTTACCTCAGCCCCTCGTTCGGCAAAGCCGCGAGCCAGCGTCCCCACGCCGGTCCCAAGATCGATAATTCGCGCCCCTTTTACGTCAACCGTTATCTCGTTCAGAGAGTCAAAAAACTCCCGCGGAAATCCGGCGCGGTGGCGAGCGTAGTCGTCTGCGGTCAGTCCGAAGTCTGGATTGGTCATGTCGGACAAGGTTACTGCTAGCCTGAAACAAGCACGGTGTCCGTTAAAACCCGAAACGCCCCAGAGAAAAAAGCGAATAGATAGAAAGATACACAACAGCGCCGTGGGATGAACTGGAGGACCGGACTCCGGCCGGGTTTCTTGTGGAGAATGTTGACCTTGTCGCCATCCGTTTTGGGGATGAGTTATCGGTCTTCTATGGGCGCTGCCTGCACCGGGGAGCGTTGCTCGCAGATGGCCATGTGGACGGCCGGAATCTTGTCTGCGGCGTGCACAACTGGGACTACCGGCTTCAGACGGGGATCAGCGAGTACGCCAACGACGAGCAGTTGCCGAAGTTCAGTTCATGGGTCGAGGACGGCGATGTGTTTGTTGATCTCGATGAGAGCCGGGAGTGGGAGCGAGCGAACCCGCAACCGTACGACCGGGATGCGTACCAGGGCGCTTACCAGGATCACTCCGGCACCCCGGACGAGCCACACACCGGGCTGATTCGGGATCTCGCATCTCATGGCTTGGAGAAGGTGGACGAGCACGGCCCCGTGGCGGCGATGGGTGTGCCTCGGAGCCTGCTTCCGGCATGGGACGATATCCAGTTCGTGACGGGACAACTGGCGAACGTTCCGCAGCTTGACGAGGTCGACGTGGGCACAGACCTAGTAGTCGGCCCTAACGCCGATAAGCCGCTGACTCTGGACATCCCGTTGATGGTGTCTGACATGAGCTATGGGGCGCTGTCCGAAGAGGCGAGGGTGGGCGTTGGCGAAAGGCGCGGAGCTGGCTGGGACCGGCATCTGTTCGGGCGAAGGCGGGATGCTGCCGGAGGAACAGGAAGCAAATTCACGATATTTTTACGAACTAGCGTCGGCGAGATTCGGCTTCTCGTGGGACAAGCTCGATCACGTTCAGGCGTTCCATTTCAAGGGCGGACAAGGAGCCAAAACGGGCACCGGAGGGCATCTTCCGGGGGTGAAAGTAACCGAGAAGATCGCCGCCGTTCGGGGACTCGTGGAAGGTCAACCTGCAGTGTCACCGGCCCGATTTCCGGAGTGGGATCACACGGACGGGTTTCGTGATTTTGCCGAACAGGTTCGCGAGCACACCGGCGGGATCCCCATCGGACTCAAACTTTCAGCGCAACACATAGAGGCTGACATTGACGCAGCGCTGGACATCGGCGTGGACTACGTGATCCTGGACGGCCGCGGTGGCGCTACCGGGGCGGCACCCGCTGATCTTCCGCGACAACATCTCCGTTCCGACGATTCCCGCACTCGCCCGTGCCCGTAAGCACCTGGATGACGCGGGGCGGCAGGACGTAACGCTGTTCATCACCGGCGGTCTGCGCACACCGGCCGATTTCGTTAAAGCGTTGGCGCTTGGAGCCGATGGCATTGCGATCTCCAACTCGGCGTTGCGGTCGATCGGTTGTCTTGGGATGCGCGCCTGTCACACGGACAACTGCCCGGTCGGTATCGCCACGCAAAAAGAAGGTCTCAGGAAGAGGCTAGAAATCAACGTGGCCGCCATGCGGCTTGAGCACTTCTTGAGGGCCGCGATCGATTTGATGAAGTTGCTGGCACGTGCGTGTGGGCACACGCATTTCAGTCAGTTCAGGCCGGAGGATCTGACGACGTTCGACCGCGAGATAGCGTACCTGTCTGGTGTGCGATACGGAGGTGTGACGCCGCTTTAGGGGCATCGAGTTCGACGAATACCGACTTCGTAACCGCTTCTTGACGCTCTCGAAAGATCGGCGTCGGGCGGAGCAGGCCCCGCCCTTACGGTTTTGTTGCAAGCGCGAGAGCGCCCCTTCCTTCTGAGAGGACGGGGGCGCTCACAATTAACGGTCGCTCGTTTTGAATTTAGACGGCTGCAGGGACCGGAGCGTCCAGTACGCCGGCCTTTTTGGCGGCGGCCAGGACGACGGCTTTTTCATCAGCGGTCAGGTAGTTGTTGGGTCGGATCGACTCGCCCATGTCGATGCCAAGTCGTTCAGAGAGTATGGCTTTGCAGACGTGTGCTGCGGCGCCGTACATAACGACCAGATCGACCACCTTCTGGACCTCGTCCTGGAGTTCTTGCGCCCGCGCCATGTTGCCGGCCGTGTATGAGGCGTACAGCTCTGTGTACAGCCACGGTGTCAGCGAGAGCGGGGCATCGACGGTGCCGATTGCACCCATCGTGAGCGCCGGGAGCGGCAGGCGGCCGGAGCCGGAGAAGCAGGTGAGACCTCGGTCAGCCCAGTCTCGGATCAGGGCGAAGTTAGCAGCGGAGTGCTTGAGACCCTTGAGGGTCGGCACTTCTTTCATTACGGCGTCCATCAGGTCCGGGACGAACTCGACCTGTGTCAGCTGCGGCAGGTTGTACGCGAACAATGGGAGGCCATCGGCGGCGTCTGCAACTGCCTTGTAGTGGTCGATGATCGACCGCTCGTTGGGTCGGAAAAAGAACGGCGGTACACAGCAGACCGCTGCACAGCCGGACTCGGCGGCGGCCTTCGCACCTTTGACGGCGCTTTCGGTGCTGATCGCTCCCACGTGCATGATCGCCAGTGCTTTGCCCTTTGTGGTCTCTCCAGCGACGCGGGCGACTGTGTCGCGCTGCTGCTCGGAAAGGATGGGGCCTTCGCCGGTGCTGCCTGCCACCCAGAATCCCTGGACGCCGTGGGACATGTTGTCCTCAAGGATCGCCCGAAGGCCTTCTTCGTGGATGCTGCCGTCGGCGTGGATCGGGGTCGGGTTGGCTGGGAAGACGCCCTTGAAGCCAGACATGTCTATGTTGCCGGTACCGTTGCTGGTCATTTGGATTCTCCGATAGGTGTGACGTCGGGCGATCCCGGCGGATTGCGCCAAAGCATACGCCCGCAGTGCGGGATTTGTTCGGAGAGGGTTGTTGCTGGCCGGGCGTTCTGATCGATTTCATGTGCCCCCTAACGGGTGTTTTTGGTTTACCGCTGGATAGATCGCTCGTCGATGTAATATTCGTACAGAAAGTTATTCCAATGACTTGAGTGATCCGAGTTGCCGGACCATTTCACGCGTATTGAAACGATCTACGACCGTTCAAGACGTATCTACCGGGTAGAGAGTTACCGAATAGACCCGTAATCGGCTATTGTCGATTGATCAAATCCCACCAAACACCAACTATCCGAGAGTTGCATGGGAAGAATATTCGGGCGCGGCCTGATAGTGCTCCTGCCCCTCACCGTTACCGTGTTGATAGTCGGTTTTGTCGCGGGGCTCGCAGACTCGATTTTTGCGCCCATTACAAATCCATTACTGGGGAGACACATCCCTGGCCTGGGCCTGGTAATACTTCTCGCGATCGTCTTCGTAGTGGGCTTGCTCAGCCACCGGGTCATGGCCCGTTTTTATGCTGAGGTTCTCGGCCGAGGGATCGAACGAGGGATCGTAAAATTCCCGTTTGTCGGCCGGGTTTATGTAACGGCTAAACAGGTCGCAATGTCTGTCTCGGGTGGACAGGAATCAAGCTTTGACACGGTGGTTAGCATTCCGTTCCCTACAGAAACCAGCCTGGCGATTGGCTTCCTGACACGGGAGTTTACGAACGATCAAAAGCGCGAATATGGAATCGTGTACATCCCGACCA
>JAYGCG010000080.1:0-48405 GCA_046583455.1 Dehalococcoidia bacterium | reverse complement strand
CAGGTCCTCCTTGGAAATGCTGAGGACCTGGCTTATGGTGGACAGGTCCGCCTTCTTCAGGACGTTCAACGTGCGCGTGGATAGCTCCAGGCGCTCCAACTCGGAGTCGGCCGTTACGGCGGGAAGCTCGCCGGGCTTTCGGTCCGCCTCGATGTTGCTCTGGATGTCGACGCTCCAGCCCGTGAGCTTGGCGGCCAGCCTTGCGTTCTGTCCCTCTCTGCCGATGGCGAGTGACAGCTGTCTATCGGGGACCACTGCGACGGCGGTCTGGGCGTCCGCATCCAGGTCCACACGCATTACCTGCGAGGGATTCAGCGCGTTGGCGATGAAGCGCGAAGGCTCCTTGCTCCACTCGACGACATCTATCTTTTCGCCCTGGAGCTCATTGACAATGTTCTGAACCCGGACTCCCCTCAGGCCAACGCAGGAACCGACGGGGTCGACACCGTCCTGTTTGGCCCGGACCGCGACCTTGCTCCTGAAACCGGGCTCCCGGGCTATGGCGACGATCTCGACGGCGCCGTTGTATATCTCCGGGACCTCCATCTCGAAGAGCCGTCTGAGCAGCAGGTTATCCGCCCGAGACACTATGAGCTCGGGCCCCTTGAGCGAGCGCTCCACAGACTTGAGGAGGACCTTCAGCTTCAGCCCCGGCCTGTACCTGTCGGTCGGGACTTGCTCACTGAATGGGAGCACGGCTTCCGCCCGGCCCAGGTCAACGATGAGCTGCCTCGCCTCCATACGCTGGACGTTGACGGAGAAGACCTCGCCCGCTCGGTCCGAGTACTCTTCGTAGACGATCTCGCGCTCGGCCTCACGCAGCCGCTGCATCACAACCTGTTTGGCGGTCTGCGCGGCAATCCGGCCGGGGTGTTGCGTAATGGTCCCGGTGACGACGTACTGGCCGATGGTTGCAGTCTCGTCGATCTTTTTGGCGTCTGTCAGGTACACCATAGCGTTGGGTTCTTCCATCTCGGAACCATCTTCTACGACGGTTCGAACAGTATGAACCTCCATCTCCCCGGTGTCCGGGTCGAGTACGACGGTGATGCCCTGGCCTTCAGATACGGCGTCACGTTTGTACGCGGAGACGAGAGCTTCCTGGATGGCGCTTAAGACGACGCGGGGCGGGAGAGCTCTTTCGGCTGCTAGTTGTGTTACTGCAAGGAGCAGGTCACTCTTCACAGTTGCACCTTCCGGTTCTGATTCAAAAAATACCCAGACATGAAAAAAAGTGGGGGCAAACCCACTTCGTCAGTAGCGATCGTTACCCCGATCAAATTCAACGCTAAGTATAGTCCACGGCGAGTTCCTTCGCAATCGTTTCCCAATCGTTGTTGGACACTCCACAAACGTGAGCGGGGTATCTCGCTACGATATCCGACGAACTTCCCCCTGATGCTCAAGGTTGAGCACGGTTTTTCCGGTGAAGTGTCCATTTGATCTTTCCACCGATCAGTTTTCGTGGATAACAAAAGTGGAGAAATATGAAGCTTGCGCTGGTCCTGGATTTCGACGGCACGATCACAACCAAAGATATCGGTGTCGAGATCATCAAGAAGTACGCCGGTCCGGACTGGGATGTTGGACTACGCCGATGGCGGACGGGAGAGTTCGACCAACGGCAACTTATGGAGTGGGAGTTCGCCAGGCTTCCCGGCGACCGTCTTCCGGAGATGCGTGAATTCGCCCTCGTTGAAGCAGACGTCCGACCCGGATTGCACGGGCTGCTTAAGCTGTGCCGATCTAACGATGTGCCCGTAGAGGTGGTTTCGAACGGGATGTCGTTTTACGTAGAGGCGGTGCTGGGGCGGGAGGGATTGGCAGACCTGGCGTTCGTTGCTCCTATTCCGACTCTCAGCGGTATCGACAACGGCCCCGTTGTTGGTTTTGCGGAAGGGGTTGAGACCTGTGAGACGACCGGGTTGTGCAAGTGCGCTCGCGCTCGCAGGTTGCGCTCTGGTGATCGGAAGATCATCTTCGTTGGCGACGGTATTTCTGATTACTGCGTTGCGGAAGAAGAAGCCGATTTCATCATCGCCAGGTCATCCTTGAGGGAGCACTGCGTGAAGAATGGCATCACTCACAGCGAGTTCAGTGATTTCGACGACGTCGCGCGGGTACTGAAGTCGTTGCTCGCCGGGTGATCATGAAACGTCGGCCGACTTATCGTGCGGCCGAGGCGGTAGTATCTGGCGAGCTTGAAGTAAAGAAGGCGGCAGCGCCATGCCCAATCTGTCGTTCGTTGTCTTGAGGGGTGCGTAATGACAGACGGTATGTCGACGGAAACGATCGCACGACGGATTCGTGAGTACGAGTCGCTCGGCATTCACCGCACCGGTTGGCCGGGAGATATGAGTTCTGCGGACTGGGCGCAGGCGGAGCTTGTAACTGACGGTATCGACGCTTCGCTTGAGAAGTTCGACTTCCCGATGTTTCGAGCGGAAGTGACCCGCGTCATCTGGGTCGGTGGCAAAGCTGACGGTGTTGCGCTTCACGATTGCGGAAGCACGGGCGCGAACGGTGTGTCCGGACAATTTGTTCTGGCGGGTTCGACTGATGCGTCAGATCCTAGTACTTCAGATCTCAGGGGCAAGATCGTTGTCGGCGGTGACAACGACCCGGCATTTGAACAGCGGAGTGTATACGAGCGGATTGTTGAGCTGGAGGCTGCGGGCGCGGCCGGGCTGGTGTTGCGACGCACCGATTCCCTGGGCGCGATCAACGTCCTGAACGCCTATCGCATCGGCAAGCCGTTTTCGCTTCCCGTCCTCCAGGTTTCGGGGCCAGAATCGATGAGTCTGTCTGATGCGGCGAGGGCCGGCGAAAGCGGGACTCTCACGGTCGACGCCGTTCGTGAACCTGCGACCGCCATGAACGTGGTGGCGACGTTGCCGGGCAATGACCCCGACGCTGCTCCGATGGCGATCATGACGCCACGCTCGGGCTGGTTTATCTGCGCTTCGGAGCGCGGCGGGGGCATCGCAATCTGGCTGGGGTTGGCTCAAGTGATCTCAGCGATGCCGTCTCGGCGGCGCACCGTGCATATGGTGGCGTCAAGCGGTCATGAGATTAATCACTACGGTCTGCAAGCGTTCCTGAACTCGCGGGACGGGCTGGAGACGCGTGCGATCGCCTGGCTACATCTTGGCGCGCTGATCGGCAGTCGTGCGACATCAGTCAAGATCGAACCGAGTGACCCTGAACTTGGGGCACTGGCGAAGTCTTCGTTTGAGTCGTCTGGCGCTGATCGCTGGATGATGTGGAATCAGCGCGGTGGTGAGGCGGAGAACATCGCAAAGGCCGGAGGGCGTTACGTGTCTTTGCGTGGCGGACGTGCCGACGGCGAGGATGGGGACACATTCTTCCACAGCCCGAACGATTCGATAGACCGCGCAAGCGACATCGAGCTTGTCGCCGCCAGCGGTCGCGCCTGTATTGCGATGGTGGAGGCGCTGGTCACGAATTAGTAAGAGCAGCGTTCATGTTGGGATGGACGGCTATCCGACTCAAACGCCATCAAAATAAGTGCCCAATAGGGCCCTAGCGCGGGTACCAGCGGCGTCCTTCGTTCAGGCCGCGAACGTACCCGGCCTGGCCGACGTGCTGCATGTTGCCGTTGAGCACGGCGAGGAGTCGATCCCCCACCGTCGCTGGCGGCGGCGTCTCGACCGTTCGGTCGATATCGCCGGGGTCGAGCGCGGACAGGTACTTCTGGGTGCTCTCCAGAACTGCGTCGTAGTGCTCGAGTAGTGTGGCGGCGTCTGGCGCTGTGAAAGCGGAGACTTGTGCGGCGTCGTGGCCCATTCCGGTGTCATCGGGGTCGGCGCTCATGCCATAGCGCTCATGCCAGTGGCCGCTGATCCAGAGCTGGGATTCACCGGTCAGCGCGGACATGCCGCGGTCCTGCATACGGGCCATGTGCCAGATCAGCCAGCCGACAGGGTTCGACTCCGGGCCGGGACGTTGCATGAGCTGTTCCGGCGACAGGCCGTCGAGGGTAAGCGCCACCGATGACCGGACTGAGGCCAACGCCTGAAACACAAAGTCAGCGGTATTCAACTAACGAATCCTGAATGACTCTCGCCGCAGCGGATAAGGCCCCCTATCGGGGGTGGGGGGAGGCGACAGGTTGAGCGGGAACGACACATCCGGGTGCTGTTCGATCATGCGGGACCAGGCACGGCGTCCAATGTGATCGACCTCGCCTATGAGATCGTGTTCGTTCACCGTGAGCACTTGTCCGTCTCGCATCACCCATTTGCCATCGACCATCACGGATTCGATATCGCCCGGCTGGCCGTTGTGAATCCAGGAAGAGACGATGCGGGTAGTCGGGACGAGGTGGGCGCGCATCATGTCGATCATGATGAGATCGGCCTTCTTGCCGATTTCCAGCGATCCGATCCGGTCATCCATATCAAGTGCGCGGGCTGATCCCATCGTGGCCCACTCGACAACGTCCTCGGGCTGCGGGCTGAGTGCGTTTTCGGTGGCGACCCGTTCCGTCCGGAGAGCGGTGCGCATCACCTCGAACATGTCTTGCGTGTTGTTGTCCGTCCCGAGCCCAACAACACACCCGGCGTCTCGGAGCGCCGGGATGGGCGGGTGTACTGCCCGCAACGCCGCCATCGCCGGTTGGTGTGTGATGTGGGTCTTAGAGTTCCCAAGTACAGCGATCTCGCTCTCATCTACGTAGCGGCAGTGTGCGGCGACAAGCCGCGGTCCCAGAAAGTCATGTTCGGCCAGGTAGTTAGAGGGCCTCGCCCCCCGGAGCGCGAGCATCGTCTCGATCTCAAGCCGACTCTGCGCGAGGTGGATCGTGTAGCCCGTATCATTGCGCTCGGCCAGCGCCCGCACCTGAGCGAGCAGTTCCGGTGAGCTTGTCTCCACGAGCTGGGTCGATGCGAAGCAAGTCACGCGTCCGTCTCGTGCGCCGTGCCACTTTGAGAACAGCTCTTCCGCTCTGCCAAGCTTTTTCTCACGTTGCTCGGCGGAAAACTCGGCCGGCGGCTGACCGGGTCTATACGCCGGGCCGATGACTCCATCGTCGGTATTTTCGGCCAGGATCAGGCGCATTCCGGTATCGACAATAGAGAGGGCGTAAACGTCGATCCCGCCGGCCATCTCCAGCAGGGTAGTTGAGCCTGACCGAATCGCCTCAACGGCGGCCAGCGTCGCCAGCACGTTTCGCTCTTCGTCACTCACCAGCGAGTAGATGCCGACAGGAAACGGGAGATCGGGCGGAAAGCCGAAGTCTTCCGTGATCCCGCGTGACAGCACATTCAGCAGGTGGGCGTGGCAGTTGATCAAGCCCGGGAATACGGCCTTGCCGCGGCCATCGACCACGTCAGCGCCCGGGTGTGATGCGAGAAGGTCCTCGGCTGGACCGACCGCGGCCACGATATCGTCCGTGATCGCTATCGCGCCATCGTGCAGCACGTTACGCGCCGAGTCCCCGGTAACGATGGTGGCGTTGGCGATTACGGTCGTCGGCATGGGTGCGTCTCTGGTCTCAGGCAGAGGTGATCATTTCCAGGAACTCGATCCGCTGGCTCTCAAGAAGCGGCCGTATCTCTGCGCCAAGCGCCATCGCCTCTGGAGATAGCACGAGGCCATCGCGAGACGGCGACATGATGGCGTCATCGGTCCAGTCCAGAATCACGATGTTCTGGTCGCCCGGGAGGGTTGCGCCGTTGTACGAAACCCGGAACTCGCTTCTCTGACCGGCGTCCCGGTAGGCTTGGGCCTGTTTTTGCACCAGTCCCGCCACCTTGCGTGCTTCACCGGGTTTTGTGTTAAAGATTCTCCTGATCAGGTACAACGCTGGGCTCCTTTGATGGAATGGATGATGACTGCTCCCGAAAGAGGAGCGCGGAGCATAACTGACGGGGTTCGCGAGCGGGGTCTTTCAACGGCGTCGGAGAGACGACATAGCGTTACGGAAATGTGACGAACGGGCAGTTGTGACACATGGGGTATGATCTGCGATCTGAATCGCATCGCTATGTGTGTAACAAAACCAGGCATTTTCAAGGGGGCCTCGTATGCCAGCAGTATCTGGATTGGGTCACGTCGGAATTCACGTAAATGACTTGATGGCTCAGCGAGATTTCTATTCCCGGGTGATGGGTCTGAAGATCGCTGACGAGGATCTCGAAAATCGCGGCATGGTGTTTTTCAGCGCCGATCCGGAATCAGAGCACCACGAGTTCGTGATCGTCAAGGGCCGCACCGCACCGGAAGACACGGTCCTGATTAACCAGATCTCGTTCAAGGTTGACACGCTTGCCGAGCTCAAGGAGTTCTACGACGTGTTCCGTGCCGAGAAGGTTCGGATTGACCGCACCGTGAGCCACGGCAACGCGTTTGGCATGTACGCCCGAGACCCGGAAGGAAACACCATCGAGGTGTACTACAAGACCGGGTTCCCAGTTCCGCAGCCGTACGCCGAGCCGGTCGATTTTGACCTGTCAGAAGAAGAGTTGTTGACGAGCGCTAAAGCACTGATCCCGGCTTGAGTCTCAAGCTCACCGGAATGGATCTGCCGCAAGCGTGACGATCACGCCGTTCAGTTCTGATCAGGGCTGGATTTTTCCTCCCGGACGAGAGCAAAAGCGTGAGGCTCTGCTTCGCGCGGTCGATGGCGTTCGAGATGTCCTGATCGGCGAGTCTGCCGAATCCGAAGTAAACGGCACTCTTACGGCGGCATCAGTGAACGCGCTGTACGACTCCGGCCTTCTTGCATTGAAGTTGCCAGAGGTGCTGGGCGGAGCCGAGGCGGACCCGATCACGCAGATGGAGGTTATCGAGGCGGTCGCGCTTTACGATTCTTCCGCGTGGTTGTTGTTCGTAGGCGCAACTAACATCGGGGCGCCGGGCGCATATCTGCCGGACAAGGGCGTTGAGCAGATGTTCCCTGGCGGATATGTGCCGAAGGGTGCGGGGGTTGGCGCCCCGATAGGCGTTGCGACCCGGGTTCCCGGCGGTTTTAGCGTCACAGGGCGTTGGCCATTTGGCAGCGGGATACTTCACTCCGAGTGGGTGTCGGGCGGAATGCGTGTGGATTCCCCTTCAGGCGGACCCCCGGAAATTCGCAGGGCCTCGATGCGCACCGAAGACGTCACTATTCATGACAACTGGCGGGTCGCAGGATTACGGGGCACGGGCAGTTGCGATTTCTCCGTTGATGGCATTTTCGTTCCCGAGTACATGACGTACGTGGTCGGCGATCCAGCTCATCGTGGCGGTGACCTGTATCGGCTCAGCCGACTTGGCTTTGTAATAAACGAACACATGGCTTTTGCCATGGGCCTGGGACGCCGTGCTCTCAATGCGACCATGAGCCTTGCGGAGGTCAAAAGCAGGGGCCGCAATAGTCCGTCACTGATCGCAGAGCAACCGACATTCCAACGGATGGTCGGCGAGTGCGATGTGCGTTTAAAGGCGGCCCGTGCACTGTGCTTTGAGGTTTACGAAGAGGCGTGGGAGGCCGCACAGGAAGGCCATCCGGGAAGTGATCTTGAGGACGCTAACTTGAGGGCATGCGCTGTACTCGCGACCGATGTCGCGATAGACGTGGCTTCGTTGGCGTTCCGAGCCGGCGGTGGCAGCGCTCTGTACGACTCAAGCGATCTTCAGCGATGTCTGCGGGACATACACGCAGCAGCGCAGCACTTCGTGGTGAGCGATGCAGCTTATGAGGCTCATGGCAGGATGCGGATGGGGTCGATCGACCCTCTCTAGGGCCGCGTGCGGCGCTTATTTTTCCGCCAGTTCGCCCAGCAACCACTCGCTGCCTCTCGCCGGTCCCGTTAGCCAGCCTTCCAGCTGTTCCAGCCGGCCGGGTCTGTGCTCGACCCCGAGGCCGCTTGTGAGACGCGTCATGAACGCATACAGGCAAACGATGAGCGCCACGGCCAGTATCTTGTCCTCGCTCAATCCCGCTTCCTTCAGTGCCTGGACGTCGCTTTCCTCCATTGCATCCGGCTCAACGGTCAGCTTGATTGCGTAGTCCAACATCGCCCTGGTTTCCGTGTCCAGGTCCACGTCCGATAGTCGTGAATGACGTGGCTCGTGTAGCCGGGATCGCTTGAGTGCTGACGGAGGAACCCTCCGTGGGCAATAGTTCAGTAGCGACACTTGTTGATGACGGCGACGTTGGTCGCGATCGTCTCTTCCTGCACCCGGGTCAGCACCGATCCTCCAAATGTGACGTACTTATGGAGGTCTCGAAGCGCCGCTATGGCTTCCGGGTTGGACGACATCACGGACATCGGGCCGGGGCCGAGGTCTTCATGTTCTATCCAGGCCACGTCGCCGCCTTTCTTTCGGTCGGATGTATTGAGCGACCGTCACGCTAACACGGCGAAGATCGGCGGCCCCCTCTTGAGAACGTCCCAATCACCTGATCGGCGCTGTATGTTTGGCGGTCACAGGGTCGACCGACGTGACCCTACATCTCTGATTTTGATATGACTCTCGCTTGGAGGCATTTGTGAGGGTACTTCTGGTATGAAGATCGCCGTAATCGGACCCGGCGCTGTCGGGGGCTACTTCGGCGGCGTTCTGGCACGTCACGGCGACGAGGTGGCGATGATCGCCCGGCCCGGCCCGCACATGGATGCGATGCGGGCCGACGGTTTGCGGTTGAAAACGGCGTGGGGGGACTTCACGGTCCACCCTCATGTTACCGACGATCCGAACGAGGTCGGGCCGGTGGATCTTGTCTTGTATTGCGTGAAGTTGTTTCACAATCCCGAGGCCCTGCCCCTGATAGCGCCATTGCTTCAGCCCGACACGACGGTGTTGACGCTCCAGAACGGGGTCGATAGCGCAGACGCCATCGCCGAGCGTTTCGGCTGGCAACACGCCATGGCCGGGGCGACCTACATCCAGACCGGACGGCCAGGACCGGGCCAGATTCACCAGGCGGGGTTGAAGGCGAGGATTGCGTTCGGCGAGCAGGACGGGTCGCACTCCGAACGTGTGAAGCGGGTGTCTGCGATCTTGGACCGAGAGGGTATCCAATACGAGGTGGTCTCAGACATCGTCACGATGCTGTGGACGAAGTTGGTGATCGTGGCGACGGTGGCATCGCTCATGACGGCTTCGCGGTCGTCTATGCCGGAAGTGTTGGACTCGCCGTGGGGTCGCTACACGTTGCGGGCGCTGATGGAGGAGGTTGAAGCGGTGGCGCGCGCCAAGGGGATTCAGATCCCTCCAGATGTGGTGGATCAGCGATTTGATGAGGCCGTGGCGGAGGCGGAGCACACCCAGGTTTCGCTGCAGGACGACTTCGAAGCCGGGCGCCCGCTGGAGATCGAGAACATTCTCGGGATGGTGGTGCGCGAGGGAATGGCGCTGGGTGTGCCGGTGCCGGCCTCAGCCGCGCTCGTGACCTCGCTCTGGAAGTTCCGACACCCATAGCACCCTTAGGGTGAGTTATTTGGATGGACTGGTCGTCATTCGGGCCTTATTGATCGCACTGGTGGCTTAGCCATAAATTACGGTTGCTAGGTCTTCACCGACTACAAGCGGACCGTCGTATCCGCCACTTCTGACTGCTGCTTCGTAGCGGGCGACGCCGTTTTCTACGTTTTCTGGCGGCGGTATGAGGTGGGTGAGCATCAGCGATTTCACGCCGAGCTTCTTTGCAAGTGATCCGATGCCGACCGAGTCAGAGTGATAATCCATGATCGGTTCCCGCGGAGTTCCGATCACGACCTCTCTGAGCAGCGCTTCGTGGACCAGGACATCTGCGCCCTCCGCCAGGATTCCGACCTCGTCGCATACTCTGGTATCCCCGGTGATCGCGACGACGCCGTCCGGCGATTCGACCCGATACCCCACCGCGGGGCGCACGGGGTCGTGCTGTACCTTCATCGCGGACACACGCACATCCCCTTTCTCCCATATCACATCCAATTTTGTTGGGGCCTCAAACAGCGTTACGTGCATCCCCGGCTCTGTATCCCGGTTCAGGTGGCCTTTCCGTACGTCGAAGTCGCCGCGCCAGGGATCGAGAAGATGCTCTAGGAAATCGGCCAGCGGGCCGTCAGGCCCTATTACCGACAACCGTGTGTCCATTTCAGGGCCGGACAGTTGGGTCCCTGCGATCCAGCTTGAAAATACGAGGTCGTCCAGACCCTGGAGGTGGTCTGAGTGGTGGTGCGTCAGGAATACGGCGTCAAGCGCTATCGCACGCACATCGACGGCGGCGAGTCGCATGGCTGTGGCTCGGCCTGCATCGAACTGTAGATTCAGCCCGCCTGTTTGCACCAGAACTCCGCCACCGGCGCGGGCCGGCGTCGGCGTAGGTGTTCCGGTACCGGTTAGCGTGACTAAGCTGCTCAACTGGTCACCTCCTCGTAGATTCTTGTGGTGCAAATTGTCAGCAGATATCAGCCGTTGTTCAGGCTCCAGACACCGGAGTCAGGTCCAGGTATCGCTTTCGAAACGCCGCCGACCATTCTGCGAGTGCTGGAATCTTGTCCGCTTCTGCGATCAATTTCTGGAAGTTGCCGACCCGCAGTAGTGATCGAGGGTCTTTGAGCTGTGCTTCCGATCGGCGTACAGCGCCGGTAAGGGACCTATCGTCCTTGCAGGCGAGCACGGCCACGTGCCCATGGTCGAAACCTTCTAGCTTCCGGACGCTTGCCACCAAGAGTGCGTTTCGCCAGAGCTGGTTTGCCGATTTAGCCTTGAGGACCTCGGCCGCCCCGGGCTTGAATCCACTTGCAGGGTCGTCCGTGACACGTCTGTACTCGGGCCGGTCGTACTCCCGTTGCGTGAAATTTTCGGTGTACTTTGTCTCGACGCCGATGAAGCCCCGCGTACCTGATGAGGTCATGTACTGAACGAAGGCGTCAAATGCTGTCTTATCGCCGAGGTGGAGTGACGGATCGGGCGCCCACTCCACCTCGATTGTTTCGATCTTCTCGATGTCGAGATCAAATGTCGCAGCCAGAACCGTTGCTGCATGTTCTGGAAAAGCCCGCAGATGGCCGAACAGGTTGAAACACAGGGGCTGCGAGGAGAGCAGATTGCCCTTGAGCCGTGTCTCTTCGATCGCTCCACCCAGGGCCAGCACTTCTAGAACTCTATTGGTTACGTAGTCGATGACTTCCTTCGTGAGGAAATTGGCGTTCGGGTGGTCCGACAACCATTCTGGCGAGATCTGGTTGCCGCGATACTTGCCGCGATACCGGCCAGCCGGCGCGAGCAAGACCGTCTGGCGATACCAGGACTGTAGAAGCCGGTAGTTCGCCCGCAACATCGGTTCAGATTTGACCCTGAGCATGTCAGAGTCCCAGGCGGGCCAGTCCGGGGGGCGTTCTTCAAAATTTCGGCGAATTGTCATACGGGCCGAATGATAACGGGCAAGTTTGTGTGAGTTGTGATTCCCTCGCTCATTCCAGAGGGTTAGCCGTCGAGAGCAGCTTTGACCGCCTCAACGCCATCTGCGAGTGGGGCCATTGTCGCCTCGTCGGCGTCACGGCGTTTCATCTCGATTTCGCCGTTTGTCAGGCCCCGTGAACTCACGACCACCCGTAGTGGCAGGCCGATAAGATCGGCGTCGTTGAACTTGACTCCCGGCGGCACATCACGGTCGTCGTACAGCACCTCTACGCCTGCCGAAGACAGGTCTTCGTAGAACTTCGCAGCGCTGGCGACCACCGTCTCGTCGTTGGTGTTCAACCCGGCCAGGTACACCTCGTACGGCGCAATGGCGCGGGGCAGGATCATTCCCTTGTCGTCGTGGTTGGCTTCGATGGTGGCAGCGAGAAGGCGGCCGACGCCGATTCCGTAGCAACCCATGAGGGCGTATTTCTCGCTGCCGTCTTCGTCGATGAAGGTCGCGCCCATCGCTTCTGAATACTTCGTACCGAGCTTGAAGATGTGGCCGACTTCGACGCCGCGATGCGCGACGAGATGGCCTTCACAGTCGTTCGGGCAGGCGTCGCCCTCTCTTGCCAACGCGATATCGGTGACGATGTCTCCGGTGAAGTCACGTCCATTGTTGCTGTTCTTGAAGTGGTAGTCGGTCTTGTTCGCGCCGGCGACCAGGTTTGGAGAGTCCACGACCGAGTCGTCCACGATGCTCGTGATTTTCACGCGTGAGCGCGGTCCATCGTCCGCGTCGAGTCCGATGGCGGATGCCGAGCCGGCCACGAGTCCGGCAGCCGCAACTTCGGCCGGGGTTGCGAGACGTGGTTCTGCGCCGCCCATCGCGTTCCGGAGTTTGGTCTCGTTTACTTCGAGGTCACCTCGTATCGAGACGAAAACTATCCCGTCGCCGGTCGATTTCTCGGGTGCGTAGAAAACGGCTTTCACTGTCTTGCTTACAGGCATTTCCAGGAACTTCGCCAGTCCCTCGATTGTCTTGATGCCGGGTGTATGCACCTCTTCAAGATCACGGGGCTCTTCCGGTTCTGCGGCGGGCTTTTTGAACTCCGCTTTCTCGGCGTTGGCGGCGTACGAGCAGTTCTCGTCGCTGCAAACGAAGATCGTGTCTTCGCCGGATTCAGCGAGCAGCACGAACTCGTTAGAGTCCTTGCCTCCGATCGGCCCGCTGTCCGCCTCGACCATCTTGACGTCGATCCCGGCCCTTTTGAAGATTCGATGATATGCGGCGGCCATGGCCTGGAAACTGACGTCCAGACCGTCCTCGTCCTTGTCGAACGAATATGCGTCCTTCATCTCGAATTCGCGAACGCGAAGTAACCCGGCCCGGGGACGTGCTTCGTCCCGGAATTTGGTCTGTATCTGGTACAGGTTGAATGGCAGATCACGGTAGCTCTCAAGGTTTGCCGCGGCCATGAAGGTGGTCGTTTCCTCGTGCGTGGGGGCGAGCACCATGTCGCGGCCCCGCCGATCCTTTAGCGACGCGAGGGGCGGCTGGTACGTGTCGGCACGCCCGGATCTCTCCCACAGTTCCCGGGGCTGCACGACAGGCATCGACACTTCTTGCGCGCCAGCGCGGTCCATCTCTTCACGAATGATGTTGGAGATCTTGGTAAGGCTTCGCTGTCCTAACGGGAGGTAGCTGTAGATGCCGGCGGCGACCTGCTGCACGAATGCGGCGCGTATCAGGTACTTGTGCGATGCGGTCTCGGCGTCGGCTGGCGCATCGCGCAGGGTCTTTCCGAAGGAGCGGCTTAAGCGCATTGGGGCGGGCCTTTTGTGTGACTTGCGGTGTGACAGAGTCAGATCAGAACGAGTAGTTTAGCGTCGCGGCGAGGTCCTGAGCGCGGAATGTGGGACGCGGGTGTTGTGGTCTGAGGCTGAAGTCGTTAGTTCAACCGGAGTGGAATGCTATACCCGAGCCGTCCCGAGAGCGCGATCCTAAAAATTCACCCGGTCATGCCGGCTAGCCTTTGCGGACTTCGGCCATCAGTGCTTCGAGCATCTCGGACTCCGGCACGATGTTTGCCTTCACGCCCTTCCGGAAGATGATGGCGCGGCCGTTTCCGCCTGCGATGCCGATGTCGGCGTCCTTGGCCTCTCCCGGGCCGTTCACTTCGCAACCCATCACGGCGACCTTGAGGTCTGTTTTGACACCCTTCAGGGCTTCGTCGACCTGAGCCGCCAGCTTGAGAACGTCAACGTCTGCACGCCCACAGCTCGGGCATGCGATAAGCGTGGGGCCGTGTGAGCGGAGGTTGAGCGATTTCAGGATCTCGAATCCGGTTTTGACTTCTTCCCGTGAGTCGCCGGCGAGCGATACGCGGATCGTGTCCCCGATACCTTCCGAGAGGAGGATTCCGAGGCCGACGGCGCTGCGGATGCCGCCGCTGAACGGGGTGCCTGCTTCTGTGATGCCGAGGTGGAACGGGTACGGCACGAGCGGTGCGAGCTTGCGGTATGCGTCTAGCGTGGTCGGCACGTCGAACGCCTTCAACGAAATCTTGATATCTTCAAAATCAAGTGTCTCAAGGATGCCAATCTCCCACAACGCCGTTGCGACCATATGGTCCGCAACGGCGTAGCCGCCCTCTGCGTCACCAGCCTTGGCCAGCTGGTTTACGCCGTCCTGCAATCGGGAGCCGCCGCGCGCCATGCCGATCTTGCCGACGGGCGGAAGGCTGCCAAAGTTGACTCCAACGCGGATTGGAATCCGGGCCTTTTTCGCCGCTTTCACGACCTCCCGGACCTTAGTCTCGTCTCGGATGTTGCCCGGGTTAAGCCGGAGCATGTCCACGCCCTGGCGTACTGATTCGAGCGCAAGTTCGTGATGGAAATGGATGTCTGCGACGAGCGGGATGTTGATCCGGCGCTTGATCTCACCAAGCGCCTCCGCAGCGGCCATGTCCGGCACTGCGACGCGGATGATCTCGCAGCCGACCTCTTCCAGCCCGATGATCTCGGTGACCGTGGTTTCAATGTCACGCGTGTCGCAGGTGGTCATCGACTGAACGGCGATCGGGTTGTTGCGGCCACCGATCTTGACGCCGCCTACGGATACTTCACGGGTTACACGTTTCATTAGAAAAAACTCTCGCCGCGGAATATCCGCATCACGTCCTGCACGCTAATCAATGCCATCAAGCTCAGCAACACAAGGATACCGGCAAGATGGACGATAGCTTCCCGTTCGGGGGAGATTCGTTTGCCACCCCGAACCGCCTCGATGGCGACGAACAGCAGTCGCCCGCCGTCGAGTCCGGGCAGCGGCAGGATATTTATCACGGCCAGGCTGAGGCTGATCGCCGCGGCCAGGACGGCGAAGGTTCTGAGCTTGGTGGAGATGGCAGCATCGGCAGTTGCGATTTCACCGGTAAGCTGACCGATGCCGATCGGACCGACAGTTGCGGGGCCGCTCAACTGCGGGTTGTTTGAAGACTGGACTAAGCCCGTTATCGAGTTCTTGGTCAGGAGAATCAGGTCACGTATCTCACCGAATGATCCGGTAAACGCGTTCCACGGATTTTCCGAGAACGTTTTCTGGGCTGCGTTCTCGGTCCTTATCTGGATACCGACCGAGCCATCGATTATCGAAGTGTTTAGCCCGAGCGAGAAGTCGTGTCGTCTCGCATCCGGAAGCGATATTTCGGTGGTGGGGTCCAAAACAACGCCCACAACCCGGAGCTCGTCGCCCACTTCGATGCGGCTGTCCAGAAGGCGTGCGTCCCCAATCGAGATCTCTTCACTGGTGTCGGTAGCTTCCAGGGCGACGCGGAGCCTGTCGTTGACACCGACGGTGATGTCCAGCAACCGCGCCTGTGCGAGGAGTAGCTGGTTCTCCGGGTCTGTAACCTCGAACACCACGTCGCGGTCCGGCACCTGATAACGCGGGGGGAGCGAGACCTCTTTGTCCCGGCCTTCTATGTATTGAAATCCTGTCGCGCCCGGCATCGGCGAAGGATCCGGGATGCCTGGCCTTACGAGCCAGTCGCTGGTGCCGCCGAGCTTGAGCGTGATCGCCTGCTGAAGGCCGGTCAGATCGTCGATATCGCGGCCATCAACCTCAAGGATGCGATCTCCGACGCGAAGACCGGCCTGATCAGCCGGCGAGTCCGGGTACACAGCCGTAATGGTGACATCACCCGCCAGCCGGGTTTGCGGGAGCATCAAGACGAAGGTGAACAGGATGATCGGGATAATGGCGTTCACGACGGCACCCGAGGAAAGGACAAACGTCCGGGCCAATTTTGATTTGCTGGCCAGACTGTTCTCGGCCTCAGGGTCCTCTTCGCCGACCATCTTTACGAAGCCGCCAAGGGGCAGCCAGTTGATGGACCACACCATCTCCGAGATGGTGATGCTGTGCGGGCCTACCGCACGAAGCTTGCCGTTGATGGGATCGCCGACGACCGCGTCGCCAACGTCTGAGGTAAGGGCGTTACGTCGTTTTTTTGGCCGCAAGAGGAGGGCGTGAAATGAGCCATCTGCTCGCCTCTCAACGGTGGCCTCGACCTGTACGCCCGTCTCGAGGGCTGCGAGTCTGGGGTCGAACGATTCCGACTGCACTCCCCGGAGATCGTCGCCGTCATGAGGGATATTTGTGGGGTAGCCCGGCTCAAGTGAATCGAGTTCCTCGAACTCCTCAAGGATGGTCTCGTCCGTAATCGAAACTTCTGTGGCTCCGGTCCACAGGCCGGTGGCGCGTGGCGGGAATCCGAATCCGAACTCCACGACCTTAGTGCGGGTCCATTTCGCTGTGAAGTAGTGGCCCAGCTCGTGGAGGATGATCAGCGGACCCAGGACGAGTAGGAACGTCAGGATGCCGAATATGAGAGTTGCAGGAATCATGAATTTACGGAGGGTCGCCTATCGGGCGTCGCTAGCCTTTGAGTACCGAAATCGCCGTGCGGATGCGGGTTGCGGTCTCGGAAGCGGCCTCGGTTAACTGCCGGAGCGACGGTTCCAT
Organism: Dehalococcoidia bacterium; assembly: GCA_046583455.1. GTDB lineage: Bacteria > Chloroflexota > Dehalococcoidia > Lucifugimonadales > Lucifugimonadaceae. The sequence continues at coordinate 32,033 of JAYGCG010000080.1, read as the reverse complement.
TATCGGTTGATGTGCGGCCAGTCCCTGTTCAATGACCGGTCCGATTTCGGTGAATCCGATCTTGCCGTCAAGGAAGAGTTCGACAGCCGCTTCATCGGCGCCGACGAGCGCTGCACGCCACGTACCGCCGCGCTTTGCGACATCCAGTGCAAGGTTGAAGCAGGGGTAGAGGGAAGAGTCCAGTTCTTCAAAAGTCAGGCTGCCGACCTCGATAGGATCAAAGCGGGGCAGGGTCGGATTTTCAACCCGTTCAGGATGTGTGAGCGCGCACTGGATCGGGTATCTCAGGTCAGGCGGGCCCATCTGGGCTTTGACGGAGCCGTCCTGGAATTCGACCATTGAATGGATGATGGACTGTTTGTGCATCACCACATCGATCTGTTCGTAAGGAATATCAAATAGCCAGTGCGCCTCGATCACTTCCAGCGCCTTGTTAATCAGGGTCGCAGAGTCGATGGTGATCTTGCGGCCCATCTGCCATGTCGGGTGCTCCAGCGCCTCTTCGGGTGATACGGAACGCAGTGCGTCCCACGATCGGCCCCTGAACGCCCCGCCTGAGGCCGTGATGATCAGTCGCCTGGGCTTCTCGGCTTCTCCCCGAAGGCACTGCCATATGGCTGACGGCTCGCTGTCTACCGGAAGTATCTCTGTGCCGCCGTGTGCCGCCGCTTCCCGGAGGTGTCCGCCGGCCATCACGACCAGCTCTTTGTTCGCAAGCGCCACCGGGATTCCGGCCCTGAGCGCGGCGATGGCCGGTTCCAGGGCATCTGCGCCTGACATCGCAGCCACTACGAGATCGACATCGTTGAGAGTGGCGAGTTCCATGAGGGATGCGGGGCGACAGTCGCCACTGTTGGCCGGCTCGCGTCCGTCTGCCGCGTAGTAGCGGTAAGGCGTGAACTCGGCGATCTGCGATGCGAGGAGATCGACGTTACGGCCCGCCGCCAGTCCCAGAACCCGGAACCGATCAGGCAGCGCGCGTATGACGTCGAGCGTCTGGGTACCGACCGAGCCGGTAGAGCCAAGCAGAACTACGTTTTTGGGGCGCTTGGAGTTGTTGGGGGACCGATTCAAGTGGCGCTCCATTCGGAGACCCAGTATACGATGATCAAGTTCGGCATCAGAGAGTCCAAACGGTCAAGAACACCGCCGTGCCCGGGGACCAGAAAGCCTGAGTCTTTAACTCCGGCGTGTCGCTTAAATGCGGACTCTCCGAGATCGCCAATGGTTCCTGCAATTGCCATCACCATTCCAAGTACGACGGCCATGGCTGACGCGATTTCGAGATCGAACACCGCATCAACTACCAGCGCCGCTATTGCCCCGCCTACGAGACCGCCCGCGACGCCTTCCCAGGTCTTTTTAGGACTGATCCGAGGGGAGAGTTTGTGTCTGCCGATGGTTACGCCCGCAAGCATGGCGGCGGAGTCCGCAGCGAAGGTCACGATCACGGCGAGCGACAGCCACTGGGCGCCATCGTCCACTGATCTCAAGATTGCTGTGTGGGCCAGTGCTATTCCGACGTATGGACCGGCTGCGATGGCGTAGACAAACGCGGTCTTACGACCGGTCAACAGGATGCCGATAGCCGGCACCGTCCCGATCCCGAACGCCGCCAGCATCACCCACCATCCGGTCAGGTCTTCAGCGATGAGCCAGCCAGCCGCGACGAGCAATGCCGGCCAGGCCAGTAGGAACCAGCGTAACGGGTACGATTTTCTGGCGCGCACCATGTCGGCGAGCTCCCAGCCGCCGGCGACGGCAAGGATCAGCATTAATGCGCCAACGGCCGATGTCCCGATCAGAAGAACGACGATCAGCACCGAGATCCCGATGGCGGCGGTGACTACTCGAAGTGTCATTTTGAGAGGTCTGCCTTATCCGCTCTCAAACGATCCTCAAACAACGGGATGAACGCCGCCAAAACGGCGCTGGCGGAGTCGATACGCCTCTAGTGCGACGTCAACCTCGTCTCCATCGAAATCGGGCCACTGTACCGGCGTCGAGTAAAACTCAGCGTATGCCGACTGCCAGAGAAGGAAGTTGGAGATCCGGAACTCACCGCCGGTTCGGATCACCAGGTCCGGGTCGGGCGTATCTCCGGTCGAAAGGTAACTTGCTATTAGCGCGTCATCAATTTCGGCGGGCGGGACACCCTCGGCGACGATGGCCTTGATCGCAGACACGATGTCCGCCCTGCCGCCGTAGTCAAATGCAATTGTGAGCACGAGGCGGTCGTTGTTCTGTGTCAATTCCACGGCATCGAGGATCGACTGACTCAGTTCAGCCGGGAGACGGTCGAGCCGACCGATGTGCAGGATTCGGACCCCGTTGCGGTCCAGTTCTTCGGCTTCTGAACGGATCACCTCTTGAAGGATCGAGAGCAGGGCCGAGATCTCATCGCCGGGGCGTGACCAGTTTTCGGTTGAGAACGCGAACAGGGTCGCATATCCGACCCCGCGTTCGACGAGCCTGGAGATGACCGAGCGCACGTTCTCGGTGCCGGCCCGATGTCCGTCAGCACGCGGGCGGCTGCGCTGGGAGGCCCAGCGACCGTTGCCGTCCATGATGATTGCGACGTGCCTGGGCGTCGTTCTTTCGTCGCCTGAAGACACCGACGGGTCGCTGGATGGCGAACTTTCAGATGGAGAGTTGTGGGATGAGGAGCGCGGAGAAACGGTCACTGGAGGTTCCCAATGATGGAGGGTTAAACCTCCATCACCTCCTCCTCTTTCTTCTTGCTCGCCGCATCAATCTCGTCCACGGTCGCGTCCGTGTGGTCCTGGAGTGTGGCGAGCGCACGACGTACTACGTCCTGCGATTCCTCGCCGTCTTTTTCCATTGTCCGCAAAGAATCTTGCGCGCCCCGGCGAACGTTTCGGGCAGCGACCTTGGCCTCTTCAACCCGACGACCCATCTGGCGTACGAGGTCGCGCCTGCGTTCTTCGGTCAGTACAGGGAGGACCAATCGAATGGTCTGGCCGTCTACCTGCGGGTTCATTCCCAGATCAGCATCCCGCAACGCACGTTCAGCGCCCTGGACTGCCGCCGCATTATAAATCTGGATCACGAGCAGGCGAGCGTCGCCGACGCTGATAGAACCGACCTGGTTGAGGGGGGTCTGCACACCGTAGTAGTCCACCATGATGTTCTCTACGAGGGCCGGGGAGGCACGGTTCGTTCGATATCCAGCGAGGTCTCGATTAAGTGCGTCTATCGCGCCCTGCATTCGCCTTCGAGCGTCCTCAAGAATCTCCGTGGTCATCCCGATTCCCTTCGTTTATGCCAGTCTAGATGAACTGAACCGCGTACGGCCCTTCTGGTAACGATCTTCGCTTATTTGACTTATACAGGCACGGTATCCGAAATCAATGTACCGATCTCTTCCCCGCGCAGTATCCGCAAGAGGTTACCCGGACTGAACAGGTCAAACACAACGATCGGCAGTCCGTTGTCCATACACATGGAGAGTGCAGTTGCGTCCAACGCGCCAACTCGGCGTTGCAGAGCGTCAAGATGAGTCATGTGGCCGAGTTTGGAAGCTGATTTATCTACGTTTGGGTCCGATGTGTAGATGCCGTCTATGTTGTTCTTGGCCATCCACAGCGCATCTGCGCCGACTTCCAGTGCTCTGAGCGCGGCCGCAGTATCGGTGGACATATAGGGGCTGCCCGTGCCACCGGCAAATATCACCAGCCGGCCTTTTTCAAAGTGCCGGATGGCGCGACGCCTGATGTACGGCTCTGCTATCGCCGACATGCTGATGGCGGTCTGCGTGCGCACCTCCAGACCGTTGCGTTCCAGCGCGTCCTGTACCGCCAGCGCGTTGATGATCGTGGCGAGCATGCCGGCGTTGTCAGCAGTGGCGCGGTCCATGCCTACGGCTTCGTAGTCAGCGCCGCGCCAGATGTTACCGCCGCCGACCACTATGCCAATCTGGAGGCCTGTATCAGCGGCTTCGGTAACCTGTTCGGCCACGTAACGGAGGGCGTTCGGGTCGAGGCCGAATTCACGGTCCCCTTTGAGCGACTCACCGCTCAACTTGAGCAGGACACGTTTATACGTCGTCACTGGCTCCCCCCGGATTTGTCTGGCCGAAAACGTTTGGGATGAGATCCTGAATGAAGTCTATTGTGCCCCGGTTGGTTTTACTCTCCGAGTTCGTAGCGGGCAAATCGGCCCACGTGGACGTTCTCGCCGGTCTTGGCGGCGAGGGCACTAACAAGGTCTCTGATTGTCTGTCCCGGGTCGCGGATGTAAGCCTGCTCCATGAGCAGTTCATCGTCAGAGACTTCATCGGCGTCTTCCGGGACGGAATCCCGGTCAACGAATTTCGGGTTCATCGCCGCCACCTGCATGGCGAGTTCCTTCGCCAGCTTGCTGAACTCATCGGTACGGGCGACGAAGTCGGTTTCGGACGAGAGTTGTACGAGAGCGCCTACGCGGTTGCCGCTGTGGATGTAACTCTCGATGACGCCTTCAGACGTTGCGCGTCCCGCACGTTTTGCGGCGGAGGCAAGCCCCTTCTCCCTGAGGAGGTCGATGGCGGTTTTTTCGTTTCCGTCCGCCTCTTCGAGGGCGCGTTTGGAGTCCATGATCCCTGCCCCGGTTAGCTCCCGAAGCGACTTCACCATTGCTGCTGTGATGTCCAAGTACCCTGTGACCTCTGTGTTCAGTTAATTGCGTCCTCGCCCGTCCACTCTCAGGCGGGCGAGGTTGTTATCGATTGTTACTCGGCCGTCTTGTCGACGGTCTCGTCCTTTGCATCGTCAGATGTCTCAGTTGAAGCCTCGGCTTCGGGAGCTTCTGTAGTCTCCTCGGCTTCCTCTGATGTAGCCTCAGGAGCCACCTCGGGCTCAGCCTCCGCCTCCGTCGTATCCTCAGCTGCCGGAGCTTCCGGAGTCTCCTCGGCTTCCTCTGATGTAGCCTCAGGAGCCACCTCGGGCTCGGCTTCCGCCTCCGTCGTTTCCTCAGCTGCCGGAGCTTCCGCTTCGGTCTCAGGTGCGGCTTCTGATGCCTCTGGAGCTGCCTCGGCTTCAGGAGTCGCGGCTTCTGGGGCCTCTAGGGACGCTTCATCAGAGGGTGCATCCGCCGCAGGTGCTTCCGTGGTGGCCTCAGTTGCAGGGGCGTCGGCCTCAGCAGCAGATTCCGCTGCTTTTGTCGCTGCGGCCTGGGCTGCGGCGACCTCGTCAGCCTCGCGCTTCGCGGCCTCCGCTATCGCTTGCCGAGCCGCGGCTTCCGCCTGTGCGGCGCGACGTGCGGCCTCTTCCTGTTCTTCTATCTCGGCATTGAGAGCCATCTGCTCCGCGATCCGCGCCTGGCGCGCCTCGTTGCCGTCGACAATGGCCTTGCCGATGCGCTCCGTAATGATGCGAACGCTTCTAATTGCGTCGTCGTTTGCGGGGATCGGGTAGTCGATGCCCGTCGGGTCGCAGTTTGTGTCCACGATGGCGACGATCGGAATCCCGAGCCTCTTGGCCTCGGCAACTGCAATATTTTCTTTTCCGATGTCGACGATGAATAGGACCTGAGGCAGCGTGGTCATCTGTTTGATGCCGCCCAGGAATTTGTTGAGACGGGTGACCTCTGTTGCAGCTTTCTGCGCCTCGCGCTTGGTCGCCGCCTGGAGGGTTCCGTGTGCGATCTCTTCTTCCAGGCGGATCAGGTATTCGATCCGCTTCTGGATGGTCTGGAAGTTGGTCAGCATGCCGCCGAGCCAGCGCTGGTTGACGTACAGCGAGCAGGTCTGCAAACCGACGTCTGAGATTGCTTCTTGCGCCTGCTTTTTGGTTCCGACGAGCATCACCTGCCCGCCTTCCCCGACCGTCTTCTCAATGAAGTTAGCGGCGATATCAAGCTTTTCCATGGTCTTTGCTAGATCAAAGACGTGGATTTTATTGCGGGCGGTGAAGATGTATGGCTTCATCTTCGGGTGCCACCGCTTGGTTGGATGGCCGAAGTGGGCGCCGGCTTCAAGCAGCCCGCGCAAGGTAATTGGCGGGCTCTGATCCGCCGGAGTTTGTGTAGTCGTCATCGGTAAGTGTTGCTGCTCCGGAGCATCTGGTTGTCTGTGAAACGCTCACGGGCGCGCACAAAACGACCGGGGCAGATGCGTTCGCAATCCACTCCCGGAAGAGGTGCTAAATCATACCACGAGACAAGGAGCGGCGAGGTTACGGTTCAGGCTGTGTTTCGTCTTCCCGCAGCCACCCATACTCGAGTGCCTTTGTCGCCGCCTGTGCACGCCTGCGCGTCCCCATCTTCTCAAACACCATGGAGAGGTAATTTTTAACGGTCTGCTCGGTCAGCGTGAGGCGCTGCGCGATCACTTTGTTCGTCATGCCCTCGTACACCATCCTCAACATGCGGACCTCCCGCTCGCTGAGAGGGCTTGGCGAACTTAAGGCGGAGTTCTTACTCCACGCCTCTCGCAACATGGCGAGAATGGCGAACGCCACCCCGGTCCGTTTAGCCGCCACCTCAAGGAGGGGACACCGTCCTTCATGTACCTCACGAACGACGCCAGCGAGCGTCACGTGGGCATCGGTTTCCGTCACCACAGCCCACGCACCCGCCGCGGCCGCGGAGATGAGGGAATCGTCGCTTTCGTCCGGGACGATGGCAATGAGCCGCGCACCCGTCGACTGAAGCATCTCGAAGGGAATTCCCGGGTTCGAGGGTGATCCAACACGCGCGACGACGGGCTCGTCGTGGCCGATGTCTTCCGCGACGACCGGCCATATCGGATCTATCGACCAGGCGTGCAGATGTGCTGAAAGTTCCCAGGTGCGTTTGCCGTCGAGCGCCAGGTGCGCCCGAATTAACGGACGATCACGAGTTTGCTCCTCAGGCATCCCCGGGAGCATTGGCGCTTCTTGATGGGCTCGCCTTACAGGCACCTTGTTCGTAACCGCCATTCCAACCGACAGGAGGAATCCATGGCGCGTCGATTCCAGACCCTTCCGCATCTGAGATGTAAGAGGAAGGGTCAAGACGTACACACCGGGTCGAACACGAAGTCTCAGAAAAGTGTCGTCTGGATTATGCGATTTCCCGCATTCCGCGTGCATCCCGGTACCTGGTTCTCAACGTAGAATCAGTAAGTAGCTTCAAATCGCACGGGCCACCGGCCGGCAGCCCTCATGACGAGAAGGAAGTTAGAGTTGGAACATTAAATGGAAGCGATCGCACTTAATCAACCGTCAGTCTGGAGAAGTTACCTCTGGCCCGTGTTGCTCACAGCAGGCGTTCTCGGATTTGCGACGGCCGCCGGATTCATCTGGCGTGATGGTGGGTTCGTCACATCGAACGTGCTCAGTCTACAGGGCCAATCTGAGGGCCAGGTAGACAGCCTCAGCAGTCTGCTTCCACTTGGCTTCGCATTCACCGTTGGCATGGTCGCAACGGTCAATCCCTGCGGATTTGTGATGCTGCCCGCCTATCTGGGTCTTTACATAGGCACCGACAACGGGGACGAGTCGGTCCGGCTGGATCGAAGGATGGCCCGGGCCGGTACGGTGAGCGTTGCGGTCGGTCTCGGCTTCATTCTTTTGTTTGGCATCGTCGGTGTTGTGGTCACTTCGGTTACGACGTCGATCGTGCAGTATTTCGACTGGATCGGACTCGGCATCGGCATCGTCATGGGTGGCACGGCGGCGTACGTTCTTGCGGGCGGAAAGTTGTACAACAGCTTCGCCCAGAGCACGGGGGCGAAGATCGGCGACCCCCGGGACACGACTCTCATCGGCTACTTCTTATTCGGCGTTAGCTACGCCGTAGCGTCGCTCGGTTGTACGCTCCCGCTCTTCCTGGCAGTGGTGGCGAGTTCAGCGACCGGGAGTTTCCTGTTTGGCGCATCGCAGTTCGTCTCGTACGCGCTGGGCATGGCGACGCTGTTTGCCGTACTGACGCTCAGCGTTGCCCTTTTCCAGGGCGTCATGATCAAGTGGGTGCGAAAGGCGATGCCGTATGTGCAACCGGCATCGGCGGTACTGCTGTTGCTTGCGGGCGCGTACCTGATCTTCTACTGGCTGACGGTCGGTGGACTGGCGGACACGATCTCTTCTTGAGCGACTGGGCTAGTATCAGCTAACCGATAGATAGAAAAGGCCGCACCGGGTAGTCCGGTGCGGCCTTTTCGCGTGCCGTGTTGTGCGTTGTCAAACGGCTATCACGATGTCTGGATTAGTCAGAAATCGTATTGTGGAGCTCCCCGAGGCCGTCAATCTTCGTTACCAGGTCGTCGCCGCTCTGAAGGCGGGATGTCACGCCGGACGTTCCTGTGAAGACGATATCTCCCGGCTCCAGCGTATTGGTCCGGGAGATGAAGGACAGGCATTCCTGAGTGTTGAAGATCATCTCTTCTGTGTTGCAGTTCTGGACCTCTTCGCCATTTACGGTGACCACGATATTCTTGCCGTTCGGGTCATAGTCGGTTTCGATGAAGGGGCCGATGGGCGAGAAGCTGTCACTTCCCTTAGCGCGCCACCATGAAGTGTCTCCGGCCTGCCACTCTCGTGCGCTGATGTCGTGGCCGATTGTGTAGCCGATCACGTAGCTCAGGGCGTCTTCAACGGAGACGTTGCGCATTCGGCGGCCGATTACGACCACCATCTCGCCCTCTTCGTCCACCTTGCCAGCGTTGGCCGGGAGGGTGATCGTGCTATCAGTTCCGCAGATAGAACTTGCAGGTTTGAGGAATGGCTCAGGCTGGGTCGGCGCAGGCGCTCCGCCTGTGTGTGACTTGAAGTTCACGGCCATTGCGTACACGTCGCCGGGGATGATCGGAGCGAGCAGTTGGACCGAAGAAAGGGGTGCGCTGGCGCCGGTCTCGGTGTACCGTCCGGTCGGCGGGCCGGAGATTTCAATTACGGTGTCCCCGTCAAGGATTCCGTATGTGGCGTGGCCTCCGGCCGAGTACCTGACAAATTTCATTCGTGTTCTCCCAGGGCCCCGTGGGGCCTTAATGTCGGAAACGTGGTTGTGTTACGGAATGTAAATGGGCGGAGCGAGTGTACTTCTCCAATTGTCACGTCGCCAGCGGTCGGACTTAGACTGGCCGCAATCTCAGATACGCGATCGTTTTTGGAGCAATGAAAGCCGTCAACCGCCCAGCTCGTCACGAATCTCCAAGATTAATCCGAGGAATTGGTGAATGTTTGACCTGTTGATTAAGAACGGGACCGTTATCGATGGAACGGGCGCGCCCGGTTACGCCGCCGACGTAGGGGTGACGGGCGACAGCATCACGGTCGTCGGCAGTTTCGATGGCGAAGCGGCCCAAACCATCGACGCCACGGGTCGCGTGGTAACTCCAGGGTTCATCGACCTCCACTGCCACAGTGACATGTCGTTCTTGATCGATCCCCTCGCCGACTCCAAGCTAACGCAGGGCGTGACGCTGGAGTTGAACGGTAACTGCGGCATGAGTCCGTGTGCCCCGCTGCAATCTGAGGCGGCACGTGAAGCGCTGGAAAATCGTTTCTTCACCGCCGGGGCCGAGTTCACCCCTGATTGGACCGATTTCGCCGGATATCTCGACGCTCAGGAGAAGGCGAAGGGCGTGATCAACCAGGCGTTTCAGGTGGGCCACGGCACGGTGCGCACCAACGTCCTTGGGATGGACGCCCGTGCGCCCTCGCTAGAAGAACTCGAACACATGAAGCGGCTGGTTGCGGAAAGCATAGAGGCCGGGGCGATGGGGTTCGCCACGGGACTGTTCTACGCGCCGGGCAGCTATTCGCTCACAGACGAGGTGGTGGAGTTGGCGCAGGAGGCTGCCTCACGCGGGGTGCTGTACTCAAGCCACATCCGGTCCGAATCAAACGACAGCGTCGGGTTGCATGTCGCCGTGAATGAAGCGATCGAGATCGGACGACGTACCGGCGGCCGCATTCAGATGTCGCACGTGAAGGTCAAGGGGCCACTGACGTGGGGCCGGGCCGAGGAAGTCCTTGAGTTGCAGGCGCGTGCCCGGCGCGAGGGGATCGATGTGGCGGGCGATCAGTACCCGTATATAGCCTCGAGCACGTCGTTAACCGGTGGAGTGTTCCCGCGTTGGGCGCTCGCGGGTGGGCGAACCACAACTCTAGAGATCATGGAAGATTCCGATCTCCGTACCCGTCTCAGGGAAGGGATCGACTGGAATATCAAGAGTTTCATGGGCTCGCCGGATCGTGTCTTGATGGCGGCGTACGGTCCAGACCGCAGCCGTGAGGGACAACGACTGGACGAGATCGCTGACGACATGGGATGTGACCCGGCCGAGGCCGTAATCAGGCTTTACGAAGCCGGAGATGCGGCTATCGTCCAGTTCTCTCTACGTGAGGATGATGTGGATCTGATCGCCCGTGACCCGTTCATTGCGGTCGCATCGGACGGGAACTCGGTACGGTCTGAGGGTCCGCTGTCTGCTGGCAAGCCTCACCCCCGTTCGTACGGGACGTTTCCGCGGTTTCTGTCCGAGATGCGGCGGGACAAGAACCTCGTCTCACTTGAAGAAGCGGTACGCAAGATGTGCGCATTGCCGGCGTCTCGGTTGCAGCTGACCCGTCGAGGACACGTGGCGCCTGGATGTTTCGCTGATCTCGTGGTGTTCGACCCGGACACGGTCCAGGACACGGCTACTTTTACGGAGCCGCACCAGTACACGACGGGGATCGACGCGGTGGTGGTCAACGGACAGGTTGCGCTGGAGAACGGCAAGCCGACCGGCGTGCGAGCGGGCCGGGTGGTTCGGTCTGTAGGCGGTTAGACGAAAGATCAGCTAAAACGGAGTCGGGCCCAGCAATCCGCCGAAACGCATGCCCCAAACGGCTACGGAAATAACCGTCGAGGCGAGCAACACCATTCGGCTTCTTTCGGCCCATAAGCCGCGGAAATGCCCGGTTGCCTTCAACTCAAGACGCCAGCCGCTGCCGAGCATCGCGATCGTAAGCAATAGCAATGGAAACGTGAGCAACCGCAACGCGGGTGCCATGGCTACGCCCGCCGATGCGGTACCGATCGACGAGAGCACAGCCGGGATCACTCATCACCAGGGCAGCGGCAGGATCGGTGCGATCACTTTTTCTAGAGGTATTTCGATTGAGAACGGGTTGAGCATTTTGATCACTTTCTCGCGTTCTGAATACAGGTAGCCGGGATTATTCAGCGATCCTGGACCAGGTCTCGGCCCATGCCAGGACGGCGCTGCTGGTTGGTCGGCCGAAGCGGTTTTCTTCATAAGGCTCGTCGCCTGCGAACTCACCATCGAACGTAATCCTGGTTTCGTTAGCCTGCACGAATGTTGTCCATGCACTCAGCGGGATCTGGCCTTCTCCGGTTCCGCCGGGCATGTGCATCACGAACGCGGGTTGGAGGTCCGTCCAGGCTAGTGAGATGTCTTCTGTCTCGGTCGAGATCAGTTCGGTGGAGTAAGAGCGGGCGTCGCCTTCTCGATCAAACCCGGCGTTGTGGACGGGCAGTTCCGTATTGGCGTGCGGCGGGTACAAGTAACCCTGAATATTCTCCTGAAGAAAGCGGGCGAGGGCGATGTTATCGCTGTAGACCCGTACCTCGCCGCCGGTCATCTCGCTTTCGTAAAACAGCACATGACCCGGGCCGGCCGGCGTCCATAAAACGCGCCAGTGGCTCGCGCGCTCGGTAACTGTCTCACCTCCGTCACGACTGAGCCTTATGAACGAGTTCTCGCCGACGAGAATGACTTCGCCGTTATCAATGATCGGAGGCATATTTTCTCCTTTGTGCATGACTACGGGGCTGCTCCCCGGTTGCCGGTAGGAGCGCGCGGGCCGATGATGGTTGTCGCCTTTGGTACGGTCGTATCTTAATTCCGTGGCGCGACAAGCGTTTTCGTGATTTTTCTCAGGCCGGACACACAATTCAGAGAGCGCCTCTTGACTTACGACCTTGTTATCAAGAATGGGACAGTTGTAGATCCTTCTCAGGATCTGCACGCGAATCGCGACGTCGCGATTGCCGGAGGGCGTATTGTCGCCGTCGAAGTGCATGTCTCCGATAACGACACGCACGATGTGATCGAAGCCGACGATCTGTTGGTGTTGCCGGGACTCGTGGATCTTCACGTCCATGTGTGGTGGGGCGTTGCCCATCTTGCGATCGACGCCGACGCCCACTCGCTGTCTCGAGGCGCCACGACGATCATCGATGCGGGGTCGGCAGGTGCGAACACGATGGCCGGATTCCGGCGCTACGTGATCGACCGTGTGGACGCCCGAACGCTGGCTTTTCTTCATATCTCGGGGATGGGCCAGCTCGACAACGAGATCGGAGAGTTGGAAGACATCCGCTGGGCGCGCGTGGACAAGGCGGTTGAGGCGGCAAAGCTTCACTCAGATGTGATCGTCGGCGTGAAGGTCCGACTGACCGAGGGCATTGTCGGGAAAAACGATCTTGTGGCGCTTGACCGGGCTATCGAGGCGGCGGATTACCTGGACATGCCCGTCATGATCCACATCGGCGGAACGAGCCACGATATCGAGGAGATTCTCGGCAAGCTTCGTGGTGGAGACATCGTCACCCACAGCTTCACGGCGAATCCTCCGGGCATCATCACCGACGCCGGAAAAGTTGTGGCCGCTGCGATCGAAGCGCGTGCGCGTGGCGTCGTATTTGACGTCGGTCACGGTGCGGGTAGCTTTGGATTCCGCGTGGCAGAGGCGGCGATGGAACAGGGCTTCATGCCGGAGACGGTTTCGAGCGATGTCCATCGCTACAACGTCCGGGGCCCGGTGTACGACCTTGCCACAACTCTCTCCAAGTTCCTTCACCTAGGCTTGTCGCTGGACGAGGTTGTCCGGCTTGCCACTTCTGCACCTGCGAATGCGGTCGGTCGCGGCGACCAGTTCGGGACGCTCAAGGTGGGGGCGGAGGCTGATGTGAGCGTGATGCGTATCGAGGAGGGGTCATTCAAGTTCACTGACGCGCCCGGTGACGTGCGAATTGGCGAGAGGCTTCTGGTGCCGGTCGTTACGTTGCGAGCGGGACGTAGACATGCGCCGATGTACGGCGTGCATCCAGATCTGCTTGACCACCACAATCTCCCGTCCGCATGACCTCTCCCACACAGGAGGCTCCAGAAATTAAGTTTCCAGGGCCGGGCGTGATCGCTATCGAAGCGACCCAGCTGGAGAAGTCGTTCGGTAATGCGGCCGTTCTACGCGGCCTGGACATGACCGTTCGCGATGGCGAAGTGGTAGCGATATTCGGCGCAAACGGAGTCGGCAAGTCCACCCTGCTCCGTGTGCTGGCAACCCTGACTCGGCCAGATCACGGCAGCATTTCTATTTACGGCAGTGATCTGTCAAAGCAGGCCGAGGTCGCCCGGCTGTCGCTCGGGGCCGTCCTACATTCGCCGATGCTCTACGGCGACCTGACGGTAAAGGAGAACCTGACGTTTTTCGGCAAGATGTTCAGGGTCCCGGGGCTTACCGAACGCGTCGATGAGATGGCGGCCCGCATGGGGCTGACGCCGAGGTTGGATCAGCGTGTTCGGGAGCTGTCGCACGGATTTCAGAAACGGGCGGCGCTTGCCCGGGCGCTCATACACAAGCCGAGGATTTTGCTGTTGGACGAAGCGGAGACCGGTCTGGATGAGCCGGCGCGCCTGATCTTGGACGGTGTGATCGCCGAGCACCGGGCCGCCGGTCGCGCGGTTTTGATGACTACCCACTCGATAGAGCGAGGAATCGCCGGGTCGGACCGGGTGTTTGTGCTCTCGGGCGGCCGTATTGCGCTGGATCGACCATCTTCACAGGTGAAGCCGGAAGACGTAACAGACCTATACGGCGGTCCTTCGTTAATCGGACCGGGTGGCGCCTGATGCTGGCATCGCTGGGAACGGTGTGGACACTGGCTCGCAAGGATCTGCTGTTGGAACTGCGGTCGCGGGACATCGTGCTCGCCATCGTCGTGTTCGCGTTGCTCGTCATCACCATCTTCACGTTTGCCATTGAGCTCACGCCATCTCGTTCCCGTGACGTCGGCCCGGGCGTGCTCTGGGCGGCGGTGGCGTTTGCCGGGGTGCTCGGCCTCAACCGATCGTTCGCGACGGAGGCGGAGGGCAGCACGCTGGATGGCCTGATGCTCACGCCGGTGAGCCGCGAACTGATCTTCTTCGGCAAGGTACTCGGCAACTTCATCTTCATCACCATCGCAGAGATTGTGATATTCCCGGTGTTCGAGGCGCTGTTCAACATCAGCGTGTTGCAGATCGAGACGATCGTGATCGCGTTGCTTGCGAGCATCGGTTTCTCTGCTGTCGGGACGGCGTTCGCTGCGGTGTCGGTCAGGGTGCGATCGCGGGAGATCATGCTGCCCCTGCTGTTTCTTCCGACATCGATCCCATTAATCATGGCGGCTGTGGAATCGACCTCGGTGGTCGTAAACGGCGGTAGCTGGGCCGATTTCAGCGACTGGTTGCAACTAGCGATCTTGTTCGATGTGATCTTCGTTATCGCCTCTGCAGTCCTCTTCCAGTACGTGCTGGAGGAGTAGGCCCTGCCGGGCGGACCCGGCTGGGCAGCTATCCCTGCCGGGCGCTATTTGCCCGGCCGAGCGGCTATTTTTATTACCTTGTAGTTGATCGGCCGTTATCGGGACAAGATGGCGTTGACTGGCCGATATTCAATGACATCGCGATGGAGTGGAGGCGCGCTCGTGATAGACTGCACACAGTCTTATTTGATGCACGGGCGAAGCAAAAACGAGCGATGATGGCCCTTCCTAAAATACGTTTGATCTGGCTCGGTGTTACCGCAGCCCTCATGGCCCTGACCCTCTGGATGATTTTTCTCTGGGTGCCGACCGAGATTAACCAGGGCAACATCCAGAGATCCCTTTACTTCCACGTCCCGGTTGCTTGGATCGCTATGGTCGCAATCGTCCTGGTCGCGGTCGCCAGCGTCGCTTATCTGAAGACGCGCGACGAGAAGTGGGACCGGCTCGCCGTGGCGGGTGCAGAGACGGGCGTTATCTTCGCAGCGTTGATGCTCATCACCGGCATGGTGTGGGCGAAGCCGGTATGGGGCGTCTGGTGGACCGGCGAAGCGAAGCTGACCACTACGCTGATCCTGTTCTTCATCTACGTGGCGTATCTGATGTTCCGGTCCTACTTCCCTCCGGGAGAACAGCGTCGGCGTCTGGCTGCGATCATCGGCCTGATGGGCGCGATCGACACACCGATCATCTATTACGGGGCGCAGCTCTGGGAGCGCGCTCACCCATCTGCCGTGGTCGGGCCGCTGTCGGAGTCGGACAGCAGCGTTGATGGCCCGATAGGCCTGACGTTGACGGTCGCCACACTGACCTTTTCAGTACTTTTCGCCTACGTCGCCAGCGAGCGATACCGATTGCGAAAACAGGAAGACGAAGTGATGGCGCTTCGTCGAGCCATATCGCTCCAGCCACCTCCAACAATTTCTTCATCTATAGACACCGCGGAACCAATCAGCAGCGCCCCGGCCGGAGGCGCTTAATTACCAATGCGCAAAATCATCGTCACCCTTCTGGTAGTGCTCACATTGTTCTCTATACCTCTGGCCATCCCGGGGACCGCAATGGCACAGTCCGCAACAGCATCAAGCGCGGCGTCAGACGGCAATACGAGCGGTGTGATCACCGTCATCCAGGTGAACCAGGACACAAAGCTGGTCGGATTCGTCCTCTCGACGAAGGACGGCGAGCTTGTAGAGGTGTCGATAAACGACTCCACCAGCTTCGGGTTGGAGAACGCATCCGGAGATCGCTGGGTATCAACACTCGGAGAGGACCCGGCCGAGTCACTGCTGCGTATCACGGACCAGAGGGAACGGTTCTCCCCCGTCACTGTCACCGTGAAGGACGGCATCGCGACCGCCGTGGTGGACCGGGAGCAGGGTGATCTTGAACGGAGCCTGGGGTTCTTGTTCGCCATCTATCTTGTGACGTGGGCCGGGTTCTTCGGCTACATATTTATCGTGTCCCGAAAGCAGAACGATCTCGCAAGGGAGATCGACGCTCTCAAGGGCCAGGTTTTTGGCGCGGACCACAAAGCCAGTCTGGCCGGTTAGAGTAAACGACACATGAACAAGTACAACGATCCGATCTCGGATGAACAGTCAGACGATCCCACACCGGAGTCAGCGAACCCCTCGGCGACGGCAACGACGTTGTTCACACCTCGCATGAAGATCGCGGTGGCGCTGGTGCTGTTTGTTGGCGCGCTCGGATACTTCATATTCACCACGTTCGATAACGCCACTGTTTACTACCTGTCTGTCTCCGAGATCGAGGCCGGCGGACCTACGGCGCCGGACAAGTTCATACGACTCTCCGGAAAACTGGTTGAGGAGTCTTTCGTCAGGCAGCCAAACGGCCGGGACGCTCGTTTTGAGATCCGTGACGATGCCGGCGACACCCTTGACGTTGACTACTCGGGGGAGATCGGACAAGTGTTCTTCAACCCGCACTCGGTGATCGACCTCGAAGGCCGATACACGGAAGAGGGCGTATTTGTGACGGAGCATCTGGTGATCAAGTGTCCGTCAAAATTCCTCACTCAGGCCGAGCGTGACGAGATTGAGGGGGGAACCGGCGCCGCTCCGTACCAGGTGGTAACCGACGCCTAATGAGTAGTTTGTTGCGGATAGTACACACGGCTAGCAGCTGGATAACCGTGACGGACCGCTCAGCGCTATATATACTCCGATCCTCATGACAGACGCCCTCACACTTGCTGATCTGGTCTTGGCGGCCAGCATCGCTTTCTTCCTCGGCTCTATCCCGATAGCGTGGATAGTGTCCAGATCACGAGGCGTCCGGATTTTCGCCGTCGGAACAAAGCAGGCCGGCGCCACGAACGTATTTCGAGAAGTTGGAGCCGTCCCCGCCCTGGTCGTAGGTCTTGTGGACGCGGGCAAGGGCGCTCTGGCGATCATGATCGCCGTATGGGTCGGGCTTGAGGGTAGCTGGCTGCTACTGCCGGCTGTGGCCGCGATCATGGGCCACTGGAATTCGCCCCTAACGCGATTCCGCGGTGGCGATGGTGTCATAACGGCTGTTGGTGTGATGATCGCCATTTCACCGGCCGGGACACTTGTGCCGGTCCTGGTCGGAATCATCATTGCGCTGGTCATAAAGCACCGAGTCGCCCACCCTTCCGCATGGGGAGGCATCATAGGGTTCGGAACCCTGAACGTCCTCGCCGCGGTGACCGACACCGGGATGAGCGTAGCGACGGTGGCAGGTATGACGTTTATCGCAATGTCGATCCTTTTGCACAGTTACGTATACCATCGCCGGATGCCGGGCGCGGTACGGATCGAAGTCCTCGACGAGGTTCTGGACGGCGAACATTCGGACGCGAAAATCCCCCGGACGCCGGGGCCTTCAGCTCCCGCCTGACCAGGGGATTCCTACTTCCAGGAGTCGCTCGCTTTACTTGGAGCGTGATATCGCTCGTATGCGTTCCATCGTGGATTCCGGCACTTCCACCTTCGGCGTGTCGTGCATCAAACCTACTGTCATCGCCAACGACTTGAGCCAGCCGTCGCAATCGCTGCACAGCCCAAGATGCTCCATGATCCGCGAGTGGATCTCTTCTTCACACTCGCCGTCTATATAGTCCGATCCGTTCTCTCGAAGTTCGTCACATGGGAGCATGCCGGCCGAGCCAGAATCATTTCCCTTGCGACGGAACCTGGAAAACCAGGAACCACCAGACATCATGAACCGTTATCTCCGTAGTCACTAGAAATTTCACCCGGACGCTGCCGGTGCGCACTTCCAACATGGTTTATCCCACCCAGAGTTGAGGGGGTTCCTGTCAGCTGTGTACAGAATATGATGCTACGACGGCATGGATAGATTCACCAGCGTGGTGCGACACGCGGGTCGCAAGCTAAACTCAATCACAGATATCATCGAGAGTCTAACCGGCCAGGCCGTCGATGGCGGCCCCACAGAATTA
The DNA here is from genome assembly GCA_046583455.1 of Dehalococcoidia bacterium. Lineage (GTDB taxonomy): Bacteria > Chloroflexota > Dehalococcoidia > Lucifugimonadales > Lucifugimonadaceae. Next base: position 14,065 of record JAYGCG010000080.1, on the reverse strand, counting down.
CGAGAGTCTCGAATACGTTGTTGTCCCACACATGAACGAAAAACAGTTTGCTGAGGTAGTCGAGAACTACTCCAGCTTCGTTTATAACGTCGCATACCGGATGATCTCCCCGGAAGACGACGACGACGTGGTCCAGGACGCATTCATATCCGCCTACCGGGCTAAAGATCGGTTTCGAGGCGACGCCCAGGTAACGACGTGGCTTTACCGGATCACGGTGAACGCTGCGCTGATGCGGATCCGCAAGGATAAGCGGCGGATTCAGCAAACCGCTCCCGAAGACTCTTATCAGGAACATAACGTTGCGGACTGGGAAGACACACCCGATAAGGCGGCGCTGAACTCAGAGCTGAGCCGCGAGATCAAATCAAAGATCGCGCTGTTGCCTGAGGACCTGCGCACGGCCGTCGTGCTCCGTGATGTGCAGGGATTGTCAAACACCGAGGCCGCCGAGATCCTGGATGTCTCGATCTCCGCGCTGAAGGCCCGGTTGCATCGAGGCCGGGTGGCGCTCCGGGACATGCTGAACGATTACGTCAAACAGCGATCTGATTGATCCCCTTCATACATCGCGTTAATTAAAGAGGGGGCGGTCTGAGACCGCCCCCTCTTTATGATTACCTGGAACTACGTTCCACCCGGACTGCTTACAGGGTGTAGGTGTCCACCATCTCCGCCGCAGTGCGGGAGCGTGCCTTCTTGCGCAATTCGTTCTGAAGGTCTTCCAGCGTCGGTCGCTCTTCTTTATAGATGACTCCGAGCGGGACGCCCGGCGCCCGCGCCATCTCCTCGGCCGCCCTCTTGTCCGTCGGGTCGTGATCTTCCGGAACCTTGTACACGGCAGGAGCGATCCCGAGTTTCTTGTTGCCCTTCAAGAAATCGAACGTGTCGTTGTACGTCGTGCACGGCGACTGGACGTGAACGATCGAGAAGCCCCTGTGATCCATGGCTTCTGAGATGAGTTTGGCGAGGTCACGAGGACGGCTGGAGTAGTGAGATCCTATGAAGGTCACTCCGTGCGCAAGGTACTGCTCAAATGGCTTCATCGCCGCCTCAAGCTTGCCAAACGGGGTGGAGCTAGTCATCACACCGAACTCGGTCGTCGGCGACGCCTGGCCCTTGGTGAGGCCGTACACGCCGTTGTCCATGATCACGCAGGTGATGTCCAGATTGCGCTGGGCCGCCGGGCCGATATGCTCGGCACCGATGCTCAGGAAGTCGCCGTCTCCGGCCACAATAACTGTGTTGGTCTCAGGCCGAGCCTGTTTGACGCCAAACGCGACGGGCAGGGTGCGGCCGTGGATCCCGTGTATGCCAAATGGTTGCTCACCCTCGACAAGGTGGACCATGTTTCCCGAACAGCCAATCCCGGCAACGATGACGCTGTTGGACATCGGTGTCTCGGTCTTTTCGGACCACGCTTCCATGGCCCATTCAAGCGCACGTCGCACGCCGAAATCGCCACAGCCGGGGCACCACTTGAAGTCATATTCAGGATTTCGATCACTCATACGAGTACTTTACCGCCTTTGTGCGCCTCTATCGACTGCTTGATCTGTTCAACCAGGTCCCGGACCTTGAAAGGAAGGCCGGTGTACTGGGTGATGGAGGTTGCTTTGTAACCGTCTGATCGGAGGAGACGGCTCCACTGGCCCTGGTAGTTAAGTTCCGGAATGATCACCAGCTCTTTACGGCCAAGCTCTTCTGTGATCGCTTCCGGCAAGGGGTGGAGAGTCATGGTGTAAAGCCAGCCGAGGTCCACGCCTTCGTCCCGAAGTTGCAGGTACGCCTCCCTCACCGTTCCCTTGGAGCCGCCCCACGGCATGACCGCGATCGCAGCGTCCGGGTTTTCTATCTCATACGGGCCGTCGTTCAACAGCTTCAATTTGCCAAACCTGCGTTCCATGCCGCGGATGTGACGAATCGGCAGGTGCGTTGAGTCGCCCATGCCGTCGTGCTCGCTGGCGTTGGCTACGTAAGCGCCCGGTCCCCCTGGGAGGGGCATCGGGCCGAGCTCGTGCGCATCGTACCGCTGGTAGCCGTTGTCGCCCGTGTAGACATCTCGGGATGTGGCTATGACCTTGGAGAGATCGGGTTTCGGGATGTTCTGGGAGCGTTCAGCCATCTGCATCTCGCTCATCAGAATTACCGGACCCTGGTATCGTTCCGCCCAGGTTACGGCGAGCGCTCCTGCGTAGAAGCACTCTTCTACCGATCCCGGGGCGATGATCGGCATTCGGACATCCCCGTGTGCAGGGTACATGCAGGCGAACAGATCAGATTGTTCTGTCTTGGTCGGGAGCCCTGTGGCCGGACCGCCGCGCTGGACGTCGACGACGACACATGGGATTTCGGCCATCCATGCGAATCCGAGTCCCTCGCTCATCAGTGCGATGCCCGGTCCCGCCGTGGCGGTCATGGCCTTCCGGCCGTTATAGCCGGCGCCGATGATGGTGCTGATCGCCTCGATCTCAGAACTGACCTGGTATGCGAAGCGGTCTTCGCCGACGAGATTTTGTTCCATCCAGACGAGGATGGTCGTGGCAGGAGAGATCGGGTAGCCGACGTAAAAATCGAGTCCGACCTGGACCGCGCCTACCGCGATTGCGGCGTTGCCGGAGATCATGATCTGGTCGTAGTCGGGTCGAATCGGTGGGTCCAGTTCGGCGAGGGAGAAGCCGCTTTTTTCGGCCGCTTCAGCGCCGCGATCTAGTGCCTTGCTGTTGGCCTCTACGATCTGCTCATCACCCGGACGCCCACGCGTGAATCGCTTGGTGACGTACGCTTTGAGCGCTTCAAGCGGGAAGTTGGCGAGAGGGGCGATTGCCCCCAGCACCACCATGTTGGAGGCCCGCGCGTTGCCAACCTCTTTAGCGATCTCGTCAAAGGGAAGACCGAAGCTGTTCGATCCATCCGGCGGATCAAACTCGCCGGAGTTGTAGATGATCACCCCATCGGGGACGAGAGCGTCCTTGTGGCTGTTGAAGGCATCCTCACTGAAGGCGACCAGGACGTCGATATCGTCACCATCGCTTAAGGTCGGAGTGGTCGATATGTGGACCTGTGTGTGGACCGGACCGCCCAGAATCTGCGACGGAAATGTGGCGTACGTTTGAACGTGATAGCCTGCCTGCGCGGCTGTGGCTGCAAGCGATTCGGCCGAGGTTACGACACCGGCTTCACCGGCGAAACGTACTACCAGATCGGTTTTACCCAAGGGTTCCTCCATCATCCCCATTTCAGGGGTTCAAGGACACGGCGAGCTTCACTCGAAAGATTCCGAATGGATTGCCGACGAGGTGTTTACCTCTTTTATTAGTTACTTTCGAGGCTCGGGGAGCAGTTCGAAGTCTTACGCTCGGACGCCTCCAAAGCGATTCCTGGTTTGGTTCGAAATTTATGTCAGGTTACGAATTTCGTAATGCCTATATTTCCAGACGCGTACAAAGGATCGCCCATTCACAGTTGTTACGCTATATTCGTAGTTTTCGTACTCGATCCGTGACTGTGTGAGTCGGTCTCCGTCAAGGATTAGCTTGGTCGGAATTACGATTAGCAAAATCGACCGAGCGTATTTTAGCCCCATTCCGTACGTGAAAAATGGCACGAAGGTTCCGGGCCTGGCGCATGGCTGAAACTGCGCTCGCTGAGGGGGCGTGTGTGGTCAATGGTCGTCGTCAGGGAGGGTGAAATCAGGTTCAATACGAACGAATCTGATTGCCCGTAGGATATTCACCGTCACATGTGATCCCGACCTGTTCAGGGTCAATTGGTGACCCGAATCAGTATTTCCAGATCCGTTATCCCGGTGACCGAGAGGGAGACTCAGGCCAATTTCTTCAACTTCGTCGAAAAAATTCGCGACCAGACGTGCGATTTCCGCCGGAGGCGTGGTGCTGCGACACACCACAACCGGGTTCGAGGTGGTGCTCTGTTATCGGCAGAGCGAAAACCTCTGGACGTTGCCAAAAGGAACGCCCGAGGAAGGGGAGTCAATTGAGGAGACTGCGCGGCGTGAAGTGACAGAAGAGTCCGGATTAGAGGTTGTATCCGGCCCATCCGTGGGCGAAAACCGATACTCTTTCGGGCGAGACGGCATTATTTATGAAAAAGTTGTCTACTTTTATTTGATGTCGGCCATCGGCGGCGACACCGGACGGCACGATGAGGAGTTTGACCTCGTCGAATGGGTTCCGGTGAAACAGGCGATGGAGCAGCTTACTTTTAAGAATGAGTCACGAATCGTGGAGAAAGCTCTTCCCATGGCGGAAGAGCAGCGCACCGTCCAGACCCCCGAGTGAACGGCTCGTGGGTGACCTTGTCGTTTTGCGCGCAAAACGGTTCAGCGACGTAGATCGCGACTATTCGTGGCGGTCTGACCCGGAACTGGCTGAACTTGACGCGACAACGCCGATACGTCTTTCGCTGGACGAGTACGGCCGACACTACCGGGATGAGATCAACTACCCGTCACCATGGTCCGTCAGGTACGCCATGGAGACTAATGAAGGTGTACACATCGGCAACGCGATGTACTACGACATCGATCGCTCCAAGAGCCAGTGCGAACTTGGCATCATGATCGGGAATCGTGACTACTGGAGCCGCGGCTACGGGACGGACGCCGTGTTGACGATGTTGCGGGCAATCTTTGAGGAGGCAGCCCTCCAACGGGTTTACCTTCACACGCTCGCCCACAACGAACGCGCTCAGAAGTCGTTCAGGAAGGCCGGGTTCACTGACCTGGAACCGGTGCATCGAGATCGTAGGGACTTCCTCAAGATGGAGGTCTTCAGCGAAACTTGGTTCGAGGCTTTTGGCGGCTCGCCCGAAGTACAGGAGGAGCCGGAGTATGACGGTTCCCAGGTGTCTGGAACTTCCGGATCAAAGGGAGCAACCGACCTCAACTAGGTTCCCGGTCCTGTGTTTCCCGCTTGATCGGTTTAAGCCCGTTCACGCGTCCGCCCTCCACCACAGACAACAAAAAGGCGCCGCCGATATTCGTCCGGCGGCGTCTCTTTTAAAGCCTTATTCGTGCAACTAGCCCGATCAGGACGCCGAGCGATCCCTCGGCGGCGTTGCACGCTGCGGGTTGATCAAGTCCATGCCAAGTGTGCTCGGGAAGACCGCTGCGATCTCCTTGACCGTCCACCGGCCGTCCTTGTGGATGGACTTCACCGGGTACGGGTCTGTGAACAGGCTGATGATGTTGCCCGTGCAGTGGAATACGTGTCCTGAGACGTGTTGTGCGGCGTCAGAGGCCAGCCACGCCACCATCGGCGCCACATGCTCCGGGGCACGCGTGAGCACGCCCGTCGGCGGCTGCATCTTGCCTTCCTGTCGCATCGCACGTGTAGTGTCCGGCACGCTCGCCGTCATCCGGGTATCTCCACCCGGTGAGATGGAGTTTGCCGTGACGCCGTATTTGGCGAGATCACGGGCGACCACCCGGGTGAACCCGGCGAGGCCGTCTTTCGCTGCTCCGTAGTTGGCCTGTCCAGATGCGCCAAACAGCCCCGATACAGAGCTGAAGGTGATGATGCGTCCGCTTTTCTGCTGGCGGAACAGGATGCTGGCCGGCCTTACGACGTTAAACGTGCCCTTGAGGTGGACCGCTATGACGGCGTCCCACTCCCCTTCGGTCATGTTGAACACCATGCGGTCCCGCAGGATGCCGGCGGGTGTGATGACGATGTCCAGGCGTCCGAACTCGTCCAGCGCCTGCTGAACCAGCTCATCTCCGGTTGCGAACTTCGTCACGTCTCCGTAGTTGGCAACGGCCTGGCCGCCGTTTTCTCCGACCTCGTTCACAACCTGCTGGGCAGGTGTGTTGTCGAGACCTTCGCCTTCGAGCGATGCACCGATGTCGTTAACGACTACGCGTGCGCCCAGACTGGCGAGCTTCAGTACAACTCCCCGTCCGATGCCCCTGCCACCGCCTGTAACGATGGCGACTTTGCCGTCTAGCCTCGCGCTGTTTTCTTCTGTCATTTTTATCTGTTCCTCTTAAAAGTACCTAGACGTATCTGGAAATTCAGTGTTGTTGGTTGATTAGAACTTCGCAGGCTCCAGAGTGAGGCCCTGGACGATGTGCTTCGGGACCAGGTCCTGCAGCTGATCGGTCGTCCACTCACCGCCCGGGTTGAAGATCGTGCGCGCCGGTCGCGGCTGCGACCAGAGGGCGACGGTGCCGCCGGACACGTAGAAGTGCTGGCCGTTGACGTCCGCGGCGTAGTCAGAAGCCAGATAGGAGACGAAGGGCGCGATGTCCTCTGCGTCTCCCGCTCCGCGCGCCAGGTGGTTGCCCATCCCCAGATTAAGGGAGGCTCGGTCCGGGCGGGCGTCCGGGATGGTGGCGATCATGCGGGTCTGCGCCGCCGGTGAGATGGCGTTTGCGGTTGCGCCGTATCGACCCAGGTCTCGGGCGACGACCTTGGTGAAGCCGGCGATTCCGGCCTTGGCCGCGCCGTAGTTCGCCTGGCCGGGGCTGCCGGTCAGTCCGCTGCCGGAGGAAAAGGTGATCACGCGGCCTGAGCGCTGCTGGCGGAACAGGATTCCGGCATGCTTGACGACGGTAAACGTGCCTTTGAGGTGGACGTCGATCACGGCGTCCCACTCGGCCTCGGTCATGTTGAAGATCATCCGGTCACGAAGGATTCCGGCCGGTGTGACGACGATATCTATCCTGCCGAACTCGTCGACCGCCTGCTGAACCATTCGCTCTCCGCCGGCCATCTCGGTGACGGAATCCGTGTTTGCAGACGCCTGCCCGCCGGCCGCCCTGATCCCGGCGGCGACTTCGCCCGCGGGGCCGTCGTCGGGAGTCGTGCCGTCTACGCTTACCCCGAGGTCGTTTACGACCACCGACGCGCCGTGCTCGGCAAGCGACTCTGCGATGGCTTTACCGATGCCACGTCCGGCGCCAGTAACGAGGGCTACTTTGCCTTCTAATACGCGTTCTTCGTCTGATAACAAGATTGCTCTCTCCTCGGGAGCCCGGTCCTCTCAGCGTTTGCTGGTCCCGGGCGAGATCTGGTTTGCGTTTGTTGTGCTCCGGATTGGAGCAGTTCTGGTTACTTAGCTCCCCCGCATCGGCAGCGACACGATCGCCTTGCCCGGCGTCGTGGCCTTGCCAGCGCCGTTGTGGAGTGCGATCTCGCACTCGACGATGCCAACACCGTCTTCGATGCGTTTATCCGTGACGGTCCCGCTGCAAACGAGGTCCTCGTTCGGAATGTCCATCGCCCTGTACGACACCGACAGCTTTTTCAGCCGGCCGTATGGTCCCATCCAGTCGGTAACCAACTGTCCAAGGAATGCGTTCTTAAGGGCGCCGTGGATGATGATGCCGGGCAGTCCGTTATTCCGGGCAAACCCGTCGTCGTAGTGGATCTGATAGTAGTCACCGGAGGCTCCGGCGTACTTAACCAGTTGCTGTGATGTTGCGTTTTTGGGGAGTGGCGTGACCTCGTCGCCGACGTTCACGTCCTCGTAGTAAAGCTGAGCCACGGCTATTCCTCTTCTGCTGGCGATGCGTAGCTGATGCCGGTTGTGCGCTGAGTAGCCGCCAACTGGCCGAGCTGGTTCACGTACCGGGTCTCGGCCGTCGTGAACAGCATCGTGCCGAGACGGCCTTGCCGCTCGGTGAGCTCCACGATGGCTTTTGTGACGGTGATCCTGTCGCCGACCCTGATCAGCTCGAAGAACTCGTACTCGCTGCCGCCGTCCAGGTTGTTCGGGAACGGCCTCGGGAACTCGCTCTTCGCCTCACCCGCGATAAGAGATCGCAGGAAGGTCGGCGGGGCGACTATTACGCCGTGAGGACCATTGCGGGCGGCCGCTTCATCCTGGAACAGCGGATTAGAGTCTCCAATTGCCTGTGCAAACTTGATCACCGCGCCCTTTTCGACGTCGTAAGTGATCGGGTCGGATTCGACATCGAGATGTGCACGCATCTCATCGGAAATGACGGACTCGTCAGGCACGCATTCAACTCCAGTGACCCCATGTGATCCCCAGAATAATCCTGAGCGAGATCGGGGGCGCGTTACGTTCGTTTCAAGTGTGGCCGGAGTTTAGGAGAGCGCCTAGGGTGCGTCAAGGAACGCGTCGCCCATTTCTGGATCCTCGCGTTTGGCCTTTGTGGAATCGCCGGGTTCTACCTTTTTCAGGCCGCTGAACGCAGCCATCAATTTCTTCAGGCCGTTGCCGTTGCCGAACGCCACGGTGACCTCTGTATCGCCGCCCGTTTCGACGGCCTCGATAACGATACCGTCACCGAAGGTCTCGTGGAATACGCGGTCGGCAACCCGGTAGTCGCCTCTCTGGGCGGCTCTTACTTCCAGCGGATTTGCGACGCGGCGTTTTCCGGCGGTTCGATCGTACGACCGTCCTGTGACGTTCCGGATCGGCGAGACCTTGCGGACCGTGTTGGAGTTGCGGCGTATCGATACGGTCTCGACGTATGCCAACGGTATCTCGTCGAGGAAGCGTGAAGGCATCATGGCGCCGCGTGATCCCCGGAATCCTCGCTGGAAGGCGTGGAACATGTAGAGGCGTTTGCGTGCTCGGGTCATGCCTACGTAGCAGAGCCGGCGCTCTTCTTCCAGATCGGCGTTGCTCTCCAGGGATCGGGAGTGCGGGAGCAACCCCTCTTCCATGCCGATCATGAATACGGCGTCGTACTCGAGTCCTTTTGCCTGGTGGAGGGTGATGAGGGTGATCGCGTCCTCACCCTCTTCAAGCGAATCGATATCCGACACGAGCGCGACATTCTCAAGGAACTCGATCAGCCGTTCACGCGGTTCCGGGCCCTCGAAGTTAGAGGCAGAGCCGCGTAGCTCCAGGATGTTGTCCCACCGTTCTTCGCCGCGTTCCTTGTCTTCCTGGACGAGACGCTTGTAGCCGCTACGTTCAAGTGTCAGGTCAATGAGTTCCACCGCGGAGAGGATGATGCTTTGCTCAATCAGCCGTTCCATCAGATCGGCGAAGGCGCGTACGGACTTCATGGCTCTCGGGTTCAGCTGTTCGAACAGGCCAATCTCTTCGTCATCGACCTGGAAAATGACGTTGAGCATAGAAGTACTTCGAGAATGGGCGACCGCTCTTATGGCGTCGACGCTGCGCGGGCTGATGCCGCGGGCAGGTACGTTGATGATTCGCTCAAGCGCGGCATCGTCGGACGGGTTCACGGTCAGGCGGAGGTAGGCGACGGTGTCACGAATCTCTTTGCGTTCGTAGAACTTGGTCCCGCCGACAAGCTGGTAAGCGACGCCGTGCCGGTTGCACGCCGCTTCCATGGCACGTGACTGCGCGTTGGTGCGATACATGACGGCGATCTCTTGTCGAAGGAACTCGTCCTCATCGACTAGCCTGTTGATCTCCTGGAGCACCACCCGCGCCTCTTCGTCCTCGTCGTACGCCTCGCCGACGGTGATGGGGCTGCCCTTGTCGTTCTCCGTCCACAGATTCTTCTTAAGGCGATCATCATTGTTAGCGATCACGCCGGATGCGGCTTCGAGGATGGTCTGGGTGGAGCGGTAACTCTGATCCAGCGTCACTGTGACGGCGTCCGGGTAGACGGTCTGGAAATCGGTCAGATTCCTGATATCAGCATGACGCCAAGAGTAGATCGACTGGTCGGGGTCCCCCACGACGCAGATGTTCTTGTGTTTGGCGGCCAGCAAGCGAGCGAGGGAGAACTGGATGGCGTTTGTGTCCTGGAATTCGTCCACCAGCACATGACGGTATCGATCCTGGTACTTCTCCAGAACGTCCGGATGGTCCTCTAACAGGTTGTGGGCGCGAAGAAGAAGATCGTCGAAGTCGACGGCATTTGCGGTCGCCAGTTGCTCCGTGTAACGCGTGTACACACGTGCGACAACTTCCTCAAAGTAGCTCTTCGAGAGCTTTGAGAGCCGGGAGTCGTCGATCATCTTGTTCTTGGCGTCTGAGATGCCGGACAGGATGGCCCGGGGGGCGAACTGCTTGGGGTCGAGTTCCAGCTCTTCAAGGATGTTGCGAACGAGTTTCTGTTGGTCGTCGCCGTCGTATATGGAGAACGCAGGATCGAGGCCGATCTGGCCGCCGTCCTGTCGGAGCACAAATGCGCAGAAGGAGTGGAATGTCCGGACCTGGAGTCCGGTGTTGGCGCCGCCGACAAGTCCCTCGGCCCGTTCTCTCAGTTCTCGGGCCGATTTGTTGGTAAAGGTGACGGCGAGGATGCGCCACGGGGCGACGCCCTGGACGGAGATCAGGTATGCGATGCGGTGCGCCATGACGCGCGTTTTACCGGAGCCGGGGCCGGCCACGATGAGGAGGGGGCCTTCGGCGTGCTGAACGGCTTCTTTTTGCCGGCCGCTGAGTTCGGAAAATATGTCGATCTGCGTAGCCACAAAACGATTGTAGTCGTCTCCCCCGGTCACCGGTCAGTGACCGGCCCGTCACTGACGGGAATTGTTTTGGATGGATGTTTAGGGGCTTCACGTCTGTCGCCCAATACTGATGTTTGGGGCGCGCCTCAGATCTACACCGACTTTTGTCGGCACGACAATCACACATGTCAGCGCCAGGCCCACCCTAAGGCTCTCGAAGGGTCCGTACTGCGATAACGCGCCCCCCCTCTCCCAGCGGGAGAGGGTTAGGGTGAGGGAGAAGTTCCAACAACAATCACATCCAAGTGCGCAGACCCTCTCAAACACCACTTCGAAAGACAAACCCCATCACGCACCAGCACACACATGGCTCTGACACACCGGAGCGGACCACCTTCGGACCCGGCTCCGAGGAGCGACTCGGCAGATCGGACCGTTTTTACGAGTCGACCAACCGTGAGATCGTCAAATGGCTCGCTCCCGGACCCGGCAATCGGATTCTTGACGCAGGATGCGGCATCGCGGGGTTTACGAAGTTGCTTGCGGAGTCAGTCGGCGATGACGATCTCGTTGATGCCGCCGATACGAGCGAGCATCTGCTGGAGTACAACCGGTCCCGATTCGCCGACGATGGGGTCGGCAAGCGCATCCGGTTTCACGAGGCGCCGATCCAAGATTTGCCGTTCGAGGATGGGACTTTTGACCTTGTGTGGAGCAGTCGCGCGGTCCACCATCTCGCAGACCAGTTGGCGGGCGTGAAAGAGCTGGCGCGGGTCGTCGCTCCCGGCGGCAAGCTGGCGATTCGCGAGGGCGGTATATCAGCGCGGTTCATGCCGACCACTATGGAACTAACAGGAACGGGGTTGAATGAGCGACTTGCCGATGCGATGGAGTCGTGGTTCGCAAGCCATGTTCACTTCGCAGAAGACGCCGTCCCCTACCCCTACGGCTGGACGCAACTACTCCGAGACGCCGGGATGAAAGACGTAACCGCCCGAACCTTCATCCACGAGTTCCTACCGCCGTTCACCGAGCTACAGCAATCGTTCCTGCTGGGCGGATTAACGCGCTGGGCCACTGACGAGGCGCGCGAGTCCTATTTGCCTGAGAGGGATCGATCTGCGCTCAAGCGCCTGATTGACTCGGACGACGTCGAGTACGTATTTAACCGACCAGATCTGCACTTCATCGAGGGGATCACGGTGTATGTGGGATCCGGCGTTGGAGCGGGGACCAACGGATCCTGAATCGAGTTCAGGATGACATATTGGAGTCATCGTCGGGAGCGTAATGTCAGCGAGCTTCTCGAGTGAAGGTGGTCAGGCGACGTGGGAGTTGGGAGGATGAGACCCGCCCAGACAAGCAGTCGCTCGCCCCTACATCGTGGGCGGCTATCAACCTTGGGCATATTGCCATACGCCCCTACAACCGATTTCGCCTACAGGATGCCGTACTTGGCGTAGACTTCGGCGAGGGACTTTCCGGCTAGTAGTTCGTCTCTTGTGGCGTTCTCGCCTTCGGTCTTTTCGAACGCGCCTTTGATTGTGGCTTCCAGGATTTCTGCCGGGATTACGACTATCCCGTCGACATCGGCGAACAGGTAGTCGCCGGGCTTCATCGGGACGCCCCCGCATACGACATCGACATCGGCCGCCGTCATTTCGTGTCGGCCTCCGCCATCGAGCGGGCTGACGCCGTTTGTGAAGACGGGGAAGCCGACTTCTCGGATCAGGTGAACGTCTCGAATCTGGCCGTCGGTTACGAGACCTGCCGCACCACGTCCCATTGCGGCGGCGGTGAGGAGTTCGCCCCATGTGGCGGCGGTGCCGATGTCCCCGCAGGCCCGCACCACGATGTCGCCAGGGTTCAGATCGTCCATGACGTTGATGGTCAGTTCGTACGGGTTGTCAGGGCGCGACGTGCCCGGCTCCACTTTCTCGATCAGCGCCGTCCGTACCGGTCCGAACAGTGTCTTTGAGTCGTCCAGCGGCCGAATGTGCCGGTCCATCGCCTGGTTGAGGTAGCCGAGGGAGTCCATCGTGTCGCAGATTACCGAGGAGTTGAGTTCGGTCTGGACGCGTTGGATTGTGGCGGCATCGAGGGTCATGGGTTTACCTCTCGTAGGTGTGGAGGGTTGAAGAGAACGTTGTGTGAGCGGCGGCGGATACGAATAACTCCGAGTATCCAATTCACGCCCTTTATCCTCCCTCACCCTGGCCTTCTCCCACCGGGAGAGGGGACACGACTACCCGGTGACGGGGTGGGCGATTGCGGAGTCGATGCGGTCCAGGTCGAGATGTTCTGCGGCCAACTCGGCGAATCGCTCAAGCTTGGCCGGGTGGTCGAAGTGGGAGAACTCGAGGAATCGCTCAAGTTCCAATGCAGCCTGCTGTGTGTCTGATTCGACCACGGTCACCGGAACCTGCCGTTTGTCCGCCTCGTAATAGACGTACTCGACGGGTTTGACGCCACAGGTAAGAATCAGCGCCTTGATGGGCGTGGCGAGCGCTGCGATGGCGAGGTCCGGGCGGTCGCCACGCACGAGGACTGCGGCGTTTTCCTGTGAGGCAAAGTAGAGAGGTCCCCAGTCCAGGACGAGTCCGCCGATCAAGACGTTCTCGACGAGTTGGTCCGCGTGCTCTTCCCACTCGAGCCACTCGCCGCCGAGGCATTCGTTCATGGCCCGGACGGTCACTGAAACGAGTCGGCGGTCTTCCGGAATTGCGCCGATGTAGGGCAGTCCGGCCGCTTCAAGCGCGGGAACAACCTCTGTCTCCAGATCGTGGCCCCGGTGCCTGGGTGCGTTGTTGATGACCACCCCGGCCAGTCGGTCTCCGTATACGGGGGCGGCCTCGATGGCAGATTTGAAGTCAGACTGTCCGGCGACGAGTACGACGCTGGCGTCAAGTTCGTCTGCAAGTGACCTGTTCGCGGCGTGGTTTCCCGAGAGACCCTCGATCACGGTGACCGCACTGGAGTCGCTTCCGCCGGCGGCCTGTGCGGCCTGCTTGACCTGATCGTCAGTTGGATCTCCGCTGACGACGATGGGATCGATGGTTTTTGCACCGTCCACCAGTGTGTTCAACGCCGCAGCATCTACGTCGTCGACAGCGCCGAATGCTTTGCCGAGTGAGACGGTGGCGCCATCGGCCAGCAATCGAGCTGCGTAGGTGGCGGCGAAGGCCGTCTTGCCTGCGCCGGGTGATGTGGAGACGACGAGGAGGGTGGGCATGGGTTCCCTATGGGCTTCTCTGGGGACCGATATGAGGTCGATTGTCTGGACGCCGGTGGCGAGTGCCGGTGTGCACGTGGGCGACCGACCGGAATTATAGCGGGCCGGAAACACATCGGGCTGGCGACCTGCATTTCGGTAGGTGTCGGTGAGGTCCGGCGGGAGAACGCGGGGATAAGCCCTCTAGATCGCTTTTAAAGAGGCTCCCGGGCGGGTGAGTCGAGACTAAGAATGGGCGCACATCCGGGCAACACTGCGGTTGAAGTGGTGCGAGTTGTCTGAGACGATAGGTCGCCGTGCCGAGGTAGCTCAGTTGGTAGAGCAACGGACTGAAAATCCGTGTGTCGGCGGTTCAAGTCCGCCCCTCGGCACCACAGGGTGAAAACAAGACGGCCCCGGCAAGCGTTGCAGCTTTCCGGGGCCGTTTTGCGTCTAGTCGGGAACAGGCTCGTCGGGCGTG
>JAYGCG010000060.1:0-57269 GCA_046583455.1 Dehalococcoidia bacterium | reverse complement strand
TCCGGGTTGCGGTTCAGCGTTGCGGACTGACCGTCCATATCGAACGTCAGCATCGCAACGCACCGGGTATCGCCCGGCCAGATTCCGGTCATATGAATCTCCCCTGCTTAAGCCCGTTTGCGCCCGTCTCAAAACCCGTCTTTAAACCCATCGTGCCGCGGCCATCGCCGCCACTGCGCCAAGCGCCAACGCTGCGTGCAGCTTCTCGAAAACACCTGTTTGTATAGCCAGCGACGCCAGCCCTTCCGTGTCGGACGCGTCAAGCCGCCGCGCTTTCGCCTGGCTGAACCCGGCAAGTCCTCCGAATAGAAGCGCCACGAACGCAGCGATTATGCCGATCCCGATCGCCCATCCCCAATCGCTGCTGAATAACTCACCAAATTCTCGGCCCGGCGTTGAAGAGATCAGCAGGAATCCGACGATGATCGTGATCGCCGCCGAGCCGTGTACGACCGGCCCCCAGACTTTGTTAATGGAGGCGGTGACCTTCATCTCTACATCTGGTCCCAGCATCCGTAATCGGGGATTCAGGATGAATGCGGCAAAAAAGGCACTGCCGACCCACACGACTCCCGGCCCGATGTGGAGGATGCGCATTACTACGAGTTCAGCGTCCATAAAAACTTTCTAAACCGGTGAGTCACCGGTTGACCAGTGAGTTCGTTATCAATCGGCATTGTATCGGTCGGATCGCGAATGCAGGTTCGGCGTAAAGTAGCCCCCCGTAGATAAACGACGTGTTCCAGCGCAGGGATTGCAGATGCACGAGCTATTGAGCCGGTCAGCGACACAGATCGCCCGGGCCATTCATGACCGCGCGGTGTCATCCGAGGAGATTACCCGCGCCGCTCTTGAGCGCATCGACGAGGTGAACCCAAAGCTAAACGCGGTCGTGGTGCTGGCCGCCGACCGGGCCCTTGATGAGGCGCGTGCACGTGACGCCGAAACGGCGCGTGGCGAGTCGCAAGGTCCGCTGCACGGCGTTCCGATCACACTCAAAGATTCGCACGACACCGAGGGCATCGTCACTACCGGTGGCACGACCGGCAGGGCCGGAAAGACACCCGATGCCGATTCACCTCCGGTTGCACGGCTCCGAGCCGCCGGTGCGGTGGTTCTTGGCAAGACCAACACGCCAGAGTTCACGATGTCTTTCATCACAGAGAACCTTGTGTACGGCAAGACCAACAACCCGTACGACGTGACTCGCACACCGGGCGGCAGTAGCGGCGGCGCGGCGGCGATCGTGGCTGCGTGCGGTGCTTTTCTTGAGCTTGGATCGGACCTCGGGGGCAGCGTTCGGGTGCCTGCGCACTACTGCGGCATCGCCGGTCTGAAGACGTCTGCAGGTCGTGTCCCTCGCACCGGCCACGCCTTCCCGTGGGGAGGTCCGCTGGACCGATTCGGCACAGTCGGGCCGATTGCCCGACGCGTCGAAGACTTGAAGCTGGCGTTGCCAATTATCGCGGGTCCGGACTGGATCGATCCCTTCGTAGAGCCGATGCCGATCTGTAATCCTGACGAAGTGAACATCGCGGGGTTGCGTGTGGCGTTCTTCACCGACAACACCCTCGAGACGCCGACCTCTGAAATTCAGGAGATCGTCACCTCCGCCGCCATGTCGGTAGCGAATGCCGGAGCCACGGTGGAGGGCAACCGTCCGGGGGCCGTCGCACGCGCCGCCGAGATTGCGTACCGTTCGTTTGGGGCCGATGACGGTTACTTGTCACGCAAGCTCCTCTCGGAATCCGGCACCTCAGAACCTTCTCGATTCTTGACCGATCGCGCCGACGGTCCTCCAGAAAACGGATCCTCCGTGGAGGAGTACGCAGCTTTGATGCACGAGGTGGACGCGCTGCGGAGCGAACTGCTCGGGTTCATGAAGGACTACGATGCCATTATCTGCCCGGTCGCCGGACAGTCGGCGCCGACGCACGAAGACGCAGAAGGGCTCCGATATACATACACGGCCGCCCACAACCTGAGCGGTCTCCCGGCAGCGGTGGTGCGTGGCGGTACTTCGTCCGACGGAATGCCTGTCGGAGTCCAGATCGTTGCGCAGCCGTGGCGAGAAGACGTTGCGCTGGGCCTGGCGGCCGTGATCGAAGAGGCCACCGGCGGCTGGGAACCACCAGTTCTCTAGACGTTCTTCGCGACCCCTCCTCCGAGAATTCAAACAAAGGAACTTCACATGGACAGCTTGCTCAGCGCATCAGCTACGGAAATCGCCGAGATGATCCGCACCAGGCGGGTGTCATCAGTCGAAGCAGTCACCGCGAATCTTGAACGCATCAAAGTAGTCAATCCTGATCTGAACGCCGTCGTGCAACTGTGCGAAGAGCGGGCGCTATCCGAGGCCGCCGTATGTGATGCCGAGCTGGCCCGGGGCGAAAACCGCGGGTCGTTGCATGGGGTGCCGTTCACGCTGAAGGACTCACACGACACCGCCGGAATCATCTCCACCGGCGGGACGACCGGCCGGTCCGAGTTCATCCCGGATGTCGATTCTCCGCCGGCCGCCCGGCTTCGAGCAGCGGGCGGCGTCCTTCTCGGGAAGACCAATACGCCTGAGCTGACGGTAGGCGGGGTCACTGACAACCTGATCTACGGCCAGACGAACAACCCGTACGACCTGTCGCGAACCCCCGGAGGCAGCAGCGGCGGGGCGGCGGCCATCGTCGCGGCAGGTGGGTCACCTCTCGATCTCGGCAGCGACACGGGCGGAAGCATTCGGGGCCCTGCGAACTACTGCGGGATCGCCGGACTCAAACCCACATCCGGAAGGGTGCCACGGACCGGACACATCGTCCCGCCGGGCGGTCTTAGAGACGCATTTACGACCATCGGGCCGCTCACACGCCGGGTCGAGGACCTGTCTCTGACCTTCCCGTTGATCGCCGGAACGGACATGCGAGACCCGTACATCGTCGATATGCCGATCCTCGATCCGGCCGACGTCATTCTGTCAGAAATGCGTGTGGCGACGTACGACGATAACGGCACACTGACGCCGTCCCCCGAGATCAGGGCGGGGGTCAAGACCGCTGCGGAGGCGCTTCGTGAGTCTGGAGCGGCCGTCTCAGAGGACCGGCCGCCGGTCATGGTCCAGATGTCCGAGTTGCTCGATGAAACGCGGACATCGGACGGCGGGGCGTACTCCCGTGTATTACTTGAACTGCACGGCACGACCCGTGTCGGGCCAATCCTGCAAAGAAGGATCGCCGGAAGTGGCGGTGCCCTCGACGCCGACGAGATGGCACGTGTTCAGGATGAAATGGATCGTTTCCGTACGGAGATGCTGATCTTCATGGACGGGTACGATGCCATCGTCTGCCCCGTCTCTGGATTCCCCGCCCCGCTGCACGAGGACGCTCAGGCGACAACCGTCGGCGGCTACACCCTCGTCTACAACATGACCGGGTGGCCGGTGGTCGTAGTGCGTGTCGGAACCTCACCTGAAGGACTTCCGATCGGCGTACAGGTCGTGGCGCGGCCGTGGCGGGAAGACGTGGCGCTAGCGCTTGCGAGCGTGATAGAGGCGTCGACCGGTGGGTGGGAGGCCCCACAGGGGCTTTAATCGGGGACGCAGGATAGTTGGAGAAACGTATATGCCCGGCCAGGTAGCTGATCTCGTATTCACCGGCGGCACGGTCCATACCGTGGATGCCAATAACACCATCGCTGAAGCGGTCGCCATCTCGGACGGTCGGATTCTGGCGGTTGGGTCGGATGTGGATATTCTGGCGACCGCCGGCCTGGGCACTGAACGCGTAACGCTGGCGGGTCAATCGCTGCTGCCGGGGATGATCGAAGGCCACGGCCATTTCTCCGGGCTGGGCGCTGTTCAACGGCAGATCGACTGCAAAGCTCCGGGGATGAGGTCGATCGCTGCGCTGGTCGAGGCAGTACGAGAACGTGCCGAGATGCAGGCTCCGGGAACCTGGATTTACGGCCGCGGCTACGACCAGTCCCGCTTGGCTGAGAAGCGACACCCCGGCCGGGCCGATTTCGATGCCGTCGCCCCGAACAATCCGGTGCTGTTCACACGGACCTGCGGCCACATCGTCGCCTTCAATACGAAGGCGATGGAGGAGGTGGGCGTCACCGACAACACACCGGACCCCGCCGGCGGCCGATATGATCGTGACGCGGCGGGCAAGATGACCGGAGTCGCGTACGAACGCGCCAACATCCCGTTCCGCAAAGTACCGCCGCCCCCGACGGACGATCTCCGTGAGCACCTGCTGGAAGCCAATCGCCTCTACTTGAGCGCCGGTTGCACCAGCGTCCAGGACGCGGGCGGGCTGTTCGGCTCATACATGGAGCAGGCGCAGGAGATGGTCGTAGCGGGTGAATTGAACGTGCGCCTCTACGCGTTCGTGACCGTGAACACGCTTGACCACCCGCTCGTGCCGATCCTCGACTCTGGATTGCACACCGGGTTCGGCGACGAGCGTTTGAGGATCGGGGCGTTCAAAGTGATGACGGACGGGTCGTCCTCCGGCCCGAGTTCGTCCACCCGTGAGCCGTACACGTCAGACCCATCAACCCACGGAATCGCCTACTGGGAGCAGGAAGACCTGGACAACCTGATCGGACGAGCTCACAGGGCAGGATGGCAGTGCACGGTACACGCGGTCGGTGACGCGGCCATCGAACAGACGCTTGATGCGATGAAACGCGCCCAGACCGAGTTCCCACGCAGCGGCCTGAGGCATCGGATCGATCACTGCGGGATTCTGCCGCCCGACCTACAGGAGCGTGTAATCGAGCAGGGCATCGTGCCATCCATGCAACCGGCGTTCTTCTGGGAATTCGGCGACGGCTACATCGCCAACTACGGTCGACATAGGGCCGACGTGATGTTCCCTGCCGGGACATTGATCGACCGCGGAGTGATTGTTGCCGGAGGCTCCGACGCGCCGGTGACGGACCACCGGCCTTTGCTTGGCATATCTCAGGCGATGACCCGCACCACGCAGGACGGGGATGTGTGCGGGATTGAACACGCCGTCACGCTAGACACGGCGATACGCATGCACACGATCAACGGCGCGTACGCCAGCTTCGAGGAGCACCTGAAGGGCTCCCTTGAGCCGGGCAAATTGGCAGATCTGGCGCTACTGGCCGAAGACCTCCGGGATGTCGATCCGCAGGCGGTACGTGATGTCTCCGTGGTTAGAACTTACGTTGGTGGCGAACTCGTTCATCAGGTGCGTTAGGTAAAACCAGATCGCACCAATTGCCCGTAGGTACCAATCGCTGCCGGGATATACGTGGGACAATCTTTTCACAGATTCGTTCCGAATTTTTCGCTATCACGTGGTCCAGAAGTAATGCCGGGGCCGAGACACGGCGCGGCGTGGACAATCAATATTCCTCGATGGAGACGATCTTGAACTTTCGATCGGTCGATCGCTTCGAAAAGAGAGCATTCAATGTCCGGGCCGCGCTGTTGTCCGTCGTACTTCTGGTCGCTTTAGCAGGTATAGCGTGCAGCGGAAACGACGAAGAGGCGACATCCGTGCCTACTTCACCTCCCCAGACGACAGTCGCGCCCACAACAGCCCCGGCGCCGACCCCGTCGGGAGACACGACACCTGACGAATCCGGCAGGGGAAGTCTCTAGGTTCGCGTTACCGACGCGCCGGGCGACGCCACCGCTGTGCTCATCACGGTCAGTTCCGTACAGGTAAATGTCCAAGATGCCGAAGATGACTCCGATTCGTGGATAACAGTCGTAGAAGGTCCAAAGACATTTGATCTGGTGGCGTTAGACGGTGTCGAAGCGGTACTCGGCGAAAGTGAACTTGCGGCCGGCAAGTACGGCCAGATCCGGCTCGAAGTCGGCGAGGTCGAACTCGTAACCCCGGATGGATCTTTCACAGCACGTGTTCCTGGCGGCACACTCAAACTGGTTGGTGGTTTCGAAATCGAAGCGGGCGCCGTGACCGGGGTGACGATCGATTTTGATCTCGATAGGTCACTTGTTGAGCAGGGCAACGGCGGCTTCCTGTTCAAGCCCGTGGTCAAGTTGATCACCTCCGAACCGGGCGAACCCCTTGACGCCCCTGTCCCGCTCATCCCAGAACCCGATGAGTCAGACGACTCGGCCGATTCGACGCCTGAGCCCTCACCCAGCCCGACGCCTGAGTCCATCGCAACTGAGGTTCCGGAGCCGACGCCCACTTCCATTCCGCCTACTTCAACACCCGAACCCACGCCGACACAGAGTCCTGTGGGCGAGTTCTTTCTGGCGATCAAAACGCCTGAAAGCCTGGAATCTGTAACCGCGGAAGACGAATTTGAAGTAGTCGGGCGAACCTCGCTGGACGCGCTTGTGAGCGTGAACGACACAATCGCAGTTCTCGATATTGACGGTCGATTCCGAGTGACCGTAGCCCTTGAAGAGGCCGTGAACGTGATCGAGAGCGTTGCCAGCGTCGCCTCGGGCGACGAGCTCAGCGAAATCCTGATCATCATCCGAGAGTAGTCAGGCCGGAGCACCCGACCATTCTCTGACCCATCCCGGCGATTTACTCCAGTTATCAGGTAATCAGACACATGATTTTGAATATCCGACTCATCGCCCGAACGTCTCTGGCGACCGCCCTCGTGCTCGGCACTCTCGGCCAGGGTTTGTTAGCCCCGGGATTTCAGAAGTTGGCATCCGCCGATCACGTGGAACCCGCAGGCCAACTCGTCCGACGCGGTAGTTCTGGGATCGTCCGTTTTTACGACAGCTCTTCGATGGTAGTCGAGACTAACTTCGGCAACGTAACGGTCACAATCGGCGGCGCAGCAATCACATTCGCCGGTCCGCCGGCTGAAGAAGGCCTGACGCAAGAAATCAGGGTTGGAGACCGTGTCGGTGTCCTGCTGGACAAGGCTCCCGTTGACCCGGAATCGTTGCCAAGCACGACTGATGATGGGACCGGTGACGGAACGGGCGATGGCACTGACGATGGGACAAGTGATGGAACTGCCGAACCGGCCGCAGTTCACGCACCGATAGCCCCAACTTTCCGATCCGTGAGCGCACTACGCGTAACTGTCATTCCGAGCAAGGCGACTCGATCGCACCAACGTGGGGTGGTTAAATCTAAAGGCAACGGCAAGATCAAGATCCTCAAGGGAGACGGTACAGAAGAAGAATTTGATGGCTCGTCAGGAGAGGTTGGCGACGACCTCGTTTTCATCGTCAAGGCGGGACGTGGCGGTGGGCCGAAGACGATCACAAACACGGTGTCTGAGGACGAGATCATCGACCGACTCGACGCGCTATCTCTGGCCGCCGAAGACAACCCGGAGCTGGCAGATGGACTCGCAAAGTTGCGTGGCAAGGTGAATGAGAAGCGCCTGGAACGGCTCGAGGCGCTCGTGAAGTCGAGCAATCCAGACGATCAGGATCTGATCAACGGCGCTCTCACAAAAGCCCGGGGCAAGTCTGAGAACAAGGGATCAGGAAACACGGACGATAGTGGCAGCTCTGGTAGTGGGAACGCAGGCGGCGGTAACTCAGGAAACTCGGATAGGGATCCGGGTAATTCCGGTGGCGGCAACTCTGGAAATTCAGGCGGCGGTAGTTCGAGCGGCGGAGGCAACTCCGGCGACGGCAACTAACTCAGGTGGAGGAAATTCCGGCAACCAGGGTGGTGGTCCGAAAAAGTAGACGGGTAATCAGCGAAATTGCCTCCAGTGCCGAAGCTGTAGAATCACCGACAATCGGCCCCTCTGAGAAGGCGGACCGTAAGTGAGGCATAGACGTTGGACAAGACTGACGTAGAGCAATCAGCTGAGGCTGATCGGCCCCGGAAATTCGGGCCGATCAACCTATCGTTGCCACCCGCCTTTCGGTATCGCGAGTACCGAAATTACTGGTTCGGCATGCTATCGGCCGTCGGCGGTTTCCAGATCGCCATGTTCGGCCAGTTCTGGCTGATCCATGAATTGACCGGTTCGACCGTCTATCTCGGCTACGTAGGGCTCGCCAACGCAATCCCGGCGATCATCCTCAATCTTGCCGGTGGTGTGGTCGCTGACCGATTTGATAAACAACGCCTGATCATTGTCACCCAGACCATTTCGGCGTCGTTGGTTGGCCTACTTGCTGTGATCACCCTGGCAGGGGTCGTCGAGCCGTGGCACGTCTTGACCATTGCCGTGTTCGCCGGGGCCATAAACGCCTTCAACCAGCCGGCAAGGCAGTCGATCTACCCGTACTTGATCGAACGTAAGGTGATGATGAGCGCAGTGGCGCTCAACTCCTCGATCTGGCAGGGCACGCGGATAATTGCGCCCGCGATTGGGGGTGTCTTGATTGCCGTCATCGACACCGGCGCAGCATTTGTGCTGGCTGCGGTGCTGATGTTTGTGTTCACCATCGTGGTCGTGTTCCTGAAAGTCCCTGACGAGGCCCGTGCCGGGGCGTCCGCAAGGAAGTCCAGCGCATTTGGCGATATCGTTGAGGGCCTCAAGTTCATCAAGGCAAATTCTGTCTTCTCATTCCTGATCGCGATGACCTTCTTCAACAGCTTCTTTGGGCTGTCCTACATCATCCTGATGCCGGTGTTCGCGGACGACATTTTGAAGGTAGGCGCAGATGGACAGGGCGTCTTGATGAGCGTGAGCGGGGTCGGCGCATTGATCGTCACGCTATGGCTCGGAACTCGAGTTTCCTCTGGCAACACGGGGTTCATATTGATCGGCGGCGCCGTGCTAACGGGGATCACCTTGGCGGCGTGGGCGCTAACGGCCGAGTACATCGGCTCGTACCCGCTGGCGCTGTTCCTCATCTTCTTCCTGGGACTGTTCTCGTCCGTCTACATGATCTCGATCATGAGCACGCTTCAAATGCTGGTGCCAAACGAGATGCGGGGTCGTGTGATGGGCTTCTACGGCATGACATGGAACATCATGCCGCTTGGCGGGATGTTCGCCGGGGCGCTGGCGGTCTCCATCGGGGCGGCGTGGGCGGTGGCGATCGGCGGGTTGGCGGTGTCCGCGTTTGCTATCGGGCCGGCATTGCTCAACGGACGCATCCGGAACCTGGGCGAACTGCTGGTGCCGCCGGAGCGTGCCGAGCCTGAGAGCTCTACGGCCTCAGCCGACTGACCAGCCTCTACACCAGTTGAACCCAATCGTCATCGCTAATCGCGGTCCGCTATAATCCCGCCACAATTGCGCTACAGATAACTGAGTGGGCGGAAGAAATTGCGGCTTATCAAGCGGCTGGCAATCGTAATTGCCGTCATTTATTTCCGCCCGCCCACTTCATCAATATCGATAAGGAACGGTCGTATGCCCGAGATGCGCAGAAACCCGGCGAAGACAATTCTGGAGTCCGGCGGTGTTGTCACCGCGGTCGGTGGCGTCTACACCGCCCAGATGGCGGACTTCATCGGCACGACGGGTGTCGAGGGTGTATGGATCGAGGCCGAGCATGGCCCGGTAGACTTCGCAGATATCGAGGACATCACTCGCGCATGCGATCTGTGGGGCATGGCGTCTGTGGTCCGAGTGGGGCGTGCCGAGGCGAACACGATCTACCGAACACTCGATTGCGGGGCGCAGGGCATTGTTGTGCCGCATATCAACACCCGTGAAGAGGCCGAGTTAGTCGTCGATTCTGCGAAGTACGCGCCGCTCGGCAGCCGAGGTATGTTCAGCACCCGCCAGGGATACGGCGTGGCGGACTACCTGGATCACGCGAACAACGAGACCTTCGTCTGCGTGTTGATCGAAGACATCGTCGCCGTTGAGAACCTCGACGCTATCGTCAGCGTCGACAACATCGATGTGTTTCTCGTTGCGCCGAGTGATCTGGCTCAGTCGATGGGACACCTCGGCGATGTCGAGCATCCCGATGTGCAGTCGGTGATTGATCGCTCAATCCAGCGAATCGTGGACGCCGGGCGCATCCCGGGCCACGTCGGCCGAACCGCCAGTGTGGCGAGCTACATCCAGAAGGGTGTCCGCTTCTTCAACGCCAACCTGAACGAGTGGATAAGCAATGGAGCTACGCTCTACACAGACGAAGTGAAAAAGGGTGTGACGGGTTAATTTACGGGGATTCGCTCCCGGGACTTCTCCCTCACGCTTGATGCAAGTGCCCCTCTCCCGGCGGGAGAGGGGCAACCAGTACCGGTCTAGACGCTTCTCAATAAATCGGAGTTATCACACATGGCTGAACCGCGACCCAATCGAGCCAAGGAAAAGCTGGCCAAAGGCGAGATCGTCACCTGCCTGGCCGGGGTAGACACTCCACACCTGGTCGATTTTATCGGCCAGATCGGCATCGACTCCGTCTGGCTTGAGGCGGAGCACGGCCCGGTCGATTTCGAGGCCATCGGCGATCTGTCCCGCGCCGCGGACCTCTGGGGCGTCACGCCACTTGTGAGAGTTGGAAGCACCGACTACAACACCATCTATCGCACGCTGGACATGGGTGCCATGGGCATCACGGTGCCGCACGTGGACACGGCACAGGACGCTCGGGACATCGTCAACGCGGCCAAGTACGCGCCGATCGGAACCCGCGGCATGTTCGGCCCGCGCCAGGCCTTCGGCGTCACCGACTACGTCAAGAAAGCGAACGATCAGACGATGATCGTGGTGCTGATCGAAGACATCAAGGCCGTGAACAATCTGGACGACATACTGGCGGTCGAGCATATAGACGTATTCCATGTTGCGCCGAGCGATCTCGCGCAGTCGATGGGCCATATCGGCGACGATGAGCACCCGGACGTGCAGCGGACGATCGACGAATCCATCACAAAGATCATCGCTGCAGGAAAGATCGCAGGCACTACCGTGGGTGCACATAACGTCGGCAGGTTCAGGGACCAGGGCGTGAAGTTCTTCTACACAAGCTTGAACGGCTGGATCATGTCCGGCGGCAACGAATTTCTCAAAGCCCTCAACAGGTAGCGGGCCTAACGCACGAACGCCGTCGCTTCCATGCCTATCTGCCACGGCCCATCCCCGCACTCAACCCCGGCCTCGGCACGTACAAGCAGCTGACCGTCCTCCGGGACCTCCACCAACAGATGCGTGGCCGGGCCTGGTCGGCCGAATTCGTCTTCGAAATCTTGATAGCAGTACACCCCGGCGCCTGCTTCGACATCGATGAACGGCAGATTGACTCGCCCGCCGTCTCGTGGGACGAAACGGCGGGCGTTTGACTCAATCCCCGGTACAAATCCGATCGAGATGACAGGCACGTCTGGCAGTACCTCGTCATAAACAAAAGCGATGTTGAAATCCTGCAGCGGAATATCGCCGATCTCGTTGAACCAGTCTCCCTGGAGTGTGCCGACGACGGTGTAGTCCAGTACTCCACAGATCGGTTCTGCAGTACGCAGGCCGTTGTTGTCGCCAAGAAGCTGGAGCATCTCTGAGCGTTGGTCTTCCGGGTACAGATCAAGAACGCAGACAGCCCCCGTCGCCTCTTCACCGTACAGGCTCGGATGCAGGAACTTGATGGTTTCGGTAGTGATGTCGAATGCGCCGATGTCCAGCGCAGCGGCACGGCCACTGTTGAACCCGACCTGCTCCCCGGCCTCCAGTTCCAACTCCGGGCGCATACGTGCAGGAGTCAACGGAGAACGCTCCGGTGGAATAGGCGTTGCAGTTGAAGCCTTCGAGCTCAGCAATCGAGGCGAGTATGCGGTCAGAGACCGGGCCAACGTGATCGTAACGAACTCTCAAGCCCTCGCAGACGGCGATATCAAACCCGTACTCCTCGTAACTGACCTCCTGTCCGCTGAGGCTGGTCGTCACTTTCGACACGTTGATCGAGACAAGCTGGCCAGCGGCGATCGCATAGACCGGGTTCGGTGGGAATATCTGGCCGTCACCGAACGGGCCTTCGCCAGCCTCACCCCGGATCGCTTCGATACCGAAGCACATGTGTGAGGTCGGTAAGGTATGGCCGGGCGGCGCGAGATTGCCCAGCGGGTTTATGTTGGTGACCTTGTCCAAGTCTATGGGATAGGCGTTAAAAAGCGGACCGTCACCACACTGACGATCTGAAATGAACGACCAGGGATCGATCTGGCCCTGATCTGACGGATCGCCGGCTCGGTCGCTCTTGTCCGGCGTCGATGCGACGGCGGAATCAGGGTGCGAAGTGGTATCGGGCGCCGGAGTTTCTGCAAAACCCGTGACGCTCGTGAGGTCCGGTGCGGTTGTGGTTCCACTAGTGGTCGGTCCCGGCGTTGCAGGCGCCGCGTTTAGACCGTCGGCGGAATCAGGGTGCGAAGCGGTATCGGGCGCCGGTGTTCCTACAGCGCCAGTGACGCCTGTGGGTTCCGGCGCAGTCACGGACTCACTTCCGGTCGCATCAGGAATAGCATACGCCGCGGCTGGACCGTCGGTCGTCGATGTACACGCCGCAAACACCAGAAGGGCGAGAATTATCAACCCATTCAAGTGTGATTTAGTACGCCACATCGAATATCTCTCCCGTACCTGTTGTAAACGAGAGCGATCGCCCGGACATTGACCTTCAGGCGTGATTCGCTACGTGAACGCACCAGACCCTAAAACGACCTAGAACGGGTCTGGGCCGGTTCCCTGTGCGTGCAACTCGTCGCGGGTGTAGCTGCCGAGTGAACGGAAGTCGAACTCGGTGTAGCGCTTGACCCAGCTGAGTGTGATCTGCTCCGCCTCTTTGTAACGTGCCTTTGTCGCGCTATCAGCGTTGTCGCCGAGCCGCTCGATGATGTCGACACCCTCGGAACGAGTCAGTTCTTTGATAAGCGCAAGATCATGACTGCGTTCCGTATCAGCGCACACCGCGCTGTTTACAACACGTTGAGCCGTCTGGGCCACGGAGATTCTGGCCGTCGCCAGATCTTCCATTAACGCCGGGTGAATGCCCGGATGACCGTCAAGAGAGTCGATTCCCTTAGCACCGCGTCCGTTCAGCCATCCCTCTACGTACTCGATGATGGTCCGGACATTGCGTCGTGACCCTTCCTGAGTGGCGTGGCCTTCCGGCGTTTCGATCACCACCGGAAAGTTGCCCGGGTCTTTCATCGCCTCGGTCGGCTGCCAGCCTGTGGCGTGCAGCTCCTTGAACGGGTCTGCTGCGGTCTTCTGGTGATAGATGTGCGCCGTCCAGCCGCGCAGGAAGCCGTTCTCCGCTTCCCACACCTTGTCCGCGCGGATCGCCTTCGCTGCCTCCTCGTTCACGTGCTCGTCTGCGTTCGGGAGATGCGTCGCCATGCCGCCGATCGGCACAGCGCCGTGTTTCAAACACACCGCGACGAGACGTCGGAATATGTTCGAGATGAACACCGTGGTTTTGACGTCCACGCCGAACCGGTCAGGCCACAGGGAATCTGGATCGTTCATCACGAACTCGAGCAGACTGGCCTTCAGATCCCAGCGCGCGGCGTTCAGCCCTGCGGCGTACGGCCCAAGTTCGTAAAGCATCTCCTCCATCTGCCACACGGCGGGGAGGGACTCCACGAGGATGATTCCACGGATCACCGCGTCTGAGAGGTGCGGGAGCAGCTCACGTGAGGCGTCGAAAACGTCCCGATAGAGCCGTATTTCCGCCACGGATTCGGTCTTGGGCAGATAAAAGTAGATGCCCTTGCCCTGTTCCGCATGTACACGGCCGGCGTGAAAGAACGTCGCCGCAGTGCCGAGCAATGTGGCCGATATCGGCGACCCGTCTACTGTGAATTCAGGCTCGTCCAGGTGCAGGCCGCGCTCACGGTGCATGAAGAACGGAATCGGTCCATCCGAGAGCTTGTAGTGCCGATCACGATCCGTGTCGTGGTGTTCCAGCGTCCCCAGTAGAGCATCCCGCCGGTTGATGGCAGATTGCACGGTGTCAGCCAGCGAATGTCCGGCCGAATCCTCGTCGTCATCGAGATCGCCGACGGCCTGTGTTCCGTCCGGCATAGGGTTGAGGGCGTTAATGAACATCGAGGTCATCGCCACGGGACCGGAAATCTCGATGCCCGGCTGCCTCAGCTCTTTTGGAACCGGCGGCACCTGCCAGTCGGTCGTGGTGGCCGGACCTGGAGCGAGGTGTGCCGGCTGCACACCGTCACGGGTGGCAGCCTGGGACACGGCGAGGCGTTCTGCCCGCAGGGCCTGAACGCGTTCATTGAACTTATCGTGGAGCGCGACCACGTATTCCAGGAATTCCGGCGTGAGAATCTCGCCCGATCCCGGGACATTCGAATAGTTAACTCGGTCGCTGGCCGACATGGATTTTCGATCCTTTATTGGTCTGGTGTTCATCTGGCATTGTTCTGGCGTTCATATGGCAATAATGCGGCGATTGCTAGGGAGAGCTACGCGCTGCAGATAAACGATCGTGAGTTTGCCATTACGCGACGGACGGGCCGGAGATGAGGCCGGCCCGTTCCGATAACAAGTTCGTTTCCAGTACGAAATTTCAGCTTGAACAGATACTAGCGGCCAGCACGGAAACGTGTAAGGGGCGTGCGATACTCTGCGCCGCCACCCCAAAAATGTAGTGAGCCAAAAGCCGTACAAAGGAAAATGTCGTGACTTCGAGCGAACCTGCCATCAAGGGCATGTTGACCCGCGATGCACTGGTTCAGCTGGTCAACGAAGGCGAGATCGATACCGTGGTCGTGGGCTTCACCGACCTGTACGGCCGACTCATGGGCAAGCGGTTCGACGCCGATTTCTTCATCGAGCAAACGGTCGACCACGGCACACACGGATGTGACTACCTGTTAGCGGTCGATATCGATATGGAACCCATCCCCGGTTACGAGTTCGCTAACTGGGCGAAGGGTTACGGAGATATCCACCTGTCTCCAGATATGAACACGCTACGGGTAGCGTCATGGCTCGACAGGACGGCGATGGTTCAGTGCGACGTGCACCTTCCCGAATCGGCCGATTCCGAACCCCACGGACTCGTGCCGATCGCACCGCGGTCGATGCTGCGGATGCAGCTGGACCGCGGTGAAGCTATGGGCTTTGAGGCCTTTGCGGCTTCGGAGCTTGAGTACTACGTGTTCAACAACTCATATGCCGATGCCGCCCGGTCTGGCTACGCAGATCTTGAGCGCGCCGGATGGTACGACGAGGACTACAGCCTGTTGCAAGGGGCCAGGGGAGAGGCGCTGAACGGTGCCGTGCGACGCCACTTGCGCGATTCAGGAGTACCCATCGAGACTTCGAAGGGCGAAGCCGGGCTGGGGCAGCACGAGTTGAACGTCCGATACTCAGAACTTCTGACGATGGCGGACCGGCATGTCGTGTACAAGCAGTGCCTCAAGGAGGTTGCGGATGGGCTCGGCGTGAGCGTGACCTTCATGGCCAAGTTTGCGGAGGGTCACAACGGGTCAAGCTGTCACATCCACCTGAGCCTGCGCAAAAACGGCGAGCCGGCGTTTGCCGACGGCGATGGGCAGTCGGACGTATTCCGCTGGTTCCTCGGCGGTTGGATGGCCCACACACACGAGTTCATGCCGTTCTACGCGCCGACCGTGAACTCATACAAGCGATATCTAAACGGATCCTGGGCGCCTACGGGACTGGCGTGGGCCTTCGATAATCGAACGGTCGGGTTTCGCGTCGTCGGGATTGGCGATTCTCTGAGGATCGAGTGCAGATTGCCCGGGGCAGACTGCAACCCTTACCTGGCGTACACGGCTGCGCTCGCATCGGGGCTGGATGGTATCGAGAACAGGATCGAGCCACCGCCGGAGCTGGACGGCGACGGTTACACGTCAAGCGAAATCGCAGGATTACCGACTACGCTGCGGGAGGCCACCGAGGCGTTCCGTTCCAGCGAGTTTGTGCGCCGATCACTTGGCGACGAAGTGGTCCAGCATTACAGCCATTTTTTTGAAACCGAGCAAAGTGCGTTCGACGTAGCCGTCACCGACTGGGAACGACGACGCTATTTTGAACGGATCTGACGCGCGTGACCCTTCCGGTTTTACTGCCCACGCGGTCATAATCAAGCATCGTAATTTTTGGTCGGCGCGCCATGATCCAATGCGCGTTGCCGATCACCTGTTTTTATCTCTTGAGTACCGGAGCACACAACAACGATGAACTCTCGCCTACGCATGCGATTTAGTCCGGTCTTGATTCGGATCGGGCTGCCGATCGTGATTCTGACCGCCGTTATGTTGATCGCCGCATGTTCGTCCGCCGAATCGGACGCAACCCCAACGTTCACCCCGGTCCCGCAACTGTCGACCGAGGCGTCTCTTGGAGAATCGATTTCGCTCTCTCCCGGACAATCTGCGGAGATCGCCGATGAGGATGTTGAACTGGCCTTTCACCGAGTCGCCAACGACTCCCGTTGCCCTGCCGGCGCTCAGTGCGTGAACGCCGGAACTGCGGTGGTGGTAATGCAACTCATCAGCCCGGAATTCGACCCCGGACAGATCGAGTTCATAGTCTCCCCGGGCGGTGGTGGTGAGATTTTGGCCGGACCGTATACGGTCACGCTACTGACGTTAGACCCGGACCCGCCCTCCGGGGACGGAGTCGACGCCGGTGATTACCGGATCACATTCAACGTCTCCAGGAATTAACGGCGCTCTAACTCAAAACAGTCGCCCTCCAGATCATTCAAATCCCTGAACCGAGGTCCACATGGGGTTCACGCCCGAACAGGAATCGATCGTCAATGATTTTATCGGCGAGCACGATATCCCGGGCGCGGCCGTGGCGATCGTCTGTGGCAGTGAGATCATCGCCGAGGGCGGGTTTGGCGTTGCCGATGTCTCGAAGGAAACCCCGGCGACCGAGCACACAATCTGGCCGATCTGCTCGATAACAAAATCGTTCACGGGCGTGTCAGTGATGCAACTGGTGGAGTCAGGCAAGTTGCGTCTGGACGAGCCGGTGCAGACGTATCTGCCCGGTTTCCGGCTGAAGGATGAGACAGCCAGCCGCCTGATGACGACCCGTCTGTTCCTGCGGCACAACAGCGGGATGGGCCGCACCGGGCACCAGGACCGCACACGTGAAGAGGCGGTCAACCCGTACCCGACCCGCGAATCGTTGATAGCGGCTCTCGACTCCGCTGAGTTGCAGTCGGCTCCGGGCGAGGCGTTCTCTTACTGCAACGAGGGCTTTGCCACGGTCGGCCACACCATCGAGACGATCGCCGGAGTGCCGCTGGAGGAGTATTTCACCCGAAATATTCTTGACCCGGTCGGAATGTCAGACACGTCCATCGACTTCATGGACTGGAAGAACGGCGCCGACCGAACCTACGCCTACTCGCGTGGCGACGCCGGTGCCTTCGACAGCGGCGAGCGGCATGGCGACTACATCGTCGTGCGCTTGAACGACGATTATCAGACGTTTCTGTCAACGGGCGGCATCGTCAGCTCTGTCCACGACCTTGCGCTCTACCAGATCGCCTCGATGGCATACGAAGACTCACCACTTGGTCTGACCGCAGGGTCCCTGGATCACATGCAAAGTGTGCAGTTCCCGTTCGGCGATACCGGCTGGGGCTACGGATTCGGCTACTGGGTGTTCTGGAGCGGGTCGACGAAAGTGATCGGGCACTCGGGCGGCCTGCCCGGCATATCTACCTACTCGATGATGATTCCATCCGAGAAGACCGGCGTAGTTGTGTTCACGAACCGGGGAGACCGCAAGGGGTTCTTCCTGGCCGAGCAGTTGATGAACACAGTGCGCGGGCAGGTGTGGCGTGACTCAACGTCCGAGCCTCTGCCGTACGAGACCCGATACCCGACACCCTCCAGTGACGATCTGGCCGAGTACGCAGGCAGCTACGAGTTCCGCGCCGGAACGGCTGAAGTGGAAGTTGGCGATGGCGGCGTGGTGATCAAGACGCCGTCACGTCTGGACGGCCCTCCTGTGTCGATAACCACAACGCAGGTAGGTCCCGACTCGTTCATGAGTCGGGACCTGGGGATGTCCATCCCCTTCGTGCGGGACGCCTCCGGACGAGTAGTGCGATTCCTGAACGGCGGCTACGCGTATGAGCGGGTCTAAAATTTGGAGCGCGTGACGCCCCCGGCCAGGAGGTGGCCGGGGGCTTGTCAAGATGAACGAACTACGGGCGCGTTTTTGCACGATCCGGTCCTTCGTGTGCCCCAGGGCACTGACGCACCCGCCTGCCTCCTCCCGCGGACGGGAGAGAGCCGGGGTGAGGGGACGTTTCTCCCCTACTCCATCTTGGAGCCTACGAAGCGTGAGATCGCTCGTGCCGTCGGGTCAACTCGTACGTTGATCACTGCCGGCTTGCCGCTTGCGAAGGCACGTTCGAGCGCCCCCGCTATTTGGTCCGGTTCTTCGACCAGTTCGCCGTAGCCGCCGAGTGCCTGCGCCAGTAGATCGAAGCGGGTGAAGCCCAGTTCACGACCCGGCTTACGGATGCCCTCAACTCGTGCCGTCCAGCCCTCGTTATTGCTGACCACGACCACGATCGGCAGGTCGTGCCGTACCGCGGTGTCAAAGTCCATCATGTTCATGCCGAGCGAGCCGTCACCGTGCAGCGACAGAACCTGCAGGTCCGGCCTCGCCACCTTTGCGCCGATGGCGTACGGCAGCCCGACCCCCATGCAGCCGCTCGGGCCGGAGTTGATGCGGTGTCCCGGGTAGTAGGTGTTGATCGACTGCCGCCCGTAGTGAAGGATCTCGTTGCCGTCCACCGTCACGATGGCGTCACGATCAAGGAACTTGTCGATCTCGTGGCAGAGTCGCAGCGGGTGGATCGGTACCTGATCAGAGTTCAGGTTGGGCTGAGCTCGCAGCAAACGAGACTGGTTCTGCTCGTCCAGGTAGTCGGCCCACTCCTTGCGGGCGTCAGCGCCGTCTGAATCGATTCCAGAGTCGATCAACTGCTGGAGCACGACTTTGCAGTCACCAACCAGCCCGATCTCTACCGAGCGGTTGTGGCCGATCTCTGACTGCTCGATGTCAATCTGGATGAGTTTCGCATCCGGGCCGATACGCCCTCCGAAGGTCATCATCCAGTTGAGGCGAGTCCCGACGATCAACACGACATCCGCCGCACGGAGCGCCGTGCTACGTGCTGCCAGGAACGACAACTCATGGTCGTCCTCGATCAGTCCCCGGGATATCGGCGAGGTGTAGAACGGGATGCCCACACTCTCGACAAGCTTCCGCAGTTCGTCCCATGCCTTGCCGAAGAACACACCGCCGCCGGCAAATATCAACGGTTTTTGGGCGCTCCGAAGCATGTCAGCGGCGGCCTTCACGGACGCCGGGTCTGCGCCGGAGCGTGAGAGAGATTCAGGGCGGGTGGCGGGAGCGACATCGGACTCTTCCACCTTCGTGTAGAGAATGTCTTCTGCACAATCGACGTATACCGGACCCGGACGGCCTGTTGTGGCGATCCTGAACGCTGTGGAGATCTGCTCCGGGTATCGGGCTGCGTCTGTCACCCGCATGGTGGCCTTCGACACCTCTTCGAAAATCGCCGCCTGGTCCAGCTCCTGGAAGCCGTCTTTGCCCCAGTCGTGGTACGGTCCTGCGCCGCCGAGGGTGATCATCGGGGCGTTATCGATGTACGCCGTGTACTGGCCGGTCAGAAGGTTTAGCGTGCCGGGTCCAGATGCCGCCGTCGTCACGCCGGGCTTGCCGGTTACGCGAGCATAGCCGTGCGCCGCCATCGCCGCCGCCTGCTCGTGCCGGAAGTCGATCGTACGAATCCCGAAATCTTCCGAGTGGTTGACGATCTCGTAGTTCGGACCGCCCATCAGGAAGAACAGTGCTTCGACGCCCTCTTCTTTGAGCGTCCGTGCGATCAGATAGCTACCGGAGACTTCGGCCATGTGTCGGTCCTTCTTGATCCTAGAATGCGGGTTGTTCGGAGGGTGTGACGGGCGCGTATTGCCGAACCCGTCAATGGTTGCGAGGCGTCATTGTACGGGGCATGGCTACCGATGCGATTGTTATCGTTGAGCGCACCTACGTCAGACCAACTCCGGCTCACCCTACGGAGTCAAGCAGCCGGCGTTCTTCTGCCTCCGGTCGTTCTCTGATACGAGCCCCCGCTGCGGAACTCGGGTTCGTGCCTGCCAGAGCGGCCGCGGCGGCGAGAAGCGCTATGCCTGTCGCAAAATCGTCGTGATGTATGAACTCCGGCCTGATCGTGCTATCCGGGCCGTTGTTGTGCCATGCGCCAAGTGGGTAAGCCAGGCCCGTCGTTGGATATCCGTTGCGCGCGAACGCCGTTCCCTCGCAAGTCCCGGCCTGCATCAACTGCCTCTGGATTGGAAAATCGCCAATCCCCGGCACGGCCGCCGCCAGATACTCTTCTGCCTCGAAACCAAACGTCGTCATTCGATCGCCCGTGCGTACCACCGGCCCGCGCCCGATCTCCGCGCCGGGCAGGATGCTGCTTGTCTCGACCGATACCACGTTCGTCCCTGCAGGCAAAAGACCGTCCGCAGCCGCAAGCCGAGCGCCAACCAACCCGACCTCCTCAGCCCGGGTGAACAGGCCGTACACCGCGCCAGGAGTTGGAGATTCCATAGCTGAACGCATGACCGCCAGGATGCTGGCACAACCGGCGAGATCGTCCGCCGCCCTCATGCGAATGAGTTTGGTCTGCTCGTCGTAGTCGAAATCTGGCAGGTCCAGGACGATAGCGCACGGTAGTGGGCCGAGACGATCCTGGGCGACCTCAAAAATAAGGTTGTCCCCGGAACGTGCGCCCGCACGGCCCATGATCAGCCCGGGTATCCGATTGCCGTCTGATCCAACAAACGTAACTGCGACCCCGGATTCATAAGCCTGCGGCGGCAGCCCGCCTAGTCCGCGTCCATGCACGCCATCGTCCTCCGCCGATATCGCCTCGTAACCCGGGTGATCCATGTGGGCGACGAACGCGATGCCGTCTGCCGCCGCATCCTCGCCCGGCCTCGTAGCAAGAATGTTGCCGTACCGGTCCACATGCGTCTCGACACCTATTTCGGCGCACTGAGCCAGTATGTAATCCGCAACGGGTTGTTCGTAGTACGAGATCGCGGGTATGGCACCCATCCCCGCCAGGTAGTTGAGGCCGATCGCCGTAAGTTGTTCACGATCCATGTACTAAATGGCCCTTCATTCAACTGCGTTTTTATATGTCGAGTCCCGGGTTTATTGTGGCCGACACAGATTGGTGTGATCCGTACCGATATTTCATAGACCATTGCGGGAACCACTCTGGCCGCCATCGCTTGCTAGAATACCGCCGCTCCTGACCGTCGGCTCGTTGCCGCAAGTCGAACTTCTCAACCGCTAACAATCGGAGAAACACTCACACATGCCAAAGGTCGCCTACTTCATTCCGCCCAAAAGCCCAATGGCGACCATCTCTCGCGATTTCATCCCCCCCGGATGGGATGTGACGATGATGGACGCATCGTTGGCGACCGAGCAGGAACAGATAGACCTTGTCTCCGATGCAGACGCGATAATCGTCTTTGGCGCAAAGCCGAAGGAAGCCGTACTCCGGGCGGCGAAGAATGTCCGGCTCTACCAGCTCGGCTCGGCCGGGTATGACGGCGTCGACATGCAGCTTACCGGCGAGCTCGGAATGCCGGTGGCGACGGCCAGCGGCACGAACGCAGAAGGCGTGGCCGAACAGTTCATCGCCCTCACCCTGGCGCTGTACCGGCACCTGACCTGGGTCGACTCTTCGGTACGAGAAGGCGGTTGGATACCAGAACGTGCAAGGGGCATGGAGACGTTCGAGATCCTTGGCAAGACGGTCGGGATTATCGGGGCGGGCTACATAGGCTCCACTGTCATGAGGCTGCTACAGGGTTTCAACTGCACCATCCTGTATCACGACATCCTGGCGAAACCGGAGCTTGAGGAGCAGTACGGCGCACGGCTGGTGTCCCTGGACGAAATCATGTCCGAATCAGACATCATCACGGTCCATGTGCCACTCCTGGAATCCACTCACCACTTCATTAGCACCCGTGAGCTCGCATTGATGAAGGAATCGGCAATCCTGATCAACACGAGCCGGGGTCCGACGGTGGACCAGGCCGCGCTTGTAGAGACGCTGAAGGCACGCAAGATCTGGGGCGCTGGCATCGATGTGTTCGAGGTAGAACCCGCCGCGAGCGACAACCCGCTATTTGCGCTGGACAACATCGTCGTCAGCGGCCACGTTGCTGGTCCCACCCGCGAGAGCTTTCCGCGCCGCGCGGAGTTCGCATTCGCGAACATCAAGCGCGTGCTTGAAGGCGAGGAAGCGATCAACATCGTCACGGCAACGTAATAGCCATCCTTGAACCTTTGACGAGCCGGGCGCAACATGGCGCGACGACGAAGACGCCCCCGACCCCCGATCAGACGACAGACCTCAATAGAAAGCCTGAGTATTCATGGTCACGAACGACACAAAACAAAAAGTAGTCTTCCTGGGTCCTGAAGATGACCCGCTTACTTACGAGCGCGCAGAGCTTGAGGGACTGGATGTAGAGATCATCCAGATCAACCCGGCAAGCGAGGGCGAGGCGATCGAGGCCGTCAAAGACGCCGCCGTCGTTCTTGCACGTGGGTACGCAATGCAGGACCCGGTACTACGCGAAATGGAACAGGGCGCAGGCGTCATCGTGTATTCGCACGGATTCGACCACATGGACGTCGATTCTGCGACCGAGCACGGAATCATGGTGGCGAACGGCGCCGGCATGTGCGCGGAAGAGGTCTCGGACCAGGCATGTGCGCTGATCCTGGATGTCGCCCGCCAAATCACATTTTCGGACCGGGTGATGTCTAGCGGTGAATGGTCAGATCGAGACATGCTCGCCCGCCGAACACCCATCGACGAAGCAACACTGGGCATCGTCGGATTTGGAAACATCGGCAAGGCCGTCAACCGGAAGATGTCCGGCTGGCGCATGCGGACCGTCGTGTACGACCCCTGGGTATCGCCGTGGGTCGCCAAGGAACACAACGTGGAACAGGTCCACGATCTTCTGGAACTGCTCCGCCAGGTGGACTACGTAACCGTCCACGTCCCGCACAACAAACAGACGGACAAGCTGTTTGGCGAAGCCGAGTTCAAGGCGATGAAGAGCACGGCGTTCTTCGTCAACACCTGCCGCGGCAAGGTCCAGGACGAAGAGGCGTTGATCAAGGCGCTGCAGAGCGGCGAGATCGCCGGCGCGGGCCTTGACGTGTTCGCGACGGAGCCAACCCCAGCGGACAATCCGCTTAGAACCATGCCCAACGTGGTCACTACACCGCACGCAGCCGGCGGATCAACCCGATCCGCTACGTTGTCACGGATTCGTGCGGGGCAGAACGCGGCAAGCATGCTCCGAGGCGAGTGGACGATGGCAGGCGTGAACCCGGGCGTGCGGGACATCATCTCGCCGCGCAGGGTCGCAAAGTTCTCCGGCTACAGCAGCTAGAAGTAAACGACACGGGGGGCTCCACCCGGCGCTCAAGAATTTTCCGGGTGACCCTCGTTGGCGATCGCCGCCTAGTACAGTTTCCAGAGGTGGTCGGTCACAGCGTCGAACACGTTCCGCGCTATAAGCGCGGTTGCCGTCAGCCGACGTTCTAGCACGCCTTCTAGCGTTGGCTCGGCGGTGGCAAGATCGACGTCACGTTGGGCCAACTTCAGCAGATCTACGTTGTATACAGGAATGTAGCGATCTGCGATTTCCTGTTTAGCGCGCGTCGGCCTGGGCCTGTGACGTAACGCCACGAGCGGCCTCCGCCCTCCACAAGGTGGACTCAGCCTCAGCGACGATGCTTTCCAGAGTTTCCAGCATTAGATTCTTATACGTTGGTGGCCACCAGCCGACACATCCACGACCGTCGCCGATAGCCGCTATTCATTGATTTTCAAACATACGAGACCGTAACGAATCGAGTATGAGCCCCGCATGAGTGCGGAATAACACGCGGGGGTGCTCTGCTTGTGCCTTAGCGGTACCCACAGGCGATGGTTAGTCTTGTGAAAGAGTTCACTCAGTTATTTCATGACCCACCCTGTCCCCGAGTAATAAACGGGGTTATAAATGGGTAGTGATTAAAGCAGCGCGTTGCCCTGTTCTCCCCGGTATTCTTGCGAACCATGAAACGCATTGCCGCCTTCGGGATTCACCATGAGACGAACTCGTTTTCATCGCGGCCCACCACGTTCGAGTCTTTCCAGTCTTCAGGACTTCAGCGTGAAGGGATTCAGCGCGGGCCACGCATCGAAGAGATGCACAGGGGCGCCAAAACGGTCTTCTCAGGTTTTTTTGAGGCGGCTGACCGGCTGGGCTTTGAACTCGTCCCGATCCTGTTTGCTGCGACCGACCCGGGCGGAACGATCAGCGCCGATACGTTCGATCAACTGGTCGGCGAGGCGCTTGCTGTTTTGCGCGATCAGGGGCCGTGGGACGGCGTCCTTCTGAACCAGATGGGTGCTGCGGTATCCGAAAGCTACCCTGATGTGGATGGCGAGATCGCCCGTCGGACCCGGGAACTGGTCGGAACCGACATTCCGGTCGTGATGACGCTGGACCTGCACGCCAACGTGTCGCACCTGATGGCAAAACAGACCGATGCGCTGGTCATTTATCACACGAATCCTCACCTTGACGCCGTACCCAGGGCCAACGAGGCGTGTGAACTGCTGACACGCATGATCACCGGCGAGATCAGGCCGGTACATGCCCTGGAAACCCCGCCGATGGTGATCGGGATTATGCACCAGAATACGAACGATCCACCGATGAAAGGCATCATCGACGATCTTCTGGAGGTGCAGGCACGGCCGGGAGTGCTGCACGCCAGCGTCGGACAAGGCTATCCGTGGTCTGACGTTGAGGAGATGGGATTCGCCTGCTACGTTTTGCACGAGTCGTCGGAATATGAGGCGAGTCGGCTAGCCCGGTGGATTGCGCAACGCGCATGGGACCGGAGAGAGGAATTTGCACAGCGGGTCGGCATGATTCCGGCGGACGCGGTCAGGCACGGGCTGGCGGCAGCCGAAGGGCCGATCGTGCTTCTAGATGCTGGAGACAACATCGGCGCCGGTAGTGCCGGCGACTCGACGCTAATCCTGGTCGAAGCCATCTCCCAGGGAGCCGGCAGCTACCTTCAAACTCTCCGCGATCCGGAAGCCGTTGATGCATGCGACGCAGCCGGACTCGGGGGAAAGGTTGATCTCCGGGTGGGCGGCAAGACCGACGGCCTGCACGGAGGGCCGGTCGCTATTACCGGAACCGTGACGAGGCTTTCCGACGGCGCATTTGAGGACCACCGGGCGCTGCACGCGGGATGGACCTTCTACGATCAGGGAAGGTGCGCCGTCGTCGAGTGCGACTCCGGTCAGACGCTCCTTCTCGTGTCCTCGGGCATCGGCAACGTCAGCCTTGAGCAGTACTACACCGTGGATGTGCGTCCCGAGGAGTTCAAGATCGTGGTAGCAAAGGGAGTGATGTCTCCACGCCCTGCTTATGAGCCGATAGCGGCAGAGATGATCCTCGTAAACTCGCCTGGAGCCACCTCTGCGGATCTCTCGACGTTCCACTATGCTCATCGCAGGAAGCCCCTGTATCCATTTGAGGAATGGGCGGTTTACGAGTAAATCTGGGAGCGGATCAAGCCGATCTAACCACCGATTTCCAAAGGCGCTTGTTACCACACGCACATGACTTCACAGCACCGCAAGATAGTCGTCATCGAGGATGACTCAACACTCCGTGAGGCCCTTCGGTACAACCTGGTATCGGAGGGTTACGACGCCGTTACCGCGGAGGACGGCATTGACGGGCTTGAACTCGCTCGAGACGGCAGTCCGGACCTGGTGCTGCTGGATCTGATGTTGCCGGGCATGAGCGGTCTGGACATATGCCGAGCTCTGCGGCAGGGCGGGTCCGTTGTGCCGATATTGATGTTGACAGCAAGGGACACAGAGCTTGACCGTGTGGTCGGCTTGGAAGTGGGCGCGGACGACTACATCACGAAGCCATTCAGCATGCGCGAGCTCCTCGCGCGTGTGGCATCCATGCTGCGCCGAATCGAGATGGACCGGTCTGTCGCAAGCCAACAGGACGAACCGGAGATCATGGAATTCGATGGCTTGACCATCGACGTTGGCAAGAGGCAGGTCACCGTAGATGGGGAGCAGGTAGAGCTGCGGCACCGGGAGTTTGACCTGCTCGTCTATCTGGCATCCCATCCCGGTCGCCCCTATACCCGTGACGCACTGCTCTCGGACGTGTGGGGCTACGACTATCTTGGCGACTCCCGGACCGTGGACGTTCACATCCGGTGGCTGAGGATGAAGATCGAGCGAGAGCCCTCAAATCCGAAACGGCTCGTCACTTCCCGGGGCGTCGGATACAAGTTCGAGCCATGACCACCATCCACCCGACGGTGAAGACGCCCGTTACGACATGAAATCGATCAATCTCAGGTTCCGTATCGCACTCGTATCCTCCGGGATGACCGTCGCAGCGGCGGTCCTCGTCGGGTTGACAGCTGGCGGGGCATCGAAGGAAAGCTCGCCGGTGATCATTGCCGTTCTGGTCGTGTCATTGCTCGGGTTCGGCGTGTCCTGGATCCTGTCCGCCCGTCTGGTCGGCGGTGTGACACGACTTGCCGCGGTCGGCAAGCGCGCGGTTGAGGGAGACTACACGGCACGGGCGGGAATTGGCGGGCCCTCAGAAATCTCTGAAGCCTCCGAATCGCTCAACCAACTGATCGACCGGCTCCGGTCGGCGCTTGAATTCGGCGGTTCGGAACGCATCCGGCTGTCATCAATCCTGAACACGATGACGGACGGCGTACTTGTGGTGGATGAGGACGGCATAGTTGAACTTGTGAATCCAGCGGCGATCGAGATGCTTGACGCTCCACCCGAGTTCCGGGCGGGCGATCGCATGGTGACCCTCAACCGTGACCACGAGGTGCTCCGGGTCATCATGGACTGTGTCACCGGACGCACCACGGCTCAAGGCGAGGTTGAGCTTCTCGGATCCCGGAGACTCCTCAACGTCGTCGCCGTTCCCCTCACGAACGAAGCGCTGGTCGACGAACCGGCGCGCACGATGAATCGTGCGCTTGTCCTGCTGAACGATTTGACCGAATTGCACCGGGTAAACGTGACCCGCACCGAGTTCGTATCAAACGCCTCTCACGAACTACGCACGCCCCTCGCCGCAATACGGGCCTCTGCGGAAACGCTCCAGCTCGGGGCGTTGAACGACCCGGACGCGGCAAACGATTTTCTTGACCGCATTAATGACAATGTTCTCCGTATGGAGGAGATGATTACCGAGATGCTTGAGCTGTCCCGGCTGGAAACCGGACAGGCGCCTATGCACCTCGCGCCGATCAGTCTTCAGGACGTGGTGACAGAGGAGATAGAACGCTTGCGGCCGATCGCAGAGCGATCCGGAATTGACCTCAAATCAGATTCGACCGAAGGCCTGCCGGCGATAACGGCTGACCGCAACATGGTCAGCCAGGTCGTGAGCAACCTGGTTTCCAATGCGCTGCACGCCTCTGGCGAAGGTGACGTCGTCAGCGTGTCAATTTCGAGAACCTCAAAGGGCGTAGACCTCTCGGTGACAGACACCGGACGTGGCATCGAGGCTGAGTATGTTCCGCATGTGTTTGAACGGTTCTACAAGGTCGACGCTTCCCGCAGCGAGGGCGGTACCGGCATCGGCCTGGCGATCGTTAAACACATCGCTCAAGCCCACGATGGCGATGTAAAAGTGGAGAGCACGCCCGGGAGCGGATCAACATTCACGGTGTCTTTCCCGCTCAGGCAAGGCTTCGAGATCGACTCGGAATCGCTGCCTTAAAGCTATATAGGCCGATCATGGCCGCGGTTTAACAACGCTTTAACAAATCCGACGCGAAACGATAAACCTGCGCGCGGATAGTAGGCGTGATTAGCACCCATGACTACAGGGGCCAGGGGGTGGAGAGTTGAATTTCTCTCTCCACGAGTACTCCCCGCCTACGAACCTCCATCCTGGAGACGGTAAAGCTTGCCGACGCGGTACGTGGCGCTTGCACTGGGGACCGCCCTGATTGCGGGGATCGTCGCGCTCGGAATGAATGAGCCGGATACGAGCCTCCTGGCGACCGATTCTTCCCTGTCTGGAACGATCGAGATCGACGGTTCCAGCACCGTATTCCCAATCACACAGGCCGTGGCCGAGGAGTTTCTTAAGGTCCACCCGAATGTACAGGTACCGGTGGGCGTGTCCGGAACCGGCGGCGGCTTCAAACGCTTCGTGGTTGGTGAGACACACATCTCAAACGCCTCACGTTCCATCAAGCCCATCGAGATCGCTACCGCCGCAGAGAACGGTGTCGAGTTCATCGAGATCGCCGTCGGGTTTGATGGCCTTTCCATAATCGCCAATCCTGCAAATGACTTCCTGGAATGCCTGACTACAGACGAGCTGCGGGCGATATGGGAGCCCGGCAGCGAATTGAACCGTTGGAACGACGTGCGTGACGGCCTCCCCGATAGCAAGTTCCGGTTGTACGGCCCCGACACCGATTCCGGCACGTTTGACTACTTCACAGAGTCGATCATGCATCAAGAAGACGCCAGCCGATCCGACTACTCCGCGAGCGCCGACGATAACGTCCTGATCCGTGGCATCTCGGGCGACGATGATGCCCTCGGGTACTTCGGTTACGCCTTTTACTCTTCTAGCCCGGACAAGCTGAAGTTGATCGCCGTCGATTCCGGCAGCGGGTGTATCTATCCATCGCCCCAGACTATTAATGACGGCACCTACTCGCCCCTGTCACGCCCGATGTTCATCTACGTGAACACCGCTGAGCTAGAACGCGAAGAGGTTGTGGAGTTCTTGATTTTCTACCTGGACAACGCCCCAACGCTGGTCCAGGAAGTCGGATACGTTCCACTACCCGAATCGATGTACGACGATGGCAGAGCGCTCATAGCGAGCTTTGCCGGGTCGCCGAATTGAAGGGCTGTTCGTGGCTTCTCTGAACCAGGAGAAAAGGGAGCTGACCAGCTTCGTGGCATCGGTGGAATCACGTCGACATGCCCGTCGCTGGGTGCGCGCGGAACAACGAGTTGTGATGGTGGTACTTCTCCTCGCCACGCTTGTATCGGTTATGGCGACGGTCGGCATCATCTACACCCTTTTGAAGGAGAGTTACGGATTCTTCCAGGTGGTCTCGGTCTGGGAGTTCATCACCGGTACCAGATGGGCGCCGCTGTTTGAGCCCCAGGCGTTTGGCGTACTGCCCCTCATCGCCGGCACTCTGCTCGCCGCCGGGATCGCCGGCATCGTCGCACTCACTCTCGGCCTTGGCGCTGCGATCTATCTTTCGGAATACGCTCCGGATCGAGTGCGGAGGATCATCAAACCCATACTGGAAGTCCTGGCCGGAATTCCCACCGTTGTATACGGCTTCTTCGCACTTTCATTCATCACCCCGTTGCTCCAGTCGTTCCTCCCGATCCCGGTAATTTTCAACGTCCTCAGTGCCGGCATCGTGATGGGCCTGATGATCATGCCGATGGTGTCTACCTTGAGCGAAGATGCCATGGTAGCCGTGCCACGGGAGTTGAGGGACGCGGCATACGCACTGGGAGCGACCAGGTTTGAGGTCGCCACCAAGGTCGTCGTCCCGGCAGCACTCCCGGGGATCGTAGCGGCCTTCATCCTGGCGCTGTCCCGTGCGATCGGCGAAACATTGATTGTGACCATCGCCGCCGGGGCGACGCCGAACCTTACGTTAAACCCGCTCGAGAGCATCCAGACGATGACGGCTTACATCGTCCAAGTATCGCTCGGTGAGACTCCGCAGGGGACCCTCGTATTCAAGACTATCTTCGCCGTCGGACTCCTGCTGTTCCTCATGACTCTGATTATGAACATCGTCGGGCGCTGGGTCGTCCGCCGGTACACGGAGAGATATTGA
Source organism: Dehalococcoidia bacterium (assembly GCA_046583455.1). Taxonomy (GTDB): domain Bacteria; phylum Chloroflexota; class Dehalococcoidia; order Lucifugimonadales; family Lucifugimonadaceae. The sequence goes on along the minus strand of JAYGCG010000060.1, from coordinate 27,368 downwards.
TGGAACACGAACAGCCGTCTCTCCGTTCCGCCCGGGTCACAGGCCCTATCGACGCTAGCGTCACGCGTCCGCGTTTCTCCGTTTCGACGCGTTCAACATGGCGGCGATGGCGGGACCGGTTCTTCTTCGTTTTGTTCTTCGCCTCGGTCGCCATAGGGATCCTGGGGTTGGCAGCGCTGGTGATCGACGTGATGACCGACGGTCTCGGCGCGCTCGATTTCAGCTTTATCAACAGCTACCCGTCTCGCCACGCCGAGGAGTCTGGCATCAGAGCTGCGTTATTCGGCACCATCTGGATAACCGTCGGCACCGCCGCCTTCGCAATTCCGATCGGCGTGGGGACTGCGATATTTCTTGAAGAGTTCGCACCCGACCACTGGTCGGTCAGGCTCGTGCAACTCAACATCGCAAACCTGGCCGGAGTGCCGTCGATCATCTACGGGATCCTCGGCCTGGCGCTATTCGTCCAGGCCTTTGCACTGGGCCGATCGGTGCTCGCAGGTTCCCTGACGATGACGCTGCTCGTGCTGCCTATCGTCGTCATCGTGTCCCAGGAGGCGATAAAGGCGGTTCCGGGAGAGTACCGAGATGCCGCGTTCGCGCTCGGCGCAAACCGCTGGCAGGTAGTCAAGACTGTCGTCCTCCCGCAAGCCATCCCGGGGATCATGAGCGGGATCATCCTGGCGCTCTCGCGCGCTGTGGGTGAGGCGGCTCCGATGTTGATGATCAGTTCCCTGGTCTTCCTTACCTTCATCCCATCGTCCCCGGGCGACCGATTCACCGTGCTCCCGGTGCAGATCTTTAACTGGGTGTCATTACCGCAGCCCGGGTTCCAGGCGGTCGCTTCCGCCGGGATCATCGTCCTGCTGGCCGTTCTACTGTCACTGAACTCCATCGCAATCTGGATCCGTAACCGCTACCAGACGAGGTACTAGGCTATGTTTAAGCAAGGCATTGTGGCTGGACTAATAATCAAAAAGGGGTCGCCGTCATAGCAGAAAATTTTGAGCCTCCCCAGACCCAAAATTCTTTGGGCCCGAGTACTGAAGAGCTCATCACCAACCTCGGTGACCGGTACGTACAGCAGTTCGACGCATCTGAAATAGCCCTTGAGACACAGGGATTGAGCGTCCACTATGGCGACACGCTTGCCCTTTATGATGCCGACCTCCAGTTCCCGCGCAATAAAGTCACGGCGATCATCGGCCCGTCCGGTTGCGGCAAGAGCACCCTGCTCCGGTCGCTGAACCGTATGAATGAGCTGATCCCCGGAGCGCGTGTCGAAGGCAAGGTGATGTTTGATGGGCAGAATTTGTACGCGCCCGAGGTCGATCCTACCGAGGTCCGATTCCGTATCGGCATGGTGTTCCAGAGGCCAAATCCGTTCCCAAAGTCGATCTACGAGAACGTTGTCTTCGGCGTCCGAATCAATGGGCTTAAACGGGATCTCGATGAGGTGGTTGAGAAGGCCCTGAATCAGGCGGCTCTATGGGACGAAGTGAAGGATCGACTGGACGACATCGCCTTTGGACTGTCCGGCGGGCAGCAGCAACGGCTATGCATCGCCCGCGCGCTGGCGGTGGAACCCGAAATCCTACTGATGGATGAGCCGGCGTCGGCGCTCGATCCGATCTCTACGCTATCCATCGAAGACCTCATCAGGGAGCTTCGGGAGCAGTACACGATCGTGATCGTTACCCACAACATGCAGCAAGCGGGCCGGGTGTCCGATTACACAGCGCAGATGTGGACCGACGAACATCGACAGGGCACGCTGATCGAATACGCATCGACACGTGACCTTTTCAGCACGCCGCACGATAGCCGCACAGAGGGCTACATAACGGGCCGCTTCGGTTAACGCTACACTCTCGCCGCGCGACCGCGGGCACACCATGTCGCCTGCCCGCAATTACGGGTGACCGAGGAGATAGCGATGACCGTGATCCGAAACTGGAAGGATGTCGTCCCGTATATCGGGCACGATTTCGCAATTATTTGGCCCATCTTCCGAAGCGTCGGCTGGCCAGACAGGACCGCCGACGAATCTCCGTTGCGGGGCATGGACGGGATCACCCTTCATCGAATGCAGGGGGGCCAGACGGGTGATTATCACGATCATGCGGCTCAGGAGCAGGTCTACTACATCCTTCGTGGCAATGGGCAGATGAAGCTGGATGGAGAAATTTTCGACGTGAAAGAAGGCGACGCCATCCACATTCCGGCAAAGGTGATGCACCAGTTCATCAACAATTCAGACGACTGGTGCGAACATCTGCTCATTACGGCGGATGTGCCGGAATCAGAGTCTTAACTGGCGCCTTTATCGGCCCGAACTAACTCAAATAGAGTTATGCGCGAATTAATCTGAACTTATCCTAGTTTCGCGTTTAGAATCATCGGGCGGGTTGCGTTGATCATCAAGCGGTTTCATCCAACCGCCGATTTCTACCAGGCATCGCCGCTCACGACGAAGAGAAGGGACCTCTGAACGAATGGTGATATCCGAGTCATCTCCATCAGCCTATCGAGTAGTCGGCACGCGGCCGATCCGGCCGGACGGCCTGGACAAGGTAACGGGGCGGGCACTCTACGGGGCTGACCTGAAGCTCGACGGACTTGTGCACGGTGTTGTACTGCGGAGTCCACACGTTCACGCACGCATCAAGTCGATCGACACCTCCGCCGCCGAGAATGCGCCGGGCGTGCTCGCCGTCATGACCGGCGCGGACATGCCGGTCGCCTCCGCCAGTGGAGCAGGCGCGTGGTCGTCCAACCGCGTGATGGCGCATGACAAGGTTCTTTTCAAAGGCCACCCGGTAGCGGCCATCGCTGCGACCGACCGCAACGCCGGATATGAGGCCCTCAAGCTGATTAAAGTGGAATACGAACCACTTAAGCCTGTCCTCTCGATCAAGGAGGCCCTTGCCCCGGGTGCAGTCCTCGTTCATGACGACATGGTCGGGAACCACCTCGGCGAGTCGGTCAAAAATACTAACGTCGCCGCCATCATCCGCCACGAACTCGGAGACCCGACGGGAGCTATGGGACGGGCGTCGCTGGTCGTCGAGCGCGAGGTCGAGATGGCTACCGTCCACCAGGGCTATATCGAACCCCAGACCGGGGCCGCGCTCTGGGACGAAGATGACCGCGTAACCGTCTGGACGAGCACGCAGGGAATGTTCGGCGTGCGTGCCCAGATGTCCAGCATCCTGCAACTCACTGAGACAGACGTACATGTCATCCCGATGGAAATCGGCGGCGGGTTCGGCGGCAAGCTGAACGTGTACCTGGAGCCTATCGCCGCGATCCTGTCGAAAAAGTGCGGCCGGCCGGTCAAGGCTTACATGAACAGGGTCGACGTATTCGAGGCGACCGGCCCTGCCGCGGCGGCCACCATCAAGATCAAGCTTGGTGTGGATGACGACGGCATAATCATCGCCGCAGAGGCCGATCTCAAGTACGAGGCCGGCGCCTACCCGGGCTCGCCGGTCGCGGCCGGAGCGGTTTGCTGCTTCGCTTCTTACAATCTGGACAATGTGAGAATCACGGGCTACGACATTCTGGTCACCAAGCCGAAGACATCTGCGTATCGCGCACCAGGCTCGACGCACGTCGCGTACGGCGTGGAGTCTGTGATCGACGAGATCTGCGAGAAGCGCGGATACGACCCTATCGAGTTCCGGCTAAAGAACGCTTCAAAAGAAGGCAAACGCCGCGCTGACGGGCCCATCTGGGGTCCGATCGGCATTACGCAGGTGCTAGAACAGTCTCGCGACTCGGCCCACTGGACAACTCCACTTGGAGAGCCCGATTCACCCGGCAAGAAGCGTGGCCGGGGGATGGCTGTCGGCTTCTGGCGCAACGGTGGCCGACGCTCCGTGGTGACGCTTAACCTGAACAGCGACGGAATCGTGTCGCTGATCGAAGGATCAGTAGACATCGGCGGTTCACGCGCTTCCATTGCCATGCAGGCGGCGGAGGTGCTCTGCATCCCGATGGAGGACATCCGGCCGTCGATCGCATCGACCAACAGCGTCGGTTACACCGATAACACGGGCGGCAGCCGAACGACCTATGCCACTGGAATGGCTTCCTATCGCGCCGCCGAACTGATGATCGAAGAACTCAAGGTTCGGGTGTCCAAGATCTGGGACATCAACACATCCGAAGTCGTTTTCGACAACGGAACGTTCCAGGCCATGCAGGACGCCGAGCTTCAGTCGATGAGCATGACGTTCAAGGAGCTGGCGGGCCGGATCGACGGCACCGGCGGCCCGGTCTCGGTGACCAGCACCGTAGACATCCCTGAAGCCGGCGGCGCGTTTGGCTCTCACCTCGTTGACCTGGAGATAGACCTTGAGACCGGCAAGACGGACGTCCTCCGTTACACCGTTGTCCAGGACGTCGGCGGCGCTATCCACCCGTCTTACGTCGAAGGCCAGTTGCAGGGCGGCGCCGTGCAGGGCATTGGCTGGGCGTTGAACGAGGAGTACTTCCTGACCGACGAAGGCCGCATGGCCAACTCATCGTTCCTGGACTACAGGATGCCGACTACGCTGGACCTTCCAGAGATCGAGACGATCATCGTGGAGGTCCCGAACCCAATCCACCCGTTCGGCGTTCGCGGAGCGGGCGAGGTTTCGATCGCGCCGCCGCTTGGCGCTATTGCCAACGCGCTTCACGACGCCCTCGGGATTCGATTCCCGCAGGCGCCTATGAAGCCGGGACGCATCCTTGAGTCACTCGGAGTGCTCAAGGAAGGCGTGCAGTAATCACCGCCTGAAGATAGATCACAAAGAAGGCCCGCTCGTGAGAGCGGGCCTTCTTTTTTCAGCCTATGGGGCCTAAGACACGATCAGGCGATCCGTGGGCAACAGATTCTAAATAGCCGCCTAGCCGGGCTAGGCAGCCGGGTGGACGAATATCGGCGTGTTTGATTTGGCCTCGGTCCTGAGGATTTCGATCTCGTCATCGGTGATCGGTTTGAAGTCTTCACCAACCTCGGCCATCATCCGCCAGAGATCCGGATCTCCGGGCGGCACGGCGGCAGTGATAGGTTGCGAGAGCGTGAAGCGAACTGCCAGCGACATAAGGTCGCGATCGACGATCGGCTCGTACCAGCACTTCTCGTGTGTTCCGACGTTGCGATCTGGGAGTTGCGCCTTCGCCGCGGCCTTGAGCGCCAGCCTTGCTGCGCCCTTCTGCTCCGCCAGTTCAACGACCTGCGGACCGAAGTCGCCCTCGAAGTAGTTCACCCAGTTCAGCGGGAACAGCACGGAGTTGAACTCAAACGCCTCCAGTAGCCTGGATGCGGCCTCTACCGAGTGTGCCGAGAAGCCGAGGAATCGCACCAGTCCCTGCTCACGCGCTTTCACGAAGGTTTCAAGCGCACCACCCGGAGCGAGCACTTCGTCTACATCCGCGTCGGTAGTCATGCCGTGCATCTGATAGAGATCGAAGTGGTCCGTTCGGAGCTTCTTAAGCGAGTCGTGCAGTTCACGCTCCGCATTGACCGCATCTCGTTCTCGGGTTTTGCAGGCCAGGAACACGTTGTTGCGATATGGCTCCAGCGCCGGGCCGAGTTTCTCCTGTGCATTGCCGTAACGTGGCGCAACGTCGAAGTAGTTGATCCCGCGGTCAATGGCCTCGCTGACGAGCCGAGACGACTCGCCCGTATCGGCATCTTTCACCACGATGCCGCCAAAGCCGATAATCGAGAGCATCTCGCCGGTGTTGCCGTAGGGTCGTTTCTGCATTACGTGATACTCCCGGAATCGGTTCAGGCCAGTTGAATGTGGCCAGGAATTCTCAAAATGCCGTCGCTACTTCGCCGGCAGGGACGATGCGTATTCAAGGCCGAGGGCAACCCATCCGTCAAGATCGGAGTCTTCGCTAAAACCCTCGGGCGCTACGTACACCAGGCCCTTCATCGGGCGTCCGGTGAAGTCCATGAGACGCGCATGTTCTCTTTCAAGGGCGTCATCGTACGCATCCGGTCCAACCCGAACCACCAGCTCATCGCCGAGCACGCCGAGAATCATGTTTCCGTTCAGTAAGAACGCCAGTCCGACAAACATACTTCGTTCTGAAACCCACGCGTGGCCATCGAGCAGCTCCCTGACCCTCTCGACTACGCCTTCGTCGTAGGCCATCGCTTACCTCATCAGTCCTTTGTACACATCGAGACCCTGTCCAAACAGGTCCACAACCTCGGCCCTCTGTGCGTCGGTGTAGAACCGGCCTTTCGTCTTCACCCAGACCATCGAATCCTCGATGTCCCGCACAAACAACGCTGCCGATGCCGCCTGGGCGTCCGACTTCTTACCGCCGGCGTCGATGTAGACAGCGGATGTGTGTGCCCACAGCGCCTGGGCAAACGAGTCTCGTTGCGTTGAGCCAAGCCGGGCGGCGATCCAGCCGTCTGCCCCAACCTGGATGTCGGCCTCCAGCGACCCCGCGGTCGCATTAGAAACGTCCGTGGACAGGCGCTTGACCACAGAGCCGTCCTGAACGATCTCGATCGTGTCCACGGAGTAGTGCGACGACCAGTCCACCTTCACGTGCGCCGTTCCGCCAGCGCTAACCTGTACGGTGGACCCGGGAGGAGAGTCGTCTACCGATATCGAGATGGCGGGTCCGTTAGTGATGAAGGTCTCGCCCCGCTTGATGCCGGCAAGCCAGTCGTCGTACGAGAACGCCCCGCCTGTTTGCGAGTAGATGCGATTGGCGGAGCACACAAACCAGTCAGACCCGGTAGACGCAGGCATCTTGATCCCGCAGTTCAGCATTCGGTACCAGATGTCGTACTCGACGTCGTTCCAGTAAGGGTCAAACAGGTTGATCGCATCCACCTTGCCAAGAGCGGCAGCGATGGGCGCCTCCATGCCCTGCCCGTTGTGACACCAGATCACCAGACCGTCCTGGTCCCGGGCGTCGTCACAGGCCCATGAGAGCGGCGGGTAGTCTGGGTCAAACGTATCGATCAACGCGCCGCGTGAGATTGGGTCCACGATGTTTCGGATGTTCAGGAACATCACGTGCCCGTAGCCGCGAGACCAGCCGTCCTTGTCGTTGTGACGGTTCTCTTCGCCCACCTGAACGTGGTGGTGCGTGTCCGTGTAGTCGTTCAAGACGCCGAGCGGGTATTTGTTTGTGGCGTAGTTGAGGTCCCAGCGGCGGAGGATGGAGATCGCGGTCATTCGCAGGTCTTCAACCCGGGAGTCGTATCGCAGCCGCTCGTCCGGCTTCTCCTCTTTTTCGTCGTAGTGGATGTGCGTATTACCGGGATGCCAGCCGCGATCCGGCAGGTCCGCCCAGCGCTCGAGCTCTATATCAAGAGCCAAGGTCTCGCTGGCGTGATCGACGCTGACGGTTCCCGTCCATGGCCGGTACTCGGTGCCCCGCTCGACCGTGATGCGTGAATGGCCTCGGGGCACGTCCAGTGAGAAGTCGCCGTTCGAGTAGAAGAAGGGTTCGCCGGTTCCAACCTTCCACATGGCATCTTCCGGGGCGAGCTGGAGTCCGTTTGGCGAAAGCACTTGGACTCGGGCCTGGACCGTTGCGCCGGTGGTTGGATCGATGATCTTTCCGGTAAGTTTCGCCACGTATCTAGATCCTTGTGTTTCTTCTGGGCTTCTCTAGCATCTGGTTGCGGCTTGCGACAGGGCCGATGGCCAATAGGCTCGATGGGACAACCATTTCGGGGTTATGTGCCGCAGTTTCACGCCGGTCGCTTCGTGGCGCAAGATGTAGGCCCATTACGCTTCAGCTACATACAGGAGTCTCGATGCCCGAGTTCGTTGCCCCGGACACCGACCCGATGGACGAGTTGCGCCGGTGGCTAAACGAAGCCGCCGAAGCCGGAGTCTCGAACCCGGCGGCGATGGTGCTCGCAACGGCGAGCGCGGACGGCACCCCTTCTGCACGGGCGTTGATGGCCGGGACCCGGGATCAAGACTCGATCACATTCTTCACGCACTACGAGAGTCCAAAGGGCCGCGACATTAAAGTTAATCCTGAGGCAGAAGGGGTGTTTCTATGGACGCCACTTGAGCGTCAGGTTCGCGTGAGGGGCGCCGTTGAGAAAACGAGTGCTGAGGTGTCTGATGCCTACTGGGCGTCGCGACCCAGGAGTACCCAGCTGGCGATCTGCGCGGTGGAACAGAGCACCACGGTGTCTGATCATGATGAGTTGGTCGCGGCGAAAGCGACGATCGATGCGAAGCTCAGAGGCGGCGACGTCCCCCGGCCAGGCACTTACGGCGGATACCGTCTCACACCGCGGGCTTACGAGTTCTGGCAGGGCCGTCCGGAAGATCGATTGCACTTACGAGCGATCTACCTGCGTGAGACAGATGGGGGCTGGTCGTTCGGGACAATGGCGCCGTAAACCATCAATTCAATTCTGAAAATACTCGGCCGGCTACGCCGCCCCTCGCATCTCGTCACGCAGACGTTCTCTATCTTTTTTCGAAACCTGATTCAAGGGAACATCTAGTAGCGCTCCCTGGACGGCATACAGGAAGGTCACGCTTGTTTCGCTCGGAAACATGTCCGCCACAAGTTGAAACGCGCGCACCGGTCCGGCCTGTTGAAGCTGCTCCACGGTTTCGATACCCACGGCGTGTAGCTGCCGGGAACCGACCGGACCAAGGTTTTTGAGGCTCTCCAGCTCTAACCTTCGCAACTCGCGATTCCCACTCGTCATGACTTCTGGTCCATTTCTTCGTCTAGCCCGACCAAATCGGGCAAATCGGGCGTTCGGTCAGCCCATGGACGCAACTGCTCAAACAGTGCCGCCGCTCTGATGACCGCCGCATCATCTGCGTAGCGCCCCACGATCTGGAGCGCCACAGGCAGTCCGTCGCCTGCAAACCCCGCCGGGAGCGTGATCGCCGGGTGACCGGTAAGGTTAAACGGATGGGTGTACGGGTACCAGTTCTGGCGGATGATCCCGACCTCACGCCCCTCGATAACCACCGGATCGCACAGGTCCATGTCGGACTCTAGGGCCGTGCGGGAGAGGGTCGGCGTCATGACGAGGTCAAACTCGTCAAACCAGCCTTGAACCTCACGAAAAAGCTCAGTTCGTTGGTAGATCGCCTTCTGCAGTTCATCCGCCGAGTAGTCGGACGCCTCGGTTATCGAACGCAGGAAGGTCGGCGTCATCCGATCTCCCCACTCATCCACGTAGCCGCCAAAGCGCGATCGCCATGCCGCCTGGCTGAGCACGCGCCAGAACGGCTCCGGAGTGACAAACCCATCGTCCACTTCGATCAACGTTGCCCCCACTTCCTCGAACGCCCGAGCCGCTCCATGTGTAATCGCCAGCACCTCGGAATCGATGACATCGTTTCCAAGCAACGGTCGCCATGCGATCTTTTTGCCTTCCAGGTCTCCCGGCGCGTTAGCGGCTTTGACGTAATCCTGCCGACGGCGTCCCAGTGAGTGCGCATCGGACGGGTGCGGACCGGCCATCGCCTGCAGCATCAGGGCCGTATCGGTAACCGTGCGCGTCATGGGTCCGACGTAGATGTTTGCGCCAAACGAGTCAGGTGCAGCGTCATGCGGAATCGTGCCCAGCGTTGCCTTCAACCCGACGATGCCGTTGGCGGCTGCCGGAATACGTATGGACCCACCGCCATCCGTGCCGACGTTCAACGGAGCAAGCCCGGCTGCGGCTGCTACGGCTGCACCCCCGCTTGAGCCGCCTGCGATGCGGTCCCGATCCCACGCATTTGGCGTATCGCCAAACAGCGGCGCTCTTGTGAACGGCTTGTGGCCGAACTCGGGCGTCGTGGTCTTGCCGATCATGATCGCCCCTGCTGCGCGCAACCGTGCAACCGCGATGGCGTCTCTTTCTGGAACGTTGTGCTCAAAGATCAGCGAGCCCATCGTGGTACGAACGCCCCGAGTGTTGACCAGGTCTTTGACGGAAAAGGGAACGCCGTGCAGCGGGCCGAGGTCGTCGCCCCGTGCGATGGCCCCTTCAGCCTTACGGGCATCATCCATGGCTTGATCCCGTGCGACCGTGATGAACGCGTTCAGAGTGGGCTGTAATGTATCGATTCGCCGGAGCGCGGCCTCGATCACTTCGATCGGTGAAATCTGGCGCGAACGGATCTGCTCTGCAAGTTCGGACGCCGATGTGTACGCCTGTGAATCAGACGACATGATGCCTCCATCTCCGGGAGTTCAGGGGTTGATAACGGCCGTGCTTCACACGTCTCCTGATCTCTACCGAAGATTTAACCGATGTATGTATCGCTGCCAACCCCAGAACTGCACCAATCAGGCTCCCGATCGGTACGATGCCGGTCAATTACGGGAACGTTAAGATAAATTCCCGATCCACACCCACACACGAGTCCGAAAGCCGATGCCCTGAAAGTCGCACTCGCATACGGAGACGGACGCCTCTCTCTCGATCTGCCAGAGGAACGTACGACCGTCATCACTCCGACCTATAGATCGGCGATGCCTGATCCCGAACGCGCCCTGCAAAGTGCGCTCAGATCACCGATCAACTCCCGACCCTTGAAGGAGATCGCCCGCAATGGTCAGCATGTCGCGATCTCAATATGCGATGTGACCCGGGCACAGCCGCGCCAGTTGATGATCCAGGCGTTCCTGGACGAACTTGAAGGCATCGTCAGGCCGGAAGATGTGACCATCCTGATCGCCACCGGGACCCATCGTGCAAACACCGACGACGAGGTGCGAACCATGCTGGGCGACGAGATCGCTTCCGCATGCCGTGTGGTCAATCACGTTGCGCGTGATGAAAGCTCGCTGGTCGACCTTGGAATGATTGGAAATGGCGTCCCTGTGAAGTTGAATCGCGAGTGGATCGAGGCCGATCTTCGAATCACAACCGGGTTTGTGGAGCCGCACTTTTTCGCCGGGTTCAGCGGCGGCCCAAAGATGGTCGCCCCCGGACTGGCTGGCATCGATACCGTGGTGACACTGCACGATGCCGCCCGCATCGGCCACCCCGACGCCACATGGGGCGTGATCGAGGGCAATCCCGTGCATGACGACGTGCGTGCCATTGCTCGCGCGGCTGCTCCGCACTTCAGCATGGACGTTGTGCTCAACAGTGACCAGCTGGTGACCGGGGTGTATGCCGGTGAGCTTTTTGCGATGCACGCCGCCGCATGCGTCCAGGCAAAGCTGGATTCGATGCAGCAGATCGACCGGCCTTTCGATCTCGTGATCACGAGCAATTCCGGGTACCCGCTCGACCAGAACCTGTACCAGGCTGTAAAAGGCATGGCCGCCGCGGTGCGCGTGGTCAAGCCCGGGGGACTGATTGTGTGCGCCGCCGAGTGTCGAGACGGCATCCCGGATCACGGCTCGTACGCGGAGATTCTATCGTCTCGTCCGAACCCGGCGTCATTGCTGGAGATGATCGAGACGCCCGGATACTCGGAGCCGGACCAGTGGCAAGTTCAGATTCAAGCCAAAATTCAGATGCACGCCCGCGTGCTGGTAAAGGCCGATCGGCTCTCCGATTCACAGTTGAACGCGGCTCACTTTGAGTCGATTGACGATATTCAGGCAGTTGTCGAGGCCGCCGGAAGCGATGCGTCCATCTGCGTCCTGCCCGAAGGTCCACAAACCATCCCGTTCATCTCTTAGGTCCAGGTCTTCCCAGATCTCCAGGAAGGACGATTATTTATGACCGAAAAACGCGTCCGGCCCGCCGTTCCTGAGGACGCGCCGACTATCGTCCGGCTCGTTCAGTCACTGGCCATTTTCGAGAAAGAGCCTGTAGAAACTGTCCAGCTGACCGAGGCCGATGTGCTGCGCGACAGTTTTGGGGAATCGCCGCTATTCGAGACGCTGCTTGCAGAGCTGGACGGAACGGCGGTCGGATTCGCTCTGTTTTTTCACAACTACTCAACGTGGCAGGGCCGGCGGGGTTTGCACCTGGAAGACCTGTACGTGGAGGATCACGCGCGTGGCAACGGACTCGGCATGGACCTGATGAGGGAGTTGGCCCGTATCGCCGAGGAGCGCGGCTGCGCCCGGTTTGAGCTATCGGTCCTAGACTGGAATCCGACGCGTGAGTTTTATCACAGGATCGGGTTCGAAGACATGACAGAGTGGCTGTCTTACCGGCTGAACGAACCGGGCATCGCGAAGTTGGCCCGAAAAGCCTAGCGGATTGCCTGCGTGGCGGTCTGTTCCTGACGTGTTCGCCGCTGGAGTAGCCACCACATGCCCGCGGCCAGAAGGCCGGCGACGGTTCCGTTCACCATAGCCAGTTCGGGAGAGTAGGCTCCCACCCACGGCGTGAGCAGCACCAGTGCGAAGGTCCAGATGAAGCTGCCCCGAAACGCGCGTGTGGGCGAAGCGCTCCGCAGGGCGATCATAAACACGCCGGCGTTGAGCGCCATCACGAGCATCGAAAATACGAGTGCGCTGATAGCCATTTGAGCGGCAGTCTAGCACCCGGTTACGTGTAGGCAAGCCTGATTTGTATTGGGCTCGTTCCGTGAAGAGTGTCTGAGAGCCATGTTCCTCGCGTCGTCTCTACTCACACGCTCATGCCGGGAGTAACATGCGCTTCGCTGCGGGCGGCGCGCCCGTTCTTAAAATGCCCAGTCCCGGGAGAACGTTTTGGTCACGAGCGAAGTCAAGATCGCAGACACCGTCGAAGGCCCGATTCCACCCCGGGTGGACAAAGACGACTGGCCCGGAAAGATTCACACCCGCATCCAGGACGTCGTAGACGCCATGGGCCCGGCTCCGTGGTCGAAGTCGTTGATCTGGGACGAGCGCAACAACGGAACGCTCATTGCCAACGACCCGGGTTCTGGCAACATCCCGCACTGGCACAAAAATTTCGACGAGTGGTGGATCGTAATGCGCGGGACGATCCAGTGGCACTACACCGGCGGCAAAGAAGTAACCGCCCAGCAGGGCGACGTGGTGTGGGTGCCGCGGGGCTCTGTGCATCACATCAAAAATGTAGGCGACGGGTTGTCGCTACGATTTGCCGTTTCGCAACCTCCTGCCGAGCATTACGCCTCTCCATGCAAGGTCTGTGATCACGCGCCGAAATCGGCCGACATATTTGGTATAGCGAACGTCAAAGCACCGGGATCGTTGACTATCACAGATACAGTCAAAGGTCCGATCCCGCCACGTATCGACAACGCCGACTGGCCCGGTGTGCTTCACACAACGCTGGACGCACTCAACGCGAAACACGCAGGCGAAGACGAGTGGCACGAGTTCATTGTCTCGGACGAACGGAACATCGGTACCTGGCTGACCCAGCCGGAAGGCCGCGGCAACATGCCCCACTTCCACAAAGATTTCGATGAATGGTGGTACGTCCAGCAGGGTCAGATCCGCTGGGAGTTGAGCGGCGGCAAGACCTTCGTCGCCAGCAAGGGTGATCTTGTCTGGGTGCCGCGAGGCACGACGCATCACATCACGACCGAAGGCAAAGAAACCTCGATGCGCTTCGCAGTCGCCATGCCGCCCGGCGGTCACTGGAACGCTGACTGCGATGTCTGCGGTCAAAAAAAGGCCGACGAAGATGTGAGCTGGATGGACGTTCCGAAGACTAACGAGCAGCTTTGTTAAGTTTCGAGCCGAGTTCTTCGACGAACTTCTCCCTCACTTTGACCCTCTCCCGGTGACAGAGGGGATTTACAGGCCAAACTTCAATAGCCCCCAATACCTCGATGCGAAAGGCACGGCTCCGTGGCGAAATCGCCGAAGATCGTCAAGATAGAAACCTTCGAACACGATGCGTACCCGAAGCTCGTGTTTATCAAAATCCACACCGACGACGGGTTGTTCGGAATCGGCGAGTCCTCGTGGTCGCCGGAGCCGGTACACGCATTCATCCACGCCGACGCGTCGCAGTACCTGCTCGGCAAGGATGCCAGTCAGCTCGACTGGCACTGGCACAACCTGGCCAAGATGTCCGGCGGCATGCGATCCCGTGGCGCCGAGATGCGTGCACTATCGGCCATCGACATCGCCCTCTGGGATCTGTTCGGCAAGCGCATGGGCGAGCCTACTTACAACGTGCTTGGCGGTCTCAGCAGGGACAAGATCAAGGTCTACAACACCTGCGCCGGATACTCGTACGGCGTGAACCGAGGCGGACATTACGAGCCGGGCAATGTCGATTACCGCCCGGACGGTCCGTACGAGGATCAGCACGCCTTCCTGACAGACCCGGTGGGACTCGCTCAGAGCCTCCACTCCGAGGGGTTCAGAGCGATGAAGATCTGGCCGTTTGACCAGTTCGTCACAAAGACCAACGGGCAGCACATCTCGGCCGAGGACATCGAGAAGGGCACCGAACCGTTCCGTTTGATCCACGAGGCGATGGGCGATCAGATGGAGGTCGCCGTCGAGATGCACCAGATGTGGAACCTGCCTTCTGCGATCAAGATCGCCCAGGCGGTGACGCCGTTCAAGCCGCTGTGGTTTGAGGACGCGGTCCAGATGGACAACCTGGACGCGCTGGCGCAGTTCCGCAGCACGACCAACATCCCAACAATCGCCAGCGAGGGCGTATCGACCCGCTGGACCTTCCGCGAGATGTTCGTGAAGCAGGCGGTCGATATCACGATGTTCGACCTCGGCTGGGTCGGCGGCATCTCAGAGGCGAAGCGCATCGCCACTATGTCTGAGGCGTTTGGCATCCCGATTGCGCCGCATGACTGTGTTGGGCCGATCGCCTTCATGGCGGACGTTCACCTGAGCTTGAACGCCACGAATACGTTCATCCAGGAGACGGTGAGGGCCTTCAACGCCACCTGGTACAACGACATCGTGACGGTACTCCCGAAGGTGGAGAACGGATTCGCTTCGGTGTCCGACGACCCGGGACTGGGTCTGGACTTCACCGAGAAGTTCTTGAATAGCGATCAGTTGACCGTGCGAACGACCGAGCTTTAGGCCCGCTTCGATGGCAAAATCACCCAGGATCGTCAAGATAGAGACCTTCCGGCACGGCGAACATCCAGGGCTGGTGTTCGTCAAGATTCACACCGATGATGGTCTCTACGGCATCGGAGAAACGCCCGGGTCGGCAGAGCCGGTTCACGCTTTTATCCACGCCGACGTGTCCGAATATCTGCTAGGAAAAGACGCCAGCCAGCTCGATCTGCACTGGGCCAGTCTTGCGAAGATGACCGGCGGAATGCGCTCCAAAGGCGCGGAGATGCGGGCGCTGTCAGCCATCGATATCGCCCTCTGGGACCTGCACGGAAAACGGATGGGTCAGCCCACTTACAACATGCTTGGCGGCTTGAGCCGGGACAAGATCAAGGTCTACGCCACTTGTGCCGGCTATCCGTTTTACTTGAATCGCACCAAAGGCCCGAAGGCGGGCTCGGCCGATTTCGGGCCTGCCGGCCCCTACGACGATGAGCACTCCGCACTGACCGACCCGGTTGGCCTGGCGGAAAGCCTGCATGCGGAAGGCTTCAGGGCGATGAAGATCTGGCCGTTCTCACAGTTCGCAGCGAAGACCAACGGCCAGTTCATTTCCGCCGAAGACCTGGCAAAGGGCACTGAACCGTTCCGGCTGATCCACGAGGCGATGGGCGACCGGATGGAGATCGCCGTCGAGATGGGTCAGTCGTGGAACCTGCCGTCAGCGATCAAGATCGCTCAGGCGGTTACGCCGTTCAAACCGATGTGGTTTGAGGATGCGGTTCAGATGGACAACCTGGACGCGCTAGCCCAGTTCCGGAAGTCGACCAATATACCGACTATCGCAAGCGAGAACGTGTCGACCCGATGGTCGTTCCGAGAGATGTTCGTGAAGCAGGCAACCGACATCTGCATGTTCGATCTCGGATGGGTCGGCGGAATCTCGGAGGCCAAGCGCATCGCCACGATGGCTGAGTCGTTCGGCATTCCGATCGCTCCTCATGATTGCGTTGGGCCGATCGCCTTCATGGCGGACGTACACCTGAGCCTGAACGTCCCGAACGCCTTCATTCAGGAGACGGTGAGGTCCTTCAACGCAACCTGGTACAAAGACATTGTGACCGCGCTTCCGAAGGTTGAGAACGGCTACGCATCTGTATCGGACGCCCCCGGATTGGGGCTCGACTTCACGGAGAAGTTTCTCAAGAGCGATCAGTTGACCGTACAGGTCAGTGAGCTTTAGAAATCACCAGATGAGAATCACCAGAGTTGAGACGGTCCGTACCGGCAACATCCCTCGTTGGGTGTGGGTTCGGGTGCACACGGATTCGGGAATTATTGGGCTCGGTGAGTCGACCGGTGTGTCGGCCCCCACCGAGGCGCACATCCGTACGGAACTTGCGCCATACCTGATCGGCAAAGACCCGATGCAGGTTGCCGAGCTGCACGAGGGCATGCAGTCCCGCAGCCGGATCGGGCCGAACGGCAGCGCGGAGTGGCGGGCGATATCAGCGGTGGACATCGCGCTCTGGGACATCGTCGGGCAGGCAACCAACGCGCCGATCCATCAGGCACTTGGCGGCCGCGTCCGTGACTCGATACCGATCTACAACACATGCGCCGACTGGCGCTACGCCGTTCGTTCCGGCTCGGCGGCGTTCGGGCTGTCGTCACCGACCGATCACGAGACGCCGTCTGGTAAATACGACGATTTACAGGGCTTCTTGAACGACGCCGGGACGGTAGCCGAGAGCCTTCTGAACGAGGGCATCAAGGCGATGAAGATCTGGCCCTTCGATCAGTTCGTGAGCAAGACGAACGGTCAGCACATCTCTGCCGAAGACGTGAACAAGGGCATGGAGCCGTTCCGAAAGATCCGGGAGCGCGTCGGCAACAAGATCGAGATCATGGCGGAGCTCCATGGCATGTGGAACATCCCATCCATCGTGAAGATCGTGAACGCGCTCGAAGAGGTTGAGCCGTACTGGGTTGAAGACGTGATCACCGCGGACAATGTGGAGGGCTTGAGACAGGTGCAGGAGCGGACCCATCTGACGGTGCTGGGCAACGAGACGCTGGCAAGCGCCGAGGCGTACCTGCCGATGCTCTCAAACGGCGCAATCCGAATCCTGATGTTTGACACGACCTTTGTCGGCGGCTTCACCGAGGCACGCAAAGTGATGTCACTCGCCGAGGCTCACAAGGTCCCGGCGACCCCGCACGACTGCAACGGGCCGGTGAACCTGTTTGCCGGGATTCATCTGTGCATGCACGCCCCGAACGCCTTCATCCAGGAAACGACCCGGGCCTTCATTCACGAAGTGTACGGTCGTGTGGTGGACCGACTGCCGCGCATCGAGAACGGCATCGTATACGCGCCGGAAGACCCGGGTATCGGGACTGCTCTACGGGAGGACTTCCTGGCGGACCCGGCAACGGTAATCACGGTTGTTGAGGGGTAGTGCGGCCAGTAATCACATACTCCAAGAGAGATCAAGGAACATGTCATCCTGAACTCGATTCAGGATCCGCTTCTTTCTACTTACAGGGTGGGATCAGCCTTACCGGCTGATCGTCGTAGTCAGTCCCGCGCATACGACAAGGTTGTCCCAATAAAGTCCGATCCTGAATCGAGTTCAGGATGACATTTGGAGCGATTTACGTACTATCTTCAGAAAAATCGGCCCCCTCTGGCCTCAGAACAGGAGCACCCATGAAAGTCCTCATTACCGGCGCGACCGGCCTGATCGGTACTGCTGTCTGGACCCGGCTGGCTGACTCGCCGGACAGGTACACACTCAAGGGATTTGATCTCGTGGTCGATCCTGGTCGTGACATCATCGAGGGCAACGTCGCCGACTTCGACGCGGTTCGAGCGGCGCTTGAGGGGCAGGACGCGGTTGTTCACCTTGGCGCCAACGGCGGGCCGGGCGATCGATGGGATCAGCTTCGAGAGTCAAACCTCATCGGCGCATACAACATCTTTGAATCGGCGCGAGAGGCCGGAGTGAAGCGGGTCATCTTCGCCTCCACCGGACAGGTGACCTGGAACTATGAACAAGAAGATGACCTCGGGGAGGTCATCGGCGGGACGTATGAGGGCGAATCGGCCTCATATGAGCGAGTGAATCACACTCAACCGGTCCGGCCATCGGGCCTGTACGCCGCGACCAAGGTCTGGGGCGAAGCGCTCGGCCGCTACTACTCAGACGTCCACGGCATCTCGGCGCTTTGCATTCGATTCAGTTCCGTTAATCGGGATGACACGCCGCTGAGCCCGACCGCCAACATCAACCCGAACGATGTCGATATGCCAGGCAATCGATCGTTCTCCCTGTGGACGAGCAATCGCGACGCCGCCCAGATTGTGCAACGCTGCCTGGACGCGCCGGACGACCTGATGTTCGACATCTTCTACTCCGGCTCGGACAATCTGTGGAACGTACGAGACATTTCGCACGCAAGGGATGTCATCGGCTATCAGCCCGAAGACCGAGCAGAAGATTTCAGACCAGAGTACGAAGGCAACTAACCCAGCCGGGGCCCGGCTGGGCGGCTATTTGGATGGGGTTACGCTACGTCTGATCTTGGCGTGGCACTGGGCGTTTTCGGTTGGGTTCAATCTGCGTTCAGGAAATCCACTAGCAGCCTGTTGGTTGTTTCAGGTTGGTCCCAGAAGCACACGTGGCCCGCGTTTTCGATGACTTCGAGTCTCGCGATCGGAATCAGGCGGGCGGCGCGTTCACCGTGGTTGAGCGGGAATATGCGATCGTCGTCGCCCCACATGACGAGCGTCTCCGGGGCCACGGATCGCAGTTCATCGTTTGAGAATTTACGCCTCTGGCCCAGCCACGAGGTGAAGCGTTTCATGCCCTCTTTCATCGGCACTGAACGCCCCGGCCGGATGCGTACGGCGAACGAATACTCGGCATAAGCCTCCTTGTCCGGCATTTCGGGATTGCGGACCTCCCACTTCTCGAAGACGCGATCACGAACGAATCGGCTCGGTTTGAACAAGAGCGTGCCCAACCACGGCGCGTGCACGAGTCGCCACGCGTACGGTATGCCGCGCCCGAGACCTGCTGAATCGACAAGAACGAGTCGTCGAACTCTCTCGGGGTGATCTATCGCGAGGGTCAAGATCACTGCGCCACCGAACGACAGCCCTACAAAGTCAGCCTTTACGATCCCCATCACATCGAGAAACTTGATGAGGAAGCGGGCGACGGAAACGGTCGGATGCCCATCCTGTTCTGCGAGATCGGACAGACCAAACAGCGGACTGTCCATCGCTATTACACGGCGCGTCTCGCGCAAAATCGCAATCTGGGAATACCAGTTGCCGGACCCCGGTCCGGCGCCGTGCATGAGCACTACGGGAGGCAGTTCACTATCTCGCGGCCCGTAATCCAGGTAGTGAACCCGAAAGCCGTCTACTTCGACGAACTCGCCGGAGTACTCCAGCCCGGACCGCGCCAGGAGGCCGACAAGCGCCCGGTAGACCTCTTCCCCTCCGGGAATCGATTTAGCGATCGCCTCGGTTGTGGCTTCAACTGACATTGGCAACTGGCATGGTCCGAACTCGGCGTTCTCGTGCGTACACACGGATTGGTAGCGGTCCGCCACTAGAATAGCCAACCAATGACCGAACACGAATCTCACAACTCGAATAATCCACAAGGCGAAACACCGGACCGGGCTCCACAGCCAACGCTAACCGAGCGTTCCCGTGAATTGATCGAGTGGCCAAAGCTCCTGGATTTGCTCGCCGGCCGAGCACATATGTTCAGGGCGAGAGAGCTCGCGCTCTCACTAGAACCCTCCTCGGACGAACGTGATATCGAACGTTTGCAGGAAGAAACGGCTGAAGCGCGCCGCATTCTGGACGAAGCCGGGGACATCGGCCTCGGGGGGCTGATCGACCCACGCGCCTACATAGAAAGAGCAGAACTGGGCGGGGGACTCGACGGGGAGGAGCTACTGCGAGTCGGACAGGTAATGCGTTCGCTCTGGGAGGCCCGGGAGGCCGCCCACGCGCTTGGCCGTCAAACGCCGTTGATCGGCACGCTGGCGGCGTTAATTCCCGACCTGCGGTGGCTCGATGAGCGCATCGGCGAAGCTATCGACGAACGCGGCAGGATCCGGGACTCCGCAACGCCAAATCTCGGCCGACTTCGTTCCGGCGTTGGAGAGAAATATCGCAAACTCGCCACCCATCTCGAGAGGCTCATAGCACGACCCAAGATTCGCAGCGCGATACAGGCGCCCGTCATCGCCACACGAGGTGATCGTCTCGTTGTTGAAGTTCGATCAGATCAACGATCGGCCGTGCCGGGGATCGTTCACGACGTGTCCAATACCGGCCAGACGCTGTTCGTGGAGCCGTTCGACGCGGTGGAGCTGTGCAACAGCTGGCGAGAGGCGTCCGCCGAAGTAATACGGGAAGAGGAGAAAGTCCTCAGGAGGCTTTCCGGCCTTATCTCCGACCGCGCCAGCGACGCCATGATGGCGATCGAAGCGGCTGGCAGGCTTGATCTTGTTTTCACGCGCGCCCGTCTGGCGCACGTGATGCGGGCGGCAAAGGCCAGGACACTCCCAGAGGGCGATGGTACGGCGCTCAACCTGGTCGACGTACGCCACCCGTTACTGGGTGAAGACGCCGTCCCGATCAGTCTTTCTGTCGGTCCCGACTTCCGCGCGCTCGTAATCACAGGCCCGAACACCGGCGGCAAAACCGTCGCACTCAAGACGGCCGGGCTGGCGGTTCTTATGCACCAGAGCGGCATGCAGGTCCCCTGCGACCCGCTCACCGAGATCTCGGTGTTTGACGGCGTGTACGTGGACATCGGTGACGCCCAGAGCATCGAGCGGTCCGTATCAACTTTCTCGTCCCATCTGGGGGCCGTCGTAAACATCCTGGAAGAAGCGGACGAACATTCTCTGGTGCTGCTCGATGAACTGGGAACCGGAACCGACCCGGAAGAAGGATCGGCGCTGGCCCGTGCGATCCTCGACCATCTTGTCGAAGATGGCATCCCCACCATCGTCACAACCCATCACCGCGCCGTGGCCGAGCATGCGGGCGATTCCCCGGGCATGCGAAACGCCGCCGTTGAGTTGAACCCGGACACCATGCTGCCCAGCTACCGCGTAACTATGGGCACCCCGGGCCGCAGCTACGCAATGGCCGTCGCAGAGAGGCTGGGGCTTCCGGACGACGTGCTGGACCGGGCACGTGTGCTGCTGTCGCCCGAACACTCGGCGACTGAGGCTCTCTTGCTTCAGTTGCAGCGTGAACGTGCGGAGATCGAAGGTCAGCTTGCGGCCGCCGAGGCGTACAGCGCGGAAGCAGAAGCCGCAAAGCGTGATCTGGACAGGCGCGTGCGAGCGATCACCGAGGCACAGGACGATCTTGTTGAGGAGACCCGGGCCGAGCTACAGCGTGAAGCGGAGGACGTGCGAACAAGCCTGCGCCAGATTCAGCGACAGGCGAGCCAGGAACGCGACATGTCGGTGGTGCGGCGTGAGCAGGAGCGGGTTCGGCGATCTCTCCAGCGTGCCGATCGATTCAAGGTCACCCGCCCGGCCGAGAGCGAAATGTTAGAGCCAGAAGAAGCGCCGCCACCACCACGGCCCATCACCGCAGGCGACATCGTGGAGGTCCGCGGCCTCGGCGCACAGGCTACCGTGACCTCGGTTAACTCAGACGGCTCCGCCTCTCTCATTCTCGGGAGCGCACGCGTAACGCTCAACATCGCCCAGTTGAAAGTGGTCATGCCGTCGGAGGACGTGAAGGCATCGGACGAATCACGCATTACAACGTCCACGCCGATGATCGACTCGCCAACCCGTGAGTTGGACATCCGGGGCATCCGGGCGATCGAGGTTTATGAGCAGGTGGTGGCGTTCCTGGATGAGGCCGCACTACTCGGTTTGACCAGTGTCCGGGTTATCCACGGCAAGGGAACCGGCGCGCTCCGGGACGCTACGAGGGAGGCGCTACGGCGTCATCCGGCGGTCGGCGGGTTTGAACGGTCTGAACAGGCAATGGGCGGCGACGGTTCAACGGAGATCGACCTGCTTTAGCCGTGTCGCCCACGGAGTTGCCCCAGGATCCGGTACTTCCGTGGCAACCCACCCCCGACTTGGCCGGGAACGCGTGAGGCCCCCGGTCAGGAGGTGACCCGGGAGCATCCCTCATAAGGTCATTGATGGCTGGCGACGCCAACAAGTCGTGCCGCCCCTCAGCAAACTACCTCGCTACAGCCGACCTGCGCAGGTCTACGGGTTGTAGTTACTGCCCTCGTAAATCTCTTCAGCTGAAACTTTTATCAATGATGACGCCGTGGAGCCGGGGTTGTTCTCCAGGTAGGCTTTCACCATCCGTAATCCGATAGTCGCGTGGCTGCCGCCTGGAAACTCCGCGTTCGGGCCAATAACACGCATTATTCCAGCATCGAAGGAGCCCGATTCCAGACCAGGCAGGGCGATCTTCCGCTCGATCAAATCCACCAGCCCGGATTCTTCCTCGCATTGTTCGCAATCATCGGCGTGGACGCGATCATGTGTGAGTTCAATGCGAACCCGCTCCAGCGGCCAATTTTTGCGGCCGGCGTACATAAATAGAGTGATCGACGTGCATGCACCGAGGGCGGACAGCAGAAACTCGTACGGATTAGGGCCAAGATCCGTCCCGAGCGGGACCGGCTCATCTGCGGTCATCGTATGTCGGCCATTTGTGATTCGGGTTTCGTACTGGCTATCTGAGGTACCGGTTACCGTGACGATCGCCATGTGATGCCTCTCAATCAGAATCGTTTTGCCGTGCGTTCAGAATATTCGATGCCGAAATCCTGATGTCGGTAGTCCTGTGTCCCACTTTGTCCCGCGTCCCGTGATAAGTTTCTGGTCGAGTCCTCGTGTCCCGAATATTTCAAGCGGATTTCAAGCGGAGCAGTCCTGCATGAACGAAGCATCGACCTCGGATCAGGAAGAACAGACGGTAATCGCTCCCGAAATAGTTACCGAAGGACAGTCAGCGTCCGATGTGGCCGACATTTTGATTGTCGGCGCTGGAGCGTCCGGCGCTGCCGCCGCATGGCGGCTCGCCCAGGCCGGATTTTCCGTGGTTTGCCTTGAGCAGGGCCGCTGGATCAATCCCGCTTTGTACCCGACGAAAGAGCAGAACTGGGAGATCCTCGGCCGGCACGAATGGAACTGGGATCCCAACAAACGCGGAAATTCAGAGGATTACCCGGTCAACGACAGCGAGTCAGACATCACGCCGCTCATGTTCGCAGCCGTCGGCGGCAGCACGATCCACTGGACGGCCCACACACCACGATTTCACCCGTCCGATTTTCGGGTGAAGACGCTGGACGGGGTCGCAGATGACTGGCCGATCACGTACGACGACCTCGACCCGTATTACGACGTGAACGACATGATGATGGGTTGCTCTGGGATCAACGGGGATCCCGCCGTACCGCCCCGTTCGCCGAGGCCCATGCCGCCTGTCCCACTCGGCGATGACGGTCAGCACATGGCCGCCGCTTTTGATCGGCTTGGCTGGCACTGGTGGCCTTCCGACAACTACATTAACTCCGTGCCGTACAAGGGCCGTGACGCATGCAACTACTGCGGGCCAAGCGGGTTCGGCTGCACACGAAAAGCCAAGTCCAGCACGGACGTGAACTACTGGCCTGAGGCGATTCGGCTCGGCGCAGTTGTTAAGACCCACGCTCGTGTTTCAGAGATAACGGTCGGCGCCGACGGACGCGCTACTGGTGCGGACTATTTTGACAGCGCCGGACAGCTCCAGCATCAGGCGGCGCGCAGCGTGGTAATGGCGGGCAACGGAATTGGCACGCCCCGGTTGCTCCTGATGTCAAAATCGGATGCACATCCTGACGGCCTTCTCAACTCCAGCGGCCTCGTCGGCAAGAACCTGATGTTCCATCCCTACTCCATCACCACCGGACTAATCCCAGCCCTGTCGGAAACCTGGAAAGGGCCTATGGGCAACATCCTGATGTCACAGGAGTTCTACGAGACGGATCCGCACCGGGACTTCGTTCGTGGTTACGCGTACCAGCTAAACCGGGGGACCGGACCGCTTGGCACGGCGCTTGGCGGCGCTCACGAGCCGGTTAAATGGGGTGTCGGGCATCACGAGGATTTCGCCGAGCGGTTCGGCCACAACATCACGCTGGCCGGGATTGGAGAAGACCTGCCGGAAGAGCACAACGCGGTGACTCTCGATGAACAGCTTACGGACAGTAATGGCCTGCCCGCTCCCAAAATCAACTACACGCTGAGCGAAAACTCCCGCCGCATGATGAACCACTCCATCAAGTCGGCGACGACGGTCCTGGAAGAGGCGGGAGCAATCCGGATTATGTCGAATCCGTTGCTGCGCGGCGGCGGATGGCACTTGATGGGAACGGCGCGGATGGGAGACGACCCGGGGCGCTCGGTGGTCGACAAGTGGTGCCAGGCACACGACGCGGACAACATTTTTATCGTCGATGGCAGTGTGTTCGTCACCGCCGGGGCGGTCAATCCAACGCCGACCTTACAGGCTATCGCCCTCAGGGCAGCCGACTACATCGCGCATGCGCGGGACGATCTGAAGGGATGATTGCGCAGATGCTCTCTGTTCCAACCCCTTCAACACCGGTAATGCCGATCAATCAGGAAAACGAATATGCCGACCAGAGATAGGCAGTTAACCGACGTAGATCGGGTGGTGCTGACTCGCATCATGGACCTCATCATCCCGCCCGACGGCGACTTCCCCGGGGCCGGAGGACTAGATCTCACTGAACGGCTGGAACAGGCTTCCTTGCGCTACGGCCGATTGCGATCAGGGTTGTTGACGGTGCTAGATGCGATGTCACTTGATATTGCATCCCGGGTAGAAGGCGGATTTGCCGCCCTCGATGAAGAGAGGCAGATCGCAGCCCTTGCGACCGTCGAATCCGATCTTCCGGTCCAGTTTTCCGAGTTCGTTGAGCTGGTGTACGAGACGTATTACACCGACAGCCGGGTCTACGAACATATCGGCTGGGCAGGCAGGCCTCCACAACCGGAAGGATTCGATCTCGAGCCATGGGATCCATCAATTCTCGACAACATACGCAAACGTGAGCCATTCTGGCGAGGGGTGAGCTAAGCCGGAGTCGATCCCAGCAACATCCTGAGGTAAAACTCACGCGCGCACAGTTGCCGATGTTCGTTTATCGTGTGCGAGCGCCGCACGGCGTATCTGTACTCAAATACTTTGTTCTTGTGGACCGGCCCATCCCGGGTCGATGAAAACAACACCAACAACCAGACCCCAAAAATCATATTCAGGAAAGGGACGCTCAGAAATGGACGCTGTTCAACTTAAGGAAACTCTCAACGGCGGCGGACACGTATTTGGCTGCATGATCTCCTCGATGCAGGGGATCAGATTCTCCGGTGCGCTGGCCGGCAGCACGCTCGACTTTGCGATCATCGATTCCGAGCATGGTTCCCGTGACCGTGCGGAGATTCAGCTCCTTTGCATGGTCCTCCGACAGGCCGGGATCACGCCGATTGTCCGCGTACCCATCCCGAAATCTGAGTGGGTTGCGATGGCGCTGGACGCGGGAGCAGCTGGCGTGCTCGTCCCCTACTGCGAAACGGTTGAAGAGGTCCAGGCGGTGGTCGCCACAGCGAAATGGCACCCACTGAAGGGCGAGTATCTGATCCGTGCGGTGACAGATGGCGTACTCCCGAGCGACAAGTCGAAGGAGTACCTGGAGGCCCGTCACAAGGAATCGATCATCATCATCGGTATCGAATCTGTCCCGGGACACCAGAACCTGGACAAGATTCTGGAAGTTGAAGGCATCGACGGCATCTTCATCGGCCCGAACGACATGTCCACGTCTCTCGGCATCCCGGACGACTACTCCAACGACAAGTACACCGACGTGCTGAAGGACATCATCGCCAAGACGGACGCAAAGGGTATCCCGGTGATGATCCACCAGCAGACCATCGAGACTTCGGGCACCGCAATTAACCTTGGCGCTCGGTTCATCATGCACTCGTCGGACTCGCGCCTGATGCAATTCGCCATGCAGGACCAGATGAACCAGTTGCGGGAGATAGCCGGCGCAGCGAAGACGGCGGCGGAAGATCACGTAGAGACCGCTTAGCTCGATTCCCTGTTATTGAGGATCGCCGACTAAAGCGTTTGGAGAGATACGTATGACCTGGAAACGGGTAGTGCTCGAAATTGGCATGGGCACAGACATCAGGGGACGGGACTGTACGAAGGCGGCCGTACGGGCGTTGCGAGACGCCCTCTGGCACAACTCCCTCAGCGCTGCCAATGCGCTCGGGTTGGATGTGGATTCGATGCGGGTCGAGGTGACCATCGGCGTCCCCCGGCCGGATGAGGTGGACAAGGACGCCGTGCTGGCGGTCCTTCCACATGGCACCGGCACGGTGAACGTCGTCGAAGGGGGACTAGAGATCCTCAACGACGAAGGCACCGACGGAACCTTGATCGCAAGTGCGGCCGCCCTCGTGCGGCTCGATCTCCCTTAGGAGGAATCCCATGCCACTGAAACGCGTGATCCTCGAGATGGGGACCGGAAACGACCTGCACGGCGGCGACTACACCAAGGCGGCGGTCCGCGCCGTATTTGACGCCCTCCACCACAGTTCGCTCGGTATCGCCCGGGCGAGCGGCGTCGATATCGAATCGATGCAGGTAGAGGTGATCATCGGTGTCCAGCAGCCGGACAAGGTGGACAAAGACGCCGTCCTGGCGACGCTCCCTCACGGCCAGGTGGAGGTTAAGGCCGTCAAGGGCGGTATCGACATCCCGGACGAGGCCGGGGACGACTTTGCGATCATCGCCAACGCTGCGATCCAGGTAAGGCTTGATCTGCCGTAGATAGATCCGCCGGGAGGTCCATTTTGAGCGCTCCAACGCCCTTTCGCAATTCCTTACAGCCATACGCCGTACATCCGGTACAGCAGTACCTGATCGACGCCGCCGACAAGTGGCCTTCAAAGATCGCCGTGATCGACGGAGATCGACGGTTCACGTTTGGCGAACTCAACGCCCACAGCGACCGCCTGGCAGCTGCTCTGGTCGATATGGGCGTCCGCAAAGGTGACCGTGTCGGGTTGATGGCGCCAAATTGCGCCGAGTTTGAGATCGCTTTCTATGGCGTGCTAAAGGCCGGGGCTATCGTCTCCACGCTCAACACGGGCTACCGGGAACGTGAGATCGCCCATCAGCTCAACAACAGCCGCGCTTCGATTCTGATCGTTCACGAGTCTCTGGTGGAGATGGCGGAGGCGGCGAAACCGCTTCTAGACAGTCCGCCTGAAATGGTTGTGATCTACCCGGACGGCATCGACCCCACCTCATTCTGGGCTCGCGTCGCCGCCGCTCCGGCACAGGCGCC
>JAYGCG010000046.1:0-53596 GCA_046583455.1 Dehalococcoidia bacterium | reverse complement strand
GGTTGGCGCGGGACTCGCTATCGGCGTCTCGGTAGGCTCCGGAGCGGGCGTCGTTTTGGGTGTCGCTACTGGAGATAACGAAGTAACAGGGGTCGACAGAATATCCGGCGTAGGAGCTGTACTCAGGCTCGGGATCCGAGTCGGCAATACGATCGAGGTAGCATCCGCGTCAGGGCGTGTCTCTCCGACGACCACCGGCGATGATGGTCCGCCGGATGTCGACGTGACGCATGACGCGCCGATGCCCCTCAACATCAGCAGAAGGGCCGTAAGCTTTGACTGTTGCGGCTGGACCCTCATCGAGTCCTCCTCCGTGAATTTCAGGTGCATCATGTCAGCACATTTCAGACTCAAGAATCTCCGTTGAGCCCGATTACCGCAACGGAACCGTACTATGTGCGGAACAACTTCCCATTTCATCCAATCCAGCCTGATGCCAGCTCCGACAGGCCACGCCCACGATGCCACAACGCCCGAACATACTCATCATCACGTCTGACCAGCAGCGCCGGGACACGATGGCCTGTTATGGCAATGATTGGATAGACACCCCGGCGTTAAATCAGCTGGCGGAACGAAGTTTCGTCTTCGAAAACGCTTACGTCGCGCAACCCGTTTGCTCGCCGGCGCGGGCTGCGCTACTGACGGGCCTGTATCCGCATTCGGCCGGCGTTGTGCGCAACAGCGAGCCCGGTCGGCCGTTCTCAAACCTGTTTCCAGAGGTTCAGACGATCGCCGAACTTCTTCCCGATGAGTACCACTGTGCAAAGCTCGGTAAGTGGCACCTCGGAAACGATCTTTTCGCTCAACACGGGTTCGACGAATGGCTGTCTACGGAGGACGCCCACGACGACAATCACCCCACCGCCACACGGCCGGAAGACCTGGGGAGACACTCGGACTATCACCAGTACCTGGTCGAACAGGGCTACAAACCGGAGGGAATTGATGAGCCCACAGGTTACAGATCGTTCACGCAGCATCAACGCGGATTCCTGCCGCTAGAACACACGGTGGCGATGTATCTGGGACGTAAGGCTGGCGAGTTCATTCACCGGCAATCGGGGGAGGACAGGCCGTGGCTGTTGCACGTGTCGCTATTTGAACCGCACCCGCCGTACAACGGGCCGTTTAACGATATGTACACGCCGGAATCCATCCCGGACGGTCCGCTTTTCCTCAAACGACCGGCCGAAAACACGCCGCTGTTCAATCGGCTTCGCTCGGACCACCACATTGCGGAGGCGATCGAGGTTCAGCCCGACAATCCCGAATCCTACTGGCGCGCCCTGCGTGCGCGTTACTACGGGAACGTATCGGTACTTGACCGTGGCATCGGCTTGATCCTCGACGCTCTGGACGAGAGCGGGATTGTCGACAATACGATTGTCGTATTCACCAGCGATCATGGCGATTCACTTGGCGACCGGGGCATGCTGAATAAGCGTGCCTTTTACGACGAGGTGGCGCGCGTGCCTTTGCTCATATCCGGCCCCGATATCAATGGCGCTGGCCGAAAAATAGAAGGCAACTTCGGCCACGTGGACCTCGTCCCAACGCTGTTAGATCTCGTGGATGAGGTGCCTCCCGAGGTTCTCCAGGGTCAAAGCCAGGCGGGAGTGTTGCGGAGCGACGCTGAATTACAAGGCGATGTATTCATGCAGTGGCACGGCGGCCCCGCCACGGTCCCGTTAGGGAATAAGGCGGTCGAGCGGATGTCCGTTCTGCCGTGGCGGACGGTCGTTACCCAGGATCGATGGAAGTTGAACCTGTGCCCGGGCGATCAGTGTGAGTTGTACGACCTTAACAACGACCCGTTGGAGCTCGACAACTTGTTCGACCACCCTGGCTATCGTGACCGGGTGCGAGATCTGTCAGCGCGGATTAGTGATTGGCAGTATCGGACGGGTGATGATCTGGTTTTGCCTGCGGTGTAGCGCGTAATCCCTCGATTGCGCACATGAGTGACGGTACCCGCTTAAGAGGAGGATTGAATGAAGGCTGGAGTTAATCTGCTGAACTTTGGGCCGGCCGCGACGCCGGACTCACTGGCCCGGTGGACCGTGTTTGCTGAGTCTCTAGGATTCCACCTGGCGATGGTCGGGGATCACGTAGCAGTTACGTCAGACATCAACGCACGATACCCGGCGCCTTTCTATGATCCGTTCACAACCCTGGCATGGCTCGCCGGGAAGACAGGGAAGATCGAGCTTGGCACGACGGTGATCATTGTGCCGTACCGACACCCGGCGCTGACTGCTCGTATGGTCGCAGGGCTGGACCAACTGAGCGGCGGGCGTTTCATCTTTGGGATCGGCGCCGGTTGGTCGACCATGGAGTTTGAAGCGCTCGGGCTGCCGTTCCATCAGCGTGGTGCGATGACGGACGAGTACCTGGCGGCGATGAAGGTGCTCTGGTCGGACGGACCGGCAACTTTTGATGGCAATTTCACGTCGTTCAAGCACGTCCTGACTGCGCCGATGCCGGTTCAGAAACCTCACCCGCCGATCTGGGTTGGTGGACCGAGCGATGCCGCGATCAGGCGCACCGTTTTGCACGGTGACGCCTGGCATCCGATGAACGCCGAGCTTGGATGGCTCACGGATTATGGGTTGCCGACGCTCCGGCGATTTGCCGATGAGGCGGGAAAGCCGGTTCCCGCTTTTTGCCCCCGGGTAAAGCTGCGTATTACCGATGAGGCTTTGCCGGAAGGAGGTCGCAAGCCGGGGATCGGCTCGCTGGCGCAGGTCCAGGATGACCTGGGAGCGTTCGACGATCTGGGCGCCGAGTACGTCTTGCTGGACACCTACATGGATATCCCGGAAGACACCCTCACGCACGAACCCGCCTGGGCGATGCTGACATCGGTCGCGGAATCGGTCCTGGATCTTGGGGCCCAGTCCGTGCGATAAGGCACATCAACACTGTAGGGGCGAATGACTATCCGCCCTCATCTCGATGCAGATTGGCCCCTTCAGCGTGCCCGCGCCCAGACGTTTCAACCGTTACCATCGACCGTCCAGCCAATCAGTCACGCAGCAACCAGACTTCGAAAGGTCATCATGCGGGTAGTCCAGTTTGAGATACCCAATTCCGGATTCCAAGGAGTTGGTCGGCGCGTCGGTGTTATTGATGGCGACGATGTGATCGACATTACCGCCGAGTCGCCCTCGCTGACCCACGTTTTCCAGGTATTCGATGCCGCACAGAACTCTGGCGTCGGCTTTGAAGAAATTCTCCAGCAAGCTGCCGATGCTAGCGACACCAGGCTGAACTACGCCGAACTCCTCGCAGCCCCGGTCGGCGGCGATGCACCCTTCTTGCACGCCCCGGTCGACCACCTGGACCCGCATCGCGTCCTGATCTCCGGGACCGGGCTGACCCACACCGGCAGCATGGAGTCGCGTGACGCCATGCATGTCGAGGAAGACGAGCCCAAGTCTGAAGAGCCGGCCACCGATTCCGCAAAGATGTTCCAGATGGGTATCGAGGGCGGCAAGCCGGAGCCCGGGACTCGCGGCACATCGCCGGAGTGGTTCTACAAGGGCAACGGGACATTCTTACGCGGCCCAGGCGAGCCGCTGGACATCCCGGCTTACGCGCTCGACGGTGGCGAGGAGCCGGAGGTCGCTGCCTGCTACATCATCGATCGCAATGGCACCCCTCGACGCCTGGGATTCACGCTCGGGAACGAGTGGTCGGATCACGAGACGGAGCGCATCAACTACCTCTATCTGGCGCCGTCCAAGCTGCGTGTTTGCTCCATCGGCCCAGAGCTGGTGACCGACTTCGATTTCGACGTGCTTGAGTACGAGTGCAAGACGACCAGAGCCGGGGAGACGATCTACCAGAGTGGCCCGATCTACTCCGGCGAGAAGTACATGTCGCACACGCTCGCTAACTGTGAGGATCATCACTTCAAGTACCCGGGGCACCGCGTGCCCGGTGATATCCACGTGCATTATTTCGGCACGAGCAAGATCAGTTACACAGAGCGGAAGTGGAAGTACGAACAGGGCGACGTGGTGACGATCTCCGCCCCGGGATTCAGCGCTCCGCTCCAGAATCCGGTGGTCGAATCAGACGCCGACGCAGGGTCTGTGATCGAGGTCAAGAAGGCTTAGGGGCTGAATCAACCACCCCCTAGTCCCCTCCTACATTAGGAGGGGCAACTCTAAAACTCCAGGGTTGACGGATGTTCGTGTCGCGGCGCATACCCCTAACCCGTAACAGCGCCCTTGCTTGCTGCTTGGACCAGCTTGATGTACTTGCCGAGTGTGCCACGTGTGTACCTCGGCTCTCTTGGCGTCCATGCTGCTAGACGTCGCTCCATTTCATCGTCGCTGATCTTCAAGTTCAGCTCGAAGTTCTCCAGGTCTAGCTCTATGGTGTCTCCGTCTTCTACGGCTGCTATTGGGCCGCCTACGTAGGCTTCGGGACCGACGTGGGCGATCATTGAGCCGTGGGTTGCGCCGGAAAACCGTCCGTCGGTCATAAGGAAAACCTTCTCGTTCAGTCCCTGCCCGGCGATCATTCCGGTCACCTGGAGCATCTCCCGCATCCCCGGTCCGCCCTTCGGTCCCTCGTATCGGATGACGATGAACTCGCCTTCTTTGACCGTGCGCTTGTTCAGCGCGTCGATCAACTCCTCTTCCTGTTCGAACACCCGCGCCGGGCCCGACCAGGTCGCCCCGAACTGGTGGCCTGCGACCTTCAGAGTGCAACCTTCAGGGGCGAGGTTGCCGTAAAGCGTAACGAGCCCCCCGGTCTCGGAAAGCGGATCATCGATAGAGGTAATGATCGGCTCCGGCTTACCGTTCGAAGGATATATGTGCGTTTTTGAGTCGTCCTTAACGCTCGCCAGGTTCTCCTCGATAGTCTTGCCTGTCACCGTCATAGCGTCGCCGTGCAGGACACCAGCCTCAAGCAGTCGCTTCATGATCACAGGGATCCCGCCAGCACGGTCCAGGTCGTACATGAGATATCGGCCGCCCGGCTTCATGTCGACCAGCAGCGGCGTTCGCATCGAGATGTCGTGTATGTCCTGCAGGTTGAGATCGATCCCTGCCTCGTATGCGATCGCTGGGAGGTGGAGGGCAGTGTTGGTTGATCCGCCCATCGCAACGACCAGCGAAACGGCGTTCTCGAAAGCCTTGCGCGTCAGGATATCGGAAGGTCGGATGTCCTCCCGGAGCAGGTGCATGACGGCCTCACCGGCGGCGCGGGAGGAAGCGATTTTGCGCTGATCGACCGCAGGCTCGGACGCCGTGCCGGGCAGTGACAGGCCGAGCGCCTCGCCGATGCTGGACATTGTGTTGGCGGTGAACATGCCGCCGCACGAGCCCGGGCCGGGGCAGGCGCGGATTTCCATGTTGTAGAGCTCTTCGTCGTCGATCTCGCCTGCCTGGTGCTGGCCGACGGCTTCAAACATGTCCTGGATCTGGATGTCTTTGCCGCGCCAGTTTCCGGGAAGGATGGAGCCGCCGTAGACGTAGACGGATGGGACGTTGAGTCGGGCAATCGCCATCATTGCGCCGGGTTGCGATTTGTCGCAGCCGGCGACGGCGACGAGGCCGTCGAAGCGCTCGGCAAAGACGACTGTCTCTATGGAGTCCGCAATGATCTCCCGGGAGACGAGGGAGCCTTTCATGCCTTCGGTGCCCATGGATATGGCGTCCGAGACGGTGATGGTGCTGAACATGAAGGGGGTGCCGTCGCCGTCACGAACGCCGGATTTGATGGCTTCTGCAAGGGGCGCGATGCCGATGTTGCAGGGTGTGACTTCGTTGTGGGTGGAGGCGACGCCGACGAATGGGAGGTCGATGTCTCTGTCGGAGAGGCCCATGGCGCGCATCATGGAGCGGTGGGGGGCGCGGATTGCGCCTTCAGTGGTTTCCCATGAGCGCCATTTGCCGGGGGCGCGTTTGGCCGCTCGGTTGGCGGCGAGCTGGGAGGGGGCGCCTGCGGGTTGGTCGGCGGTGGTCATGGGTGGTTGTTCTTTCTTCCTGATTGCCCCCAAGGGGGCGGTTGTTTGGATCCCCCTCACCCCGGCCCTCTCCCGCCAGGGGAGAGGGAGCAAGTTGAAGGAGGTCTGGGTGATTGGCTACTGGTGTTGTCGCGTTTGATCGGCTGGATGGTTGGCGAGTGTAGGGCGGGGGTCAGTTACAGCTGCCGGCGGCGGCGCACCTACGGTCCCGATGGGGCGATTATTTGGGGTTGTTGGTTGCTCGGGTTAGAGGTCGGCAACGTAGGTTACTTCCGTAGTGGGCTGGCTGACAAACGTTTGGTGGGCAGGCGTGCCTGCAGCTTGTCCTGGCGGGGCCTTCGTTCGGCGGGGGTAGTTGGTGAGCGATGTGGCGTTGACGCATGAAATTAAACACCCATATCCACTCCTACACTAGGGGGGACCTTCGAGAACTTCAGGGTGGGCGTGTTCGCGTCAGGATCGTCCTGGGGATTGGTCTGCGCGCGAATTATGGTCGTGTTGGAGTGCTTGCCGGGAGATCCTTCGCCTCGGGCTCAGGATGACAAGATTTTGTGGTCGCCGCGCCAGGACAAGGTGGCTTGACGGATGGATTGTAAATTTCAGTGTGTTGGATGAAGCGCGTAGGGGCGGATACCAATCGACCCATACGGTTTGTTCGATCCAACGGGGGGCAAAAAGAGAAGGCAACCGGGTATGCGCTCCGGGGGCCTTCGGGATCGCTGGCCGGCCGTAGTTTCGGTCTCGCCAATCCCGGCCAGCGGGTATCTCTGGATCTGACCCTCCCCTCGGGGCCGATCTTGAAAGGTCTGTCAGGCTAATGGGCAGTTACCGGCGTTTCGGTTGACGCTTCCACCGCACCGCATGTCTCGAGATCGTTGATATTGAACGCCTCGATGTTTGCCCTCAAGAGTTCCTCTGCACTCTGTTGTGCCATGTCTGACGCCAGGTGGCTGTGGGGCTCTTACCGGCGTCGGGGCCGCGTTGTTGCGCTTGTCGGTAACTGAACGTAGATCATCGTATGGAAACTGTCAATATATTTGATAGAAATTACGAATATCGACGCGTAGTGAGGATGTAGTGGATAGATGTGATTCTTGTGGTTGCCGCGTCGCGGGCGGGGCAACCGCCGCCCTTACGGTGTGGTTGGACGGTGGTACGGGTCGATTGGTATCGACCCGAGGGCGGATAGTCATTCGCCCCTACGGTGTTGTTGTGTGAGGGACCCTTCGAGAGCCTCAGGGTGGGTATATTCGGCGTGTAATTATCGTGGGTCGTTGGCGGTTAGCTCTTTTTCCAGGTGAGCAGGTCGTCGATGCGGTCGTACAGGTAGTCGATCTCGTCCCAGCCGTGTTGGTCGGGGGGCGTGATGCCGTATGGCGATCGCATGGTGCTGTTGGCGATGACGCCGCGACGGACGAAGATCTCTTTGATGACGGCTAGGTTGTCGTGGAGGATTACCGGCAGGATTCGCTCGTAGATAGCTCGTGCGCCCTCTTCATCGCCTTCCTCCAGCAGATTCCAGATGTTGGCGTGTACGTCTCCGTAATGCGATGCGGGCATATTTCCTGCTTCGCCGCGACGCCACTCGTCCATCAGCATCCTCGCCCCGAATCCGCCCATCACGCCGAGGATGTCGTCGCCTGCGGCCTCGATGATTCGGGTGGCCGCCTGTAGCGGTTCGGCGCCTTCTTCCTTCACATAGGAGAGATTCGGGACGTCGTGGGCCAACTTTGCCAGCGTGTCTGTCGGCATGGCGTAAGCGCCGCCAAAGTTCTGAACGAAGACCGGTAGGTCCACTGCGTCAGCTAGCTCGTGGAAAAAGCGGAGCACTTCGGATTCGGTGGTCGCCCTTGAGTGCGGCGGCATGGCGATGATGGCGTCAGCGCCGACGTCCTGGGCGTGTCTGGCGAGGCCGATCGAGTGGGCGTTGGCCGTTCCGGTGACGCCGGCTACAACGGGAACGCGACCGGCGACAACGCGGACGGTTGTCTCGACGATCTCCTTGCGCTCTTCGTCTGTCAGAACTTGAAATTCGGACACCATCACCGGCATGACGACGCCGTGGCAGCCGGCCTCGACCGTGAAGTGGAGCACCGACTCCAGGCTCTTCCTATCCAGCGTTTCGTCCTCGTTGAACGGGGTCGGAGGAATTCCGTAGATGCCTCTAAACGTCCTTGAAATTGGATTCCGAGTGGTCAATTTGCGGGGCTCCGATGTTGAGGTTTGTGGTGTGGGCGGATGGTACGGGAAGGTTGGGGTGTTGTGGGTGGGCCTTGAACCTGCCTCACCCTTCCGGGGCTAAGCGGAAGGGCAGGCCCCCAGCCCTCTCCCACCGGGAGAGGGGGCAAAGACGCCCCCTCCTACAGTTGGAGGGGGTTTGGGGGTGGTTAATCGTTATTCGATCTGGTGCATAATCCGGGCCGGTCTTACTCCCAACGAACTCGCACAGAAAAGAGAGAACTCATGAAGATCACCGCCGTCACTCCCTGGTTGATTGAGACCTGTTGGGATAACCGACCAGGAGGTGATTCGCCTCGGCTGCCGACGACCCGGGAGTTTTTGTTTGTGCAGGTGACGACGGACGCCGGGATCACAGGCTGGGGCGAGATCACGCCGTTCCCGGGACTGGTCGGCAATCGGGCGATGCATGGGTTCGTTAAAGAGGTAGGGGCGATGGTGATCGGCGAGGACCCGTCGGATATCGACTACATCTGGCACAAGCTTTTTCGCCGGATGACCTACGTCGGCTCTAGGGGCGCGACAACGGCGGCGATCAGCGCCATCGACATCGCTCTCTGGGACATCAGGGGCAAGGAGCTGGGGCAGCCGATATACAAGCTGCTGGGCGGCGCCGTTCGGGACAAGATCGGGCTGTACTGCCACCCGCCGGAGCCACAGGAGCCGGTGAGCGCGGCCGAGGACGCGAAGGAGATCGTGGCGTCGGGGCATCGTGCTTTTAAGTTCGATCCGTTTATGCATGCACTTCCAGAGGGCAATGCCTGGTACATCGACGGCCAGATATCGAAGCGCGGCGAGGAAGAAGCAGTAGAGATCACGGCGGCTATCCGTGAAGCGGTCGGGCCCGAGATCGAACTTCTTATCGACGCACACGCCATGTTCAACGTGCCGACTGCGGTGCGGCTGGCGCAGCGGATGGAGCCGTTCGACATCCTGTGGTTCGAGGAGCCCTGTCCGCCGGAAAGCTACCACGCTCTGAAGCAGGTTAAGGACCAGATACCGCAGAAGATTTCTGTGGGCGAGAGGCTTTACACCCGCTGGGAGTTCATCCCGATTCTGGAGCAGGAGCTGGCGGATTACATCATGCCGGATGTGACCTGGACGGGCGGGATCACGGAGCTGAAGAAGATCGCGAATCTGGCGGAGGCGTATTACGTGCCGCTGTCGCCGCACGATGCGGCGGGCCCGGTCAACGTGATCGCCGGTGCGCACGTCTGTATGAACGTGCCGAATTTCTACAAGCTGGAGACGAACAAGTACGACCTGTCGGATTACAACAAGTTCATCGATCACCCGCTGGATATCCGGGAGGGTGATCTGTACGTGAGTGATCGACCGGGGTTGGGGTTGGAGATCGACCTGGACTTCCTGAAGGCGCACGCGCTGCAGGGGTACGGGGGGTAAGCCCTGTAGGGCGGTTATTTGGGGAGACGGTCGCGTCCTGAGGTTCTCGAAGGGCCGTGTTGTTGGATAACGCGCTAGGCCTTTGTCGCTTTGCAAGCGACAACTCCCTCACCCCAACCCCCTCCCGTCTGGGAGAGGGGGCAGATCGCGCACCAACGGTGAACAAGCTGTCATCCCGAGTGAAGCCGAGGGACCTTTACCGGCACGCCTGATTTGCGAGGATATCCGTTTTCCGTGGACCCGCTTGTCGCGTCACGCCGCGCCGACTCGTCGTGCCCGGATTAGGGCGAAGAGGTAGATGGTCAGGTAGCTGCGGTAGGGGCGGAATTGTTCTGCGTAGTCGACGAGTTCCTGTGGGGAGAAGGCTTCGCCGGTGACGAGTTCGCCGAGGGTTTTTTGCAGGGCTACGTCGCCTATCGGTAGGGCGTCTTCTCGGCCGAGTCCTCGAATCAGGAGCCAGTGGACGGTCCAGGGGCCGATGCCTCTGAGTTTCAGTAGCTCCGTTTCCACTTCAGCGTCATCCATTTTTGAGAGCGAGCCCTCAGTAAGGCGGCCCGATCCAAAATCGTCTCTGAGGCCGATTGTGTATTCGGCCTTTCGTCGGCTCAAGCCGAGGGCGCGCAGGTCTTCGATGTTTGCTGATTCGAGGTCTTGTGAGCGTGGGAAGAGGGCGTATGGCTGGCCGTCTATCTCGCCGTTACGGCCGTAGGTTTCGGTCATGCGTCGTCGTAGGGATGCAGCGACGTTGGCGCTGATCTGCTGGCCCAGTACCGCCCATGTGATCGTCTCGAACAAGTTCGTCGCCTGTGTCAGGTGGAGCCCGTGGAACAACTCCGGCAGATGGGCGAGCGCCGGGATGGTGGCTGCGTAGTCGTAAAAGGGTTGCGGGTTGCCGCGTGCGCCGATGACGCGCTCGACCTGCTGGCGGGCGCTGGCGATCGCCTCATTAGACGGATGTCTCGACAAGCCCGATAGCGTGATGGCCAGGGACGGCTTTTCGGTGGTTCCGGTGGAACGTACTGACGCCATTACGACCGTGTCGCCGAGATCCACCGGGCGGTTCAGCGTTTCGCCGTCGAAGGTGTCTGAGCCTTCGTGGCCTTTGTAGTGGGTGACGAAGTTGGCGGTGGCGACGAAGTTGTACGGGGGTTGTGGAGTGAGGGTGAATGTGGGCGGAATGGCTTGGAGTGTCATAGGCCGGGAGATTCCTGAATCAAGTTCAGGACAGGCTATTCGCCTCGGGCTCAGGATGACAGCAGGGTGTTGTGGCGGTGGTTCGCCGTTGTCGAGTGATAGGCGAGGGGCGGATAGTTTGTTGCAGCTGCCGGCGGCGGCGCTCCTACGGTGTTTTGGTGGGACGACGTGGGCGTTGTTGCGGGACGGTCCTTCGAGAGCCTCAGGTCGGGTTTTGTTTGCCCCAGGGTGGAAGTTGTGCGGTCCGGGTTGTTACTGCTAACGCTCGTTGTCGGTTGCTGTTTTGATTAGCGGCAGGACTGTTTGCGCGACCCGTTCGGCTTCTTCTACGTGTGGGTAGCCGGAGAGGATGAACTCGTCGATGCCGAGTCGCCAGTAGGCCATCAGCTCATCTGCGACCTGCTGCGGATTGCCGACTATGGCTGTGCCGCAATTGACGCGGACGGTTGAGATTCCGTTCCAGAGTCGTTCGCCGACGCGGTGCTCCTCATAGGAGCGGGACTGGGCGCGCTGTCCGACCATGGCTGTGCCTGCAAATGCGGCGTGGCGTTGTTGTTCGACCACGACCTGCGCCTGTGACAGCAGGTCCTCCGCTGCGTCCCATGCTTCCGCTTCAGTGTCACGCACGATGATGTGGGTTCGGAGCCCGAACTCGGCTGGCCGGCTGTTGGCCTCGAACCGTGCCCGGGCGCGCTCCATCAACCCGGCGGTGGCGTCGAGGGGCTGGATCCACATGAGCAGGTTGTCGGCCTGTGCCCCAGCGAGTTCCAGGGCGTTGTCGGAGGCGCCGCCGAGGTACCAGCGTGGGCCGTCGCCCGCGGGAGATGGTGACACCATCGCGCGTTCCAGCTTGATGACATCTCCATCGTAATTAACCGGTTCCGGCGCGCTCCAGAGTAACTTGGACGCCTCGATAAATTCCGTCGCCAGGGCGTATCGCTGGGCGTGGTCTGAATGCACGCCGAGCCTTTCGAAGTCGCCCTGGATGCCGCCGGGGACGATGTTGACATCGAACCGCCCGCCCGAAATGTTGCTGAGGGCGGACGCCATCTGGCCCCACATGCCGGGGGAGATGAACCCCGGGCGGACGGCGACGAGGAAGCGGATACGTTTTGTGACGGCGGCGAGGGCGGTTGCCGTGGTCCAGGTCTCCGCCAGCGGAGCCGTTTCTTCAAATAGGCCGTTGGCGAAACGGGTGGGTATTAGCAGGCTGTAGTAGCCGTTGTCTTCGGCTGTCTGGACGACCTGCTTGAGGTACTCAAACGTTGGTGGGCGCTCGGCGCGCACGGTGCCGATGTGCTCGCCATCGCCATCGATGGGGACGAACCAGTCGAATCGGGGTTCGGGGCGGGATTGTGAGGTCATGGGGTCATTATGCGCGAGCCAATGAATTCAGGGGAATCTATTTGGCACATGGTGCTATCACGCAGCGCTGGGCGCTCGTCTGGGAGTGTTGGCTGGCGGTTTGCGGACGGTCGCAAATGAGCGTTGCAGTAGCAGACCACGGACCATGAGATCTGAGGCGGTGCCGCTTCGGGCCGATAGCGGTCGCAAAATTGAGATGATCACAGGTGTCGCATCCGGAACAAGTCAGGTCTGGCTGACGGCTCGAGACACCAACTTTGTCGCTCCAACTATGGCTCCGATCGCCTGGAACACCGTCAGGATGCCCAATAAAAGCACTAGATCTCCCAGTCCCGTTCTTTTGGGGTTTACGACCGCAGCGGTCACATTGTCAGGGTCGTAGTAAATCGGTACCCGCTCGCCGGGGGCGTACTCCTCGCGTTTGTCTTCCGCCTTCTCACGACATCCAATTTCACAGGTCGATGACCAATCCTGCTCATTTTGATATTCCGCTCCAGACACAACGTAGGAAAATCGGACTTGCGTATTGATTCTGCTGGGGGCGTTACTTCCCACAATCCCACTGGCGCTCGAAGAAAGAATAATTCCCTCAGTTGTTGGCCACGCCTTCATCTCGTCGAAGCGCCGGTCATTCAACAGTAGCAATTGAATGAACATAAAGACGATAAACCCTGCCGCCAACAAAAGCGCGATAGCTCCGCCCAAACGTTTTACTCGCCAAGTTACCGTTCGCCTATCAGACATGCGCAGCTCTCGTCACCTCCCCCAAGCCTCTCGTCCACCATCAGGTCGAATTAATCTGATCGTCTATGGCGGGAACTGTACACATCGGCGACCCAGTCCAGGGATGGGTGCTCGCCGCCGAGGGCGATTTTTACTACGTCCACCCAGAGCTGGTAGCCGAAGGCGCTGTTGGTCAGGACGACGACGCCGGAGCGTGATTCGCGGGAGCCGATGGCGAAGTTGAAGTAGACGGTGTTGTCGCCCCAGTGCCAGAACCACGGGGCCGGGTTGGTGCTTGTTGCTGCCGCTCGCTCAACTACCGGGGGGTGCTCAAGCGACCAGCCTAGGCCCCACGAGACCGTGTCGCTGAAATCGGCGTCCGGGCGCGGCCATTCGGTGTGCCACGACTGCGAGTTGTTGACCGGGACCGCGGGGGTGAGCATCTCTTCCAGCGTTGCCGCTGGGAGCGCGTCCGGGTGGTTGTCGTCGCGCATCATCCACGTCATGAATCGGGCCACCTCTGTTGGGCTGCCGACAAGACTGGCGGCGGCGTTCATCTCAGAGGACTCGCGTTTTTCGCTCGGGGAGCCGTCCTTATCGTGACCTGCGGCGAGCGGTGGATTGCTGCGCCGTGACGGCCAGACCAGGTCGCTTTCCGTCATGCCGAACGGCTCGAGCGTCAGCTCCGTGATCACGTCCAACGCCGAACGCCCGGTCAGCTTCTCGATCACCATCTTGAGGTACTGGAACCCTTCGCCCGAGTACGAGTAACGCTCGCCTGGCTCGAAGTACATCTTGAGGGGACCGTCGTCCCGCTGGCGCTGCCAGTTTGGGAAGCCGCCCTGGTGGCTCAGGACGTGTCTGGCCGTGACCTTCTTGATGCGCGGGTCGTCCAGATATGGCTCATCGAGGTAGTCGTTGAGGGGGGTGTCCAGATCTAAGAGGCCCGCGTCCCGGAGCTTCAGCACCCCGTATGAGAAGAGAGGCTTCGTGATGGATGCGACCTCGAATACGTGTTCGGTGGTGAGCGGTCGCCCCGTGGAAGCGTCGGCGGTGCCGAACGCTCCTGCCCATGCGACTTCGCCGTCCCTTATGAGCGCGATGGATGCGCCGGCGACTCCGGTCTCAGCAAGTGCCTTCGGGATGTGCTCGCTCATGTGCGAGGCGATGTGATCGACGGATTCTCCGTTGTGGTCCGAGGTGATCAAATTGATTAAATTCCGATCATGTATTCGCGAGATTCGGCCAGCTTAACTGCGCCGCCTACGGAGACTGCACCGTCGTCATGAAGTCGCGTCATGAGCAGCGACCCGACGCCCTGGTTGACGGTCACCGCGCGCTCGATGTGTGCGGCGAATGCCACGGCGCCGGAGCCGGTCGCCTCGTCCTCCTCGATATTGTGCTCGGGAACAAAAACTCGGACGCGCACCCGGCCATCTGGCTCATCCTCCCATGCCCAGCAGTAGGCGAAGCCGACGCCGTCCAGCGGGCCCGTCAGGGCGTTTATTTCCTCCGGAGAAGTGTGTTGAAGAAATTGCATCTTCGGCGACCATTCGGGCCGGCCGCGTATCCATGTGGTATCGCTGTCAACGCGTATTGGGACCAGTCCGGCAGGTGGTCGAAGCGCGTTCAGCGCATGGCCTTCTTGATGCAGCAACCATGCCGTGCCGACGAGCGGATGTCCTGCAAACGGCAGCTCCGCGGCGGGCGTGAATATCTGGAGGGTTCCGGTGGTCAGATCGTCCACGAACACGGTTTCCGAGTAGTTCAGATCGGTCGCGACCGCCTGACGTTGGTCCGGAGGGAAGTTTGCTCCATCCAGGAAAACGCCGAGTGGATTGCCGCCTCGCCCATCCTCGCCCACGAAGACCTTGAGGACGTGGAGGGTGCTCATCGACCATCTCCGGGCAGGTCGAGAACGCTGAACGAGATCACCCGGTCGCCACCATTTCGTCCGTTTAGCTCGATCACCAGCGGCACGAGCAGATCCAGTAGGGCCGTGTTCTCCATTCCGCCACAGTCGATGGGACGAAATCCGAGATCTGTGATCAGGCCCGCGGTGATACCTCTTGCGTCCTCGTCCTCGCCGGCGAACCACACGTCACGCGCCGCGCCCGATGGCCCGACCGGCTCGGTGAGCGTGTTGAAGAACGTCGCCTTGAAGGCCGCGACGACGCGTGCGCCTTCTCCGATGGCGTTGGCGGTGACCTGTGCGCCAGAGGTTCCGGCGCCGATCAGGCCGCGCATGGGGTTGCTTGCGTCGATTACGACCTTATTTCTTAGCGCGTCGGCGTTGTCTCGGGCGAACTGCTCGACGGTGCCGTAGGGGATGGCGATGGCCACGATATCAGCGTCTCGTAGACATTCCGACTGCGAGGCGACAGTTGTTCCGGCGGGTGCGTCGACATCGGAAGGGTTGCGCGAGCCAATTGTGATGTTGTGGCCGGCGGCGACCCAGCCGGGTGCGAGACCGTTTGCAATCCGTCCGCTTCCTATGATCGCGATGTTCATCGTGGCCATGTCCCCGTGTTTATCGATGTCGTCTGACGATCTGTTTCGTCGTGGCGGGATTCTACCCTTGATCCCGGGTCCGGGAACGGCCTGATTCAGTACGCCCTCGTGGTAGACTCCGGCCCGCCCGATACGTACGTGAAATTCCATTCAGGACGGAGATTTAACCCGTCCAAGGAGCCGCAATTGGTCGACCTGCAGTACTTCCCGCTTCCCGGCGCTTCCATCGACGAGATCGACACCCCGGCGATCATCGTTGACCTTGATATTGCGGAGGCCAACATCGCCCGGCTTCAGGAGTTTGGTGATGCCAACGGCACGAGCATCCGGCCGCACTCCAAGACCCACAAGAGCCCGGTGTTCGCACGCAAACAGATCGAGGCCGGAGCCATCGGCATCTGCTGCGCCAAGGTCGGCGAGGCCGAGGCGATGGTCGCGGGCGGTGTCAAGGACATCTTGATCCCCAACCAGGTTGTCGGCTCGACCAAGATCACGCGCCTGATTGCGCTTGCCTCGGAGGCAAACATCGTTGTGGCAGCCGACGACCCGGACAACGTGAAGCAGCTTTCGGTTGCGGCGAGCGGGGCCGGCAAAGAGATCGGCGTGATCGTCGAGGTCAACGTCGGCATGAACCGCTGCGGCACCGAGCCCGGCGAGGACACGACCGCGCTGGCCAAGGTGATAACCGACTCCCCCGGACTGCGCTTTGATGGCGTGATGGGCTACGAAGGTCACACGGTTGCTGTGCGTGACGAGTCCGAACGACGTGCAAATGCCGAGAAGGCGATGGCCACGCTGCTCTCCGCCGTGGACAACATCGAGGCGGCCGGTATGCCGGTTAGCGTGATCAGTGCCTCAGGGACGGGCACGTACAACATCACCGGCAAGATGGATCGCATCACGGACCTCCAGTGCGGCTCATACATCTTCATGGACGGCGATTATCTTGAGGTCTTCCAGGACTTCACCCCGGCGCTTACGGTGCTGGCCACGGTGATCAGCAGGCCGACTTCAGACCGAGCGGTGCTGGACACTGGCATGAAGGCGATGTCTATCGATCGCGGTCTTCCGATCGTTGTGGATCGGCCCGGCGCCAAATACACCAGTATCTCTGAGGAGCACGGGGTTATGGCGGTTGAGGGTGACGCCCAACGGCTGAAGGTTGGCGACAAAATTCAGCTACGACCGATGCACGGCGACACGACGATCAACCTGCACTCGCACTACTTTGGATTCCGCAATGGCAAGCTGGACTCGGTGATCGAGATCGCCGGACGAGGTCGCTTCCGTTAGGGGCTAATCTGGCCTGATTCGGATCCGTTTGGCCAGAAGGGGA
Source organism: Dehalococcoidia bacterium (assembly GCA_046583455.1). GTDB lineage: Bacteria > Chloroflexota > Dehalococcoidia > Lucifugimonadales > Lucifugimonadaceae. Next base: position 36,839 of record JAYGCG010000046.1, on the reverse strand, counting down.
TACATGCAAGACATCAAACGCGGCATCATGATCGGGATAATCGCCAACCTCACCGTTCTGGCGGTCGTTGGGATTCTTATAGGGCTGCTTATCGGGATTGTTGTGGGAGCGATCGGTGGGATTATCGGCGGCGTTATTGGCGTGTTCTTCATGTTGATCAGGCCGTTCAGACGAGGTGTTGATTCTCCGGGCACATAGAGCCTGCTCCCTGGGAGGCCAACGTCCAGAGAAGGCTTGGAGGTGGGTCGCGATATGTTCGTGTCGCTTTTAGTCAACCTCCCCCTAACCCACTCCTACCTTAGTAGTGGGCAGATGTTCGGCGGCCGCGTGTTGTGGGGGCGCGTATGGCAGTACGCCCGAGGGCGGGCCGCTGCCCGCCCCTACGGTGCTGGTCGGTTCCGCTACTTATCCGGCTGGCCTGTCGCGCACAGTGTCTAACGCTGCCAGACCCAGGTTCAGGACGTCTTCCGGCGGCTCTTCGTCTCGTCCTGTTGGCGCGGCGCGGCTCGTGGCTGACTCGAGGTCGGCGCGTGTGAACCAGTGCCATCCTTCTACCGGTGCCTGATCAGACGACGCGGGCACCGTGAAGTAGATGAAGTCGATGTGTTTGTGTGGGCCGTCGACCGGGTCCTGTATGTCCTCGATCATGATCGAGTGCGGCACCGGCACGTGTGGGAGCGATTTGACGTTTGGTGGGGGAGATGTCGGCACGAGAACAACGTCGAGGCCGGTTTCCTCAAGCGCCTCTCTGACTGCGGCTTGAAGCGGGTCTTCGTTTGGTTCGACGTGGCCTCCCGGCGGCAGCCATGCCTGCACCTTGGCGTGCCAGTGCAGCAGGACGGCGTCATCTCGGACGACGAATGTCGTCGATGTGAAGTGCCTGGTTTCGGGAGCGTCGGTCATGTTTGGCCTGATGTTGGGAACACTGTTGGGAGATAAAAAAAGTGGGGCCACCGGGCTGGGAGATGAATCCCTGCCGGGTGGCCCCACTCATGGAGGCAATCTGCCTACTTGGGCGCCTTAAAGCAGACTACCCCCGTTGGTACTATCAGACATTAAATCGACCACCTCCTTCTTTTATTCAAGTGATGCAGGACACCCCCGTGAAGGAGCGGCTGCGCAGAACTCTTGTCCCACTGCCGTGAGTATACCGCAGCCGAGCTTTTGCGCTACCCGGGTGTTTACGGGCGGGGATTGCGGAATGCGCTGGACGTGTACTAAGTCGTGGTGAACCAGCGCCGTTTTCTCTCTGCGGCGAACTCTACCTTTTCCTCGGCGAACTCCAGGGAAGCGTCGTCGAACGGCGCGGTAGGCGGTCTGCCCGGGAGGAAATTGGCGTTGACCTTGCCGACCAGGTTGTCCCCGAATTCAACGTAGCAGACGCCGAAACCCTGCCACGGTGTGGGCGTTCCCCCCCCTTTGATCTCTGCGATCAGGTGCTCGGCGACGGCCTTTGCTTCGCTCTCGGCGAAAACACCGGCCTTTGGGGCTGGAGCGCTGGTCACGTCGCCCACGGCGTACACATCCCGGAAACGGGTCGACATGTTCTTGTCATCGACCGGAATCCAGCCGTCCACCGCAAGTCCCGAAGACTCCACAACATCCGGCACTCGATGCACGGGGATGCCGAGGAACAGGTTGTACGGGATTTCACCGCCCTCGCTTGTCATGGCGACCTTTTTGGCGGGGTCGATCGACGTGATAATCGTGTTCGGCACATACGAAATTCCGAGCTCTTCGAAGCGGGCGAGGATGGCTTTTGATCCGTCCGGTGATGGCGGGACCGGGATCTGCCACTGGGCCACCAGGCTGATGTCGATATCAGACCTGATGCCGCGTTCGACCATGTATTCGTGCAGTAACATCGCTGCCTCGCACGGCGCCGGGGGGCATTTGTAAGGCTGACCGATGATCCCGATCACGATGGAGCCTGAACTGAATTCCGTCAGCACGTCGTTCAGCGCAAGCGCCCCATCGAACGTGTAGAACTCGTGCCCGCCCTCCGCAAATCCGGGTGTGGATTCGATGTCGTAGTCGGCTCCGAGAGCTACTACGAGGATGTCAGGATCGTATGTCCCCGCGTCCGTAACGACCTGCTTCGATGATGGATCAATGGAGACAACCGTTTCCTGCCGGAACTCGACCCCGGGTTTCACGAGGTCTCGGTAGTAGAGGCTGATGTCCGACATCGTCGCCCGGCCAAACATGAGCTCGAATTTTGAAAAGCCGAACCTGAACGCTTCGGCCTTGTCTATAAGAGTGACCTCCACCTCGTTCGCTACTTCGTCTGAAAGGATTGTGGAGAGCTCGAGTCCGCCGAATCCGGCTCCGAGAATCAATATCTGCTTTGCCATCGGATTTTCGTTCCTGTGGGAGTGAGATTTATTTGATTATTGTGCCTAAATTCCCAGTTTCGGGAACACCTCCGGGTTGACGACGACCTGTGGCCGCTCGCCACGGAGCGCCCGGGCGGCCTCTTCTCCTGCGCGGCGGCATATGGTGGCCCAGCCGATTTCTGACGACCCTGCGATGTGCGGGGTGACGATCACGTTTTCCAGGTGGAGTAGTGGGTTGTCTGGATCGGGCGGCTCCTGCTCGAACACGTCCAGCGCAGCTCCGGCGATCTTCTTGTCCATCAGCGCGGCAAGCAGAGCATCTTCGTCCACGATCGGGCCGCGCGCCGTGTTGATAACGTAGGCGTCCGATTTCATTAGCGACAGCGTGTCCGAGTTGACGATGTGGTACGTCTCAGGCGTTAGCGGGGTATGGAGCGTTATGTAGTCGGACTCTTTGAAGATCGTCTCCACATCGTCGACGAACTCGACATCGTACTCGATGGCGAGCCAGGGGCCGACGTATGGGTCGTACACCAGCACCGTCATGCCAAGTGCCCGGCCTTTGCGTGCCATGGCGCGGCCGATGTTGCCCATGCCGATGATGCCCGGGGTCTCGCCGTAGATTCGCCTGGCCACAGACCGTGAGTCGTTCCCGGTCCAACCGCCCTCGGTCATCGTGCGGTCCATGATTTTGAGATTACGTGCGCAGGCGAGGATCAGGGCCAGGGCGTGGTTGGACACCTCTTCGCTGGTCGCCCCGGCGATGTTGGTGACCATTACACCGTTGTCGGTGGCGGCCCTGAGATCGACGGTGTCGTAGCCATGTCCGTAGCGGACCATCAGCTTGCAGTTGTCCATCTGCTCGAATATCTCGCGCGGGATCTCCGAGTGGTAGTTGAGGACCACGGTCGCTTCTTTTATGGCTTCAAACACCTCGCCCTGGGACGACACGGGCGCGCAGATAATATCGCAGTCGATCCCCGCCAGGGCGGCACGTTCCTCGACCATCGGGTCGTCATACGGTGAAATCAGCACGACTTGGGGGCGGTCTGGCATTGATTGCTCCTGTAGTTGGACTTGGTGGACGGGGACGCATGATAGCTGTGACATCAGGGGCTGTGGGAGTCGTGGTGGGTGTCGCGTACCGATATCATTCCTGGCGTGAGTATCAATAACGGCGACGACACCGGTGCTCAAAACGAATCTGAACGCGCACTGCGTGCCGATATTCGGCTGCTTGGCGATATCCTCGGGCGTGTGCTTCAGGCGCAGTTCGGGGACGATCTGTTTGAGCTGGTGGAGAGCGTCCGTGCCCGCACGCGATCGCTTCGTGGGTCGCCGGACCCGGCGCTCCAGACCGAACTTTTCGAGGAGCTCGACGGTACGCCGTTGTACTCAGCCGTCCGGCTGGTTCGTGCGTTCACTATCTACTTCCACCTGGCCAACACGGCGGAGCAGCTTCATCGGGTCGACACGATGGGCGAGAGCGGGGACGATCCGCTTGGCGACGCGTTTGAGCGTATTACTGCCGCTCGATTAAGTCACGCAGAGATCGAGAGCTTCATGCATCGCCTCGACGTGCGGCCCGTGTTCACGGCCCATCCGACGGAGGCGGCCCGGCGATCGATCCTGGATAAGCTGAGGCTGATCCATGAGTTGCTGGAAGAGCGCGCACATTCGAGCACATCTGAGCGGCGTCGAGGGCGTATCGAGCGGCGGATCACGGAGCTAGTAGAGGCGATAACGCAGACCGACGAGTTGCACCAGGAACGGCCTGATCCGATCGACGAGGCACGTAACGTCATCTACTACCTTGAGACGCTGTTTAACGACGTGGTTCCAGATGTCGTGGAGTCGCTCGAAGAGGGCTTTTCTCAGATGGGTGTCGAGCCGGGACCGTCCATGACCCCGCTGCGGTTTGGCTCCTGGGTGGGTGGAGACCGCGACGGCAATCCCAACGTGACAGCGCAAACGACTTCCGACGTCCTTCGCCTGCAGAACCAACGTGCGCTCCGGTTGTTGCGTGACGCCATCAGGGGGCTGGCGACCGAGCTTAGCCAGTCGACTCATATCGTCGAAGTGTCGGACCAACTGATGGCTTCCCTTGAACTCGATCGGGTCGCTATGCCGTCGGTCTACGAGGAGTTCCGGCGTTTGAACGCCGACGAGCCGTACCGGATGAAGTGCGTCTATATGTACGAGCGGGTGATCAACGCGCTCGCAGTCGCCAGAAGCGATGACCCACCGCCCGGGCCGGTGTATCACAACGGCGGGGAGCTGGTCGACGACCTGACGCTGATGTCCGACTCGATGCGCGCGAACCGTGGGGCAAACGTGGCGTCCGGTCGGCTCGGCCGGTTGATTCGTGCCGCGACGGTGTTCGGCTTGACGCTCGCTGCGCTTGATATCCGGCAGGACTCCTCTATTACGAACGCCGCTGTTGGGGAGTTGATCGATACGGTCGAGAATGCCGCTGCCGGATCGTTTGAAGCGCTTCCCCGTGAGGACAGAATCGAACGCCTGATCGCCGAATTGGAGGGCAGTCGCACGCTGAGGACCCCAACCGGATCCTACTCTCCAAACACGAAAGAGGTGCTGGACGTATTCGATGTAGTGCGTGGCGCACAGGACCGGTACGGCGGCGAGTCTGTCGATACGTGGATCATCTCGATGACGAACGAAGTTGACGATCTACTGGCGCCGATCGTGATGGCCCGCGAGGCGGGACTGATTGATCTTAGATCCGACGTGGCGCGGATCGATGTCGTGCCCTTGTTCGAGACGATCGGGGCATTGCGGGCGTCAGCCGGGGTGATGGACAGGTACTGGTCTATCCCGTCGGTTCGGCGGCTGGTCGAGCTTCGTGGCGGGGTCGCCGAGGTGATGGTCGGATATTCAGACTCAAACAAGGACGGAGGCATCGCGACGTCGCAGTGGGAGCTGTACCGGGCGCAACGGGCGCTCCGCGAGGTGGCTGAGCGGCACGGGCTGGCGGTGAGGCTGTTCCACGGCAGGGGCGGCAGCACGGGACGGGGCGGCGGTCCGACGCGGGACGCCATTCTGTCGCAACCGGCGCGGACGGTGGATGGCCGGATAAAGACGACGGAGCAGGGCGAGGTCATCGCCGACAACTACGGCACGCCTGAGCTGGCGCGTCGGCACCTCGAGATGATGACGGCGGCCGTGGCCGAGGCATCGCTACTGCACACCGAGCCGAGGCACGACGAGTCGACCCAGAGCCGGTGGTTTGACGTGATGGCTCAGATTTCAGAATCGTCATTCCAGAAATACCGCTCGCTTGTGGAGACCGATGGTCTGGTCGACTACTTCCTGGCTGCGACGCCGGTGGAAGAGTTGGCCGAGATGAACATCGGATCGCGCCCTGCACGACGGGGCGGATCGATCACCGGCATCAGCAGCCTGAGGGCGATTCCGTGGGTTTTCGGATGGACGCAGTCGCGACAGATCGTACCGGGCTGGTACGGCGTCGGCACGGCGCTGGCGGAGGCGCGGTCGGGCGGGATGGCGGACGTGATAGACGAGATGTTCCGGGAGTGGAGCTTCTTCCGGGCTTTCGTGTCCAACGTTGAGATGACGCTCGCAAAGACGGATATGGGTATCGCATCGCTCTACGTGACGGAGCTTGTTCCGCCGGAGTTTCACCGGATATTTGACGATATCCGATCCGAGCATGAGCTTGCCCTGAGCGGTGTCCTGGACGTGACAAACCAGGACAATCTGCTGGACGCTTTCCCGATGTTGCGACGGACGTTGGCGGTACGTGAGGCGTACATAGCGCCTTTGAGTTATCTGCAGGTGTCGTTGCTGCGGCGTCGCAGGCGTGAAGTGGCCGATGAGCGTGACCCACTGTTGCGGAGAGCGCTGCTGTTAAGCATCAACGGGATCGCTGCGGGGCTGAAGAACACGGGGTAAGCGTTGTCTGCGTTCACATGGAGCGGAAGAACCAGATGACGGCGAGTATCGGCGACATGGACAGGACTATGACGTAGGTGGTCGAGAACCAGGTGGGCGCGTAGATTACTATCGGGAAGGCGAGGATTGTTCCGATAACGATCGGCACGATGACCGTCGTGAATTTGTGATCGGTGATCCAGTCGCCCATGTTCTGCCCCTCTTCCCTGCTTAGTTGGATCGTGTGAGCCGCGGCCCGGTCCATCAAGTTCGGTGGAAGGCTAACAGACGCGAGATGTGTGAGATCCGCGCTGCTCGGACCTCCCCGGGCGGGTGGTCAGCCGCCCTTACGGTGTGTTGTGAGGAGACCATTTTGTATGACGGATCTCCTCCCTCACCCTTGATTCATCCGGCCTCTCCCGCCGGGAGAGGAAGTCCTGTTACTTGCCGCTGCCGAACCTCAGGCCGTTTATGTGCCAGTTGCGGGCCTTCATGTTGTTTCGCATGTCGCCGACTCGCAGGGGCCAGGGTTGGACGCCGCATTTTTCTGCCCACTCGTCGTACAGGCGGGTCATCTCGGCCAGGCGTTCTGGCTCGCTTACCGACAGATCGCTCAGCTCCGTCCGGTCTGCCGCGACGTTGTACAGCTCCCAGCGGCCGGGGGCGTCTTCCGGCGCCCAGCGTGGAAACTCGCTGACAAGCTTCCAGTCGCCCATCCGAGCGCCACGGTTGCCCTCGTGCTCCCAGAACATCGGCGCTTCCCGCTGCCAATTACCGCCGATTAGCAGATCCAGAAAACTCTCACCCTCCAACGGCGTTATGTCGTGATCGTCTCGCTGAGACGGATACGACGCGCCTGCCACAGCGATACAGGTCGCCGGGATGTCCGTTATGTGGGCGGGTTGATGAACGTTGCCGGCGTCCGGAATGGCCGACGGCCATCGGACGATGAACGGCGTCGATATACCGCCCTCGTGGATCCAGTTCTTGTAAAAGCGGAACGGGGCGTTGCTGGCGTTCGCCCACGGCAGGTCGTAGCTCATGAAGGTGTCTTCGCCGCCGGGTTTCAGGCCGGTGAAGTTGCCGACCTTGATCGGTTCGCCGTTGCGGGTCTCTCCGCCGAACAGTGCCGGGGTTGGCACACGAGAATCCTCGGCCAGGAACACCTCGCAGGCGCCATTATCAGCCAGGAACATCACCAGCGTGTCATCTTCTACGCCGGTTTCTTTTAATGCGTCCAGGACCCGTCCGATGCCTCGATCCATCTGCTCGATCTGCGCCGCGTAGACGGCCATCCTCAGGTCTTCCCACTCTTGTTCCTGTTCGTCATCCCACGAGTGAGCGCTTTCGTCTCGGGGTGAGATGGCCCAGTTTTTTTCAAGGATCCCGCGTGATTTCAGCTCCTCGTGCCGGGCGGTCCGCATGGCGTCCCAGCCGTTCATGTACTTTCCGCGGTACTTTGAGATGTCTTCCTCAAGGGCGTGGAGCGGCCAGTGTGGAGCGGTGTAGGCGACGTACAGGAAGAAGGGCTTATCGTCGCCCGACGCCTCGTGGATCATGCGCGCCGCTTCGTCCGATATGGCGTCGGTGTAGTGGTACTCGTCGGTCTCGACCTCGATGAAGGTATCGCCCCGCATGAGCGTCGGCGGGTTGTAGTAGTTTCCTGCGCCTGTGAGGGTGCCGAAGAATACATCGAACCCGCGCTGGATGGGAGTCGGGTGTGTCTCGTCCCCGGCGGTCCAGGTTTCTGGCTTTCGGACCGCATAGCCGCCGCCCACGTGCCACTTTCCGGACATGTATGTGGCGTATCCGGAGTCCTTCAAGACCTCGGCAACGGTGACGCTGGTCTTGTTCAGGTAGCCCCGGTAGGAAGGAGTTCCGAGATCGTCTGTCATGTAGCCGATGCCGGCCTGGTGAGGGTAGAGGCCGGTCATGAGACTGGCCCGCGATGGGCAGCACTTGGCGTTGTTGTACATCTGGCTGAACGAGAGGCCCTGTTTTGCCATCCCGTCCAGGTTTGGAGTGCGGATCTCGGAGCCGTACGCGCCGATATCGGAGAAACCCATATCATCCGCCATGATGATGACGATGTTGGGTCGTTTTGCGTCTGGCATGTGTTCTCCGGGATGTTGGGTGTTGGGATCGGCCGATTGCCATCGGCCAGGGCGGATAGTCATTTGCCTCTACGGTGTTAGAGCTGTCAGGAATCCCCTCGCCGCACCACTACGCGCCATGCGGCCAGTATCGCTGCTACTCCGGCTACTGCTAGAGCGATGTAGACGTATCGTGCCCCGTCGAGGAAGGCGCTTGCCATCTGGCCGGTTGTGTCGTCGCCGACCAGTGCGATGTCGGGCTCAAACCCACGTGCCACAAGAACGCCGGTCACTATGGACGAGGCCACGGCGATGCTCGTGATGTTGCCGGCGTTGCGGGTGACGTTGACCAGCGCCCCGGTGGTGTTGAGGGACGCCTTGTCGCCGCTGTCCAGCGCCGATGTCGTGTTTGGCACCTCCCACATGCCAAGCCCCATGCCGCTGATGAACAGCACGGCGATGATGAGCGCCACCGATGTGCCGGTCCCCAGGGTGGCGTAGAAGATCGATGTGCCAACGACGATCATCAGCCCGAAGATGACCCATCGCCGGGTGCCGTATCTGTCAGAGAGCCAGCCGGAGACGTAGGAAAATATCGCCATCCCGATCGCCGACGAGAACACGAGGAATCCGACCTGGGACGGTTGAAATCCACGCACCTCTTGAAGATAGAACGGCATTAAAAAACGCCAGCCGGAGCCGGTCAGAAATCCCAGGAATCGGGTCGCCATCGAGAACGCATAGGGCGTATTGGTGAAGACCCTGAGGTCGATCATCGGGCGTTCGACGGACAACTCCCTCCACACGAACAGACCCAGCAGGGTAAAGCCGATGGGGAATGCAGCGATGATCCATGGCGAGTCCCAGCCGGCCCGACTCCCCGTGTTGATGGCGGCGATGAACACCGACAGCATCGCGGCCGAAAGCACGGCTCCAACCCAGTCGAATCCCGGGCCGGTGGACTGCTTGCGCTCGCCGTTGACCCGGTCGGCATCGAGAAGCCGTATGGCGGCGAACGTGGCGATGATTGCCAACACCGCGGTGATTACGAAGAAGGATCGCCATCCGAGGGATTCGACCACGACTCCGCCGATGATCGGCCCGGCGATTGCCGCCAGTCCTACGGTGGAGGTGTACGCGCCGATGCCTTTGCCGCGCTGGTTCGCCGGGAACACGGTGGCGATGATGGCGTAGGAGTTTGTCTGGACGATGCCGATGCCGGCGGACTGTACGATCCGAGCGCCGATCAGGAACCCGAACGAGGGCGATAGGGCGACGCCTAACGCACCGATGGAGAACAGGATCAGGCCGAGCGTGTAGGAGCGCTTGCGACCGAGCTTGTCAGAGAGGCTGGCCGCCGGGACCAGGAAGGCGAGTATGGTGAGCGTGGACGCCAGGATCACCCAGGAAGCCGCGGGTAGCGACAGGTCGTGCTCGCGGGCGATCGTCGGCAGTGCGACGGTGATACCGCTGAAGTCGACGACGGTCGTGACGACGCTCAGCGAAACGGCGAAAAGCGCGATCCACTGGTAGTTGTCCTGGTAGTTGGCGGGGCGAGAGGTGGTCAACTAGTTGGCCGCAATTTTCCTGAACGCGTAGGGGCGGCCCTTCGAGAGCCTCAGCAGGACACGCCCGCCCTCGGGCGGATCGCTGTCCGCCCTTACGAGGTTGACCCAGGGTATGTCCGCAGGTACGCCTAGAACCACAGGGATTTGTCGACCACGTTGAGGAGCGCTTCTCCGGCGGCGAAGCGGCGGGCGTTGTCCAGGAGGAGGTCCGAGCGGCGCTGGTTGAGGTTGGATCCGCCTTCGTCCTCTTTTGCTGCCACATGCGGGGTTAAGACCACGTTGTCCAGCTTCCAGAGCTTGTGATTCGGGTCCAGTGGCTCTACTTCGTACACATCCAGGCCGGCGCCCGAGATCACGCCGTTCTCTATTGCCGCCGCTAGATCGTCAAGCTTCGTGGTCGGGCCGCGCCCGATGTTGATGAAGTATGCGGTGCTCTTCATGCGGGCGAACATCTTGGCGTTGAAGAGCCCCCTGTTTTCTGGCGTGTGCGGCATCGTGACGAGCACGAAATCGGCTCGCCCGATGACGCTGGCCAGCTCGTCCGTCGATACCAGTTCGTCGACGCCTGCCGGTGGGTCGCCAACCCGGGGGTCAACGCCGATGACGTGCATCCCGAAGCCTTTGCAGTGGAGGGCGGTGTCGCCTCCGATACCGCCTACTCCGACTATGACTGCCGTCGAGTCAGGCAGGAAGACGAATGGGGCGTCGTTGGCGTCCTTCTCGTAGTCGCCTCGTGCCTTGGCGCGCATGTAGCCCGGGAGTCCGCGGGACAGGGCCAGCACCATCATCATGATGTGGGCGCTGATGTGGTCGTTGTAGATGCCGCGGAAGTTCGTGACGGTGACCAAGTGCTCGATCAACTCGTCGTAGTAGTAGCCCGGGGGCGGCGCAGCCTGGGGCGATTGCAGCCAGCGAAGTTTGGTCGCTGCGCCCAGCGCATCAGCCGGGAGGTTTCCAAAAGCAGCGTCCGCGTCCACGATCTCTCGCTTTGCTTCTTCGGCGTTCGCCGGGAGAACGACGTCGTAGTCCGGCAGCGTGTCGGAGATTCGTGCGGCCCACGACTTCTGATGCTCGTTCTGCGGCGGCATGATTACGAACTTGGGCAAGGGTGCTCTTTCTAGTTATTTGGGTGGCTTGGAGGGACGGAACGCGCTAAGGACCGAATTGTCTCATTGGATGAGCAAGTTGGCGGTGAAGGTCCCTCGGCTACGCTCGGGATGACAGAATTTCGGGTCTCTATTTCCGGTCAGCGGACGGGCAATCCTTCGTAATGATCGTATGGGTCGATTGGTATCGACCCGAGCGCGGATAGTCATTCGCCCCCACGGCGGTCAGGACGTATAGGGCAGTTGTTTTTACAGGCGGAACTCTACCCCAAGCTCGCTGCAAGCGGAACGGAACCAGTCGATCACTTCGGGGTGAAGCGGGATTCCGTGTTCCTTGCGTTTTGCGGTCTCCTCGTGCTCCGGCAGCCCGGCGTAGAAGACGCGGTCGTGTCCCGGCGCCGGCTTGAGATTTCTCAACGCGCGTAGGTACTCGTCCATCCCCTTCTTGAAATCTTGCACGTCGATGAATGCGTCGATGTCGTAGGCGGCGAGGAAGTGGTTGTTCTTTCCTCTCGGCGCCATCGGACCGGCGGGGCTGCCATTCAGGAGGCCGCCGAGTATGTCGACCACTACGCCAAGCGAATACGCCTTGTGCGATCCGAGTTCCCGGGTGCTTCCGGCGGGAAGGAGCATGTACTCGTCCGGGACGGGACCTGCTTCGGTGATGGGTGTGCCGTCCGGGTTTGCGATCCAGCCGGGTTCGAGGTCGACCCCGAGGCGCTTCGCCAGGGTGATTTTGTTTGCGGCGAGGATAGACATAGCGGCGTCAAACACGAAGGGCGGCTCTTCGCCAGCAGGGGCTGCGATAGCGATGGGGTTCGTGCCGATGGCTGCCTCTGCGGCGAATGTGGGGACGAAGGACGGGCCGCAGGCGGTCATGCACTGGCCGATCATGTCGTGCTCAAGGGCCATCATGGCGTGGTAGCCGGCCATGCCGAGGTGTCGGCCGTTGGCGATCGTGACCAGTCCGGCGCCGGTGGCCTTGCCTTTCTCGATTGCGATCTCCATGGCCTTCGGAGCGATGACGACGCCCATTCCGGCGTCGGAGTCGATGGTGGCGCAGGCCGGGGTCTCACGCACGATTCGCATGTTGGGGTGTGGGTTGAGGTGGCCGTTGTCGAGGCCGGTGATGTAGCTGCTCATCAGGTTTGAGACGCCGTGTGTCTCGACGCCACGTAGATCGGATGCGACCAGGACATCTGCGGCAAGACGGGCGTCGGCTACCGGCAAGCCCGCGGTTTCCAGTAGTTCGGCGCAGGTGTCTCGGAGGGTGTCGTGCTGGACTCTGTATGCGATCTCTTCCGGGACGTGGAATTGCTCAAGCATGGTTGCCGCTGCCTCTATGTGGTTGTTTGACGGACGGGTGTTTGCGTGGGCGAGTGTACTGCCGATGGGGATCGGGCGAGTGCCCTCAGGCTCTCGAAGGGCCGAGCGTTGCGCCAACGCGCTCTGGCGACCCTCGGCCTACAGCCTTGTTCCCCCTCACCCCGGCCCTCCCCCGCGGAGGGGAGAGGGGACAACGTTGCTGATGTGATCCAAGGGGGGAGTAGATTGTGACTTCTCCCTCACCCTTAATGTTTCTGGCCTCTCCCACGGGGAGAGGGGGGCATGCGCTCATCCCACGGACGCGACAAGGCCCCGCCGGTTGGCGAGGCCTTTCGTTTTCGTGATCCCTGGAATCCGGGTCTAGGAGATTCCTGCCAGTTCAAGGGCTTTGTCGATGTCCTTCGGCTTGTAGCCGACGATCACCTCGTCGCCGATGGTTGTTACGGGGGTGGTGTTCCGTCCCAGTGCGATCAGGCGCATTACGCCTTCACGGTTGCCGGAAACGTTCACTTCCTCGAACTCGATGTCTTTTCGTGAAAGATACACTTTCACCATGTGGCAGGGGCCTCAGCCGTTTGAGGTGAAGACCGTGATCTGGTTGTCTGCGCTCAACCCGAACTCCTGAATACTGTTTGAAATCTGGCCGCGCCTGCATATGCGCGGCCGGTTGTTACCTAAAAGTTACCCGAGAGATTGTAACCGCTTACTCGTTAGATGCGTCATCCCGGCGGCTGGTGTTCGCTTCTGACTTGGTCATGTAGTCACCGCCAAACAGGTCTTCCCCATCGGCGACCGCCTCGTCGATGGTCTGGGTGATCTCGTCCGCACCCTGGTACTCACGAAGAAACTCTTCGCTAACGAAAAACATTCATATACAAAAGCCATCACGAGCGATGTCCTCATGATGCCTGTCGCACGGGCAGATCTTTTTGCGATCCTCCACGGGATCGCCGCTGAGGGGCATTCAAGGACAGTATCGATAGCCGTGGATGACCTGGTTCTCGGCAAGGCCCTGCTGGACCTCCGTAACCACTTCCGGTTCGGGGAAAAACTCGTATGCGCCGCGTTCGACGTAGCGTTCAGAGAACTTGACCGTTCCCTCTAGCGCCTGTTCCGGTGTCAGCTTTCGCCTGGGCATATGGGCCTTTCAACTTTGTTCATTTGGGGCCGAGTGGCCAGCTATTGCCGTGGGTTATTTGATCGACTGGATCTAATTCTAATTCCAGATTGTGCTTGTCGATAGGTTTTGGGGGAAAGGAATCGCCCCGTACAGAGATTAACGAGCGCTCGGGAGGTTCTGGATTCGCATCTGAAGGTGTGAATCGCAATCCATTCGACGGAATCCGACGGCCTGCAGCTTAAGTTTCCCAAGAAGCGCCGGGAGAGCTTCCTGAAACTCTTCCCTGGTTTTGTCGGCCGAAGCTTCAACGCTTAGTACGGCCGCGGTAGAGCATTCACAGCTGATGCCGTAGTAGATCTTGATGAACTCGGCTCGGCCGGTGACGTCCGTGTTGAACTTGTTAAGGGGCTTGAGCCGCAGTTTGACCAGCTCTGGATCCGCTGCGATCGCCGCATTTGTGCGTTCGTATAGCCAGTTTTGATCGGGCCGACGAGACGAATCGTGTCCCGATTTGTTCGCGGATTCATTCCCCAATCCGTCCCCAAAATCGTTCAGAGATGCGTCGTTGCCGGGTTCGTTGTTCGTAATATCAGTCATGTAAGCGGCGTTGAGTATAAGTTTGGGCAATGAGGTGGTCAAAGCGGCGGGAACGCTCGTCACGCCAATCTTGTATACCGTAGGTACACGGACGATTACTGAAAGTAATACGGTTGCGGCGTTAGGTGGAGTTTTGCTAGGGTACGCGCAATATGGAAATTGGATGGTTTGATTTTGACCCGCCGGAAGTGCCGCTGCGTGATCCCCACGCGATCGTGATGCTCCGGCCATGGATCAACGTCGGCAACGTGGGGACTATTGTCCTGTCACGGCTGGCGTCGATCTACCACGCTGAGGAAGTCGCCAGACTCCGACGGCCCGGACATTTTTACGATTTCACGCGTTACCGGCCCGAGATGAAGTGGGTGGACGGGGAGCGCGAGATCACGAGCCCGAACTCGAAGATCGAGATCGTTCGTCGTGACGCAGCGCCAGATCTTGTTCTGGTCCACCTCCTTGAGCCGCACTCCAACTCAGAGGATTTCAACGATTCCGTCCTCGAGATGCTTGAGGCGCTCGGAGTGACCACATACATCACCGTCGGCGGGATGTACGACTCTGTGCCGCACTCCAGACCGCTGCTTGTAACGGGTTCAAGCAGGGGTTGGGATGTCGAGCCGGATCTGGGCGGGGTCACACTTTTCCGCAGCCGTTACGAAGGCCCAACCTCGGCAACAAACGGAATCGGCGTAGGAGCGACTGCGCGTGGGTTGGCGACGCTGACGGTGATGGTGCATCTGCCGATGTACCTCCAGCTCGATAACGATTACGCCGGAGCAGCGCGAGCGTTAGAGGCCCTGGCGCCGCTGTACGACTTCAGAGACCTGAAGCTGCCAGAGGTCGCACTCGGGGAGCAGCAGTACTCGCAGGTGACGCCCGCAATGACCAACAACCCGCGGCTTGCCGAGATGGTGAAGCGGTTTGAGGATGAGTACGACTCTAACGACGACAAGACGCCGTCGCCACCGTCCGTAGAGCTTTCGGCAGAGATCGAGAAGTTCCTGGATGAGGTCCGAAGCGCAGATTCCGAGGACGGCCCAACCTCCGGCGGTATCTAACCGGCGGGGCCGGGTGTATTACCTTCGGTTTACGGGCGTGGTGCTCTTAATCTGGTTCGGTACATGAGTCGCTGCCACGTCGTTGTCCTGAGGAGATTTGTTCCACTGTCATCCTGAACTTGATTCAGGATCCGTTGGTTGACCTCACGACGCTTATTTTGACAATCGCGACTCGTCCTACGTTGTATCGGTGGTGCATGTAGTTTTTGGTTAAAGAGCCGATCCTGAATCGAGTTCAGGATGACAACTCGTAAGTCGCCCCCTGTCCTGAGGTTCTTGAAGCACCGCCCCTACAGGGTGTCACTTCACACTTGAGAACTCGCCGTCCTCTAGATTTTGGAGGCAGAACGCCCGTTGCACGGGTATGCTGCCCGGACCTCTGGCGCGCATTTGACCTTGCGCCGGTGGTTCGTGATTACCGGAGTCGGAGGTGAGTCCGTTGAAAGCTATCGTCCGGGGCAATGTGATCGATGGGACCGGAGCGCCGGTCGCCGTAGATTCAACGGTGTTGGTTGATGGCGAGCGCATCCTTGAGGTCGGCCCCAGGGCGGCCGTCGCCGTGCCGCCTGATGCAGAGGTTATCGACGCGACCGGTATGACGGTCATGCCGGGATTGATCGATTGCCATGATCACCTGATGTCGGAGAACTACGATCTGCTGAGCCGGTGGGGGCTTGATGACCCGGCGTCGCTGCGCTTCCTCCGAACGGCCAATGTGCTGGAGGACACGCTCGCCTCTGGATACACGTCCGTGAGGGACGGCGGGGGGTTGGACGCCGGGTTCAAGATGGCGGTCGAGGATGGCGTGATCTCCGGACCCCGGCTGATGCTGTCTGTGAACATCATTTCGCCGACCGGCGGATTGGCGGATCGGGTCAGCCCGTCAGGCCACCGAAACCTCCTGTACGCCGATCCCCGGATGCCCTCCGGTGTTGCGAACGGCCCTGATGCCGTTCGTGGACTGGTGCGCGAGATGGTTCGGGCGGGCGCAGATGTGATCAAGTTCGCCACGACTGGTGGCGCGAGTTCTCGACCGGGACACGGGCCTCGAGACGCCTCGTTTGAAGAGGACGAGGTTGAGGCGCTAGTTACACAGGCGGCATCGATGGGCCGCAAGACGATGTGCCATGCGCTCGCCGGGCCGGGATTGCGGATGGCGATCGAGGCCAATGTGGGGTCGATCGAACATGGCTGTTTTCTGTCCGAGACGCCGGACCTCATCAAGTTGATGGCGGAATCAAATACATTCCTGGTGCCGACTCTGATGGTGTATGAGTTCCACTCCACGGTCAGCCCACCACACGTGAAGGAACGGGCGCTCGCGTTGGCCGATGCACATAAGTTAAGCATCGAGATGGCGCTGTCCATGGGCGTGAAGGTGGTGGCCGGAACGGATGCCGGCGGGTTTGTCCACGGCGACAACGCTCGTGAGATTGAGCTGCTGGTGGAGAAGGGTCTCACGACGATGCAGGCGATCCAGGCGGCGACCGGGTGGGCGGCTGAATGTATCGGTCTGGACGCCGATGTTGGTTCGGTAGAGCCGGGCAAGTACGCCGATCTGCTGGTGATAGACGGCGATCCTCTGGCGGAAATCGGTGTTTTGCGGAATCGGGATCGGATCAAGATGGTGATGAAGGGTGGGGAGGCGTTTGTTGACCAGATGGGGGAGTGAGTGAAGTAATCCGGAACGTTGGGCGTCGATCGATCGAGTGTCTTCTCCCTCACCCTGGCCCTCTCCCGCCGGGAGAGGAGATTTGTTACGACGGCGTACGTCGACCTCTAGCTCCATAAGGATTATTGATGAAGGCGATTGTTGGCGGGAACTTGATCGACGGGACCGGCTCGGCACCACTGCCGGACATGACGGTGCTTGTGGATGGCGAGCAGATACGTGAAGTGGGGCCAAGAGCCGCCGTCACGGTGCCGCCGGATGCCGAGGTTTTCGATGCCACCGGCATGACGGTGATGCCCGGAATGATCGACTGCCACGATCACCTTTCGGAGATGCATTACGACATCCTGACTCGCTGGCGCATGGCGATGCCGTACTCGCTTCAGCACCTTCGCACGGCGAAACATCTGGAGGACACGCTGGCCGGCGGGTTCACCTGCGTCCGTGATGGCTGGGGACTCGACGCCGGATTCAAGATGGCGATCGAGGAAGGACTCTATCCCGGCCCTCGTCTCAGGCTCACGATCAGCTTCATGTCGGGCACCGGCGGTCACGCTGACCGGGTATCGCTATCGGGCCACACAAACCCGTTCAACAACGATCCAAGGCTGCCGGGCGGCGTGGCCGATGGCCCGGATGCCGTGCGAGCCAAGGTGCGTGAGCTGTGGCGTGCCGGGGCCGATTTGATCAAGTTCGCCACCACTGGCGGCGGAGCCTCCCGACCCGGTCATGGCCCGTTTGACCCGTCTTTTGGTCGTGACGAAGTCGCGGCGCTAGTCGCAGAGGCCAGGGAGAAGGGCCTCAACACGATGTGCCACGCGCTTGCCGGGGACGGGTTGCGCTATGCGGTCGAAGAGGGGGCCGGATCGATCGAGCACGGCGGGTATCTGGTCGAGCAGCCCGACCTGCTGAAGATGATGGCCGATAACGACCAGTTTTACGTCCCGACCTTCGCCGTCTACGAGTATCACGCCGAGAACTCGCCGCCCCACATGGCCGAGCGGGCGACGGCGCTGATGGACGTACACAAGCGCAGTCTCCACGCCGCGATGGAGGCCGGTGTGAAGGTGGCCGCCGGGACCGACATGGGCGGTTTCGTGCACGGCAAGAACTACAGGGAGATGGAGGTACTGGTGGAGCGCGGAATGACGCCATTAGAGGCGATCAAGGCGGGCACCGGCACGGCGGCGGAGTGTGTGGGGTTGGGTGATGAGATCGGGACGCTCGTTGCGGGTAAGCTGGCGGATGTGGTGGTGGTGGACGGCGATGTGTCGAACAACATTTCGCTGCTTGGCGACCGTGACAAGATCAAGCTGGTCATGAAGGGCGGCGACCCGTTTGTGGACAGGCTTTCGAGTGGGGAGTAGAGGCGATGATGTGCACATCATTCCCATGAAGATGGGAATCCAGGCTGGTTGTTTGCCTGCGCGTTTGCGCAATGTCCTTCTTCGGAAGGACCCCCTCATCCCAACCCTTCTCCCGAGTGGGAGAAGGGTTGGCGTGCGTGCGTTTATCTGGTGAGGAAGTGAGATCAATGTTTTCTGGATTCCCAACTGCATGAGAATGACCGTAGCCAGGATGACCTCGTTCAGGTGATTATCGCGGCATGGCGGAGGACTCTATATGACACTTGAAGGCAAGACGGCGGTCGTTACTGGCGGCGCTCATGGGCTTGGGCGCGCGATTGCGTTGCGGTTGGCCGATGACGGAGCCGATGTGATGGTGGCGGATCTTCTTGGGGGCGACGCGGAAACGGTTGCGGACGAGGTCAGTGCGTTGGGGCGCCGTGCGGCGTCGTTTGAGGTGGATGTGAGCGATGCCGGCGCGGTCGGCGCCATGGTGATGGCGATCGTCGAGGCGTTCGGACGTATCGACATCCTGGTGAACGACGCAGGGGTCAGCGGTGAGTCGGCGTTGCTGGAGATGGAAGAGTCGTTCTGGGACCGCATCATGGCCGTAAACTTGAAGGGCAACTTCCTGTGCAGCCAGGCTGTGGCGCGGCAGATGGTGGCGCAGGGAGAGGGCGGCCGGATAATCAACATCACGTCTACCGCAGGCGCAAACGCTCGACCGGGCGCGAGTGCATATGCATCGTCCAAAGCGGGGATAATCCAGTTCACAAAAGTGCTCGCACTGGAGTTGGGCGGCGAGGGCATCACGGTGAACGCCGTGGGGCCGGGGATGACGCTCACCGGGTCCGAGGTTAAGCCTGCACCGAGCGATGAGTATCAGAAGGCGTTTGTGGGGCAGGTGCCGATGGGACGACCGGGCGCGCCGGCCGATATCGCAGCGGCAGTCGCATTCCTGGCGTCCGGGGACGCTGCGTATATAAACGGACAGGTGATCTTCGTGGACGGCGGCTACTCGGCGGGCAAGCTGTCGGTCAGCGGGTAAGAATTTTAGGGGAGCGATATGACCTTTGAAGGCAAAACGGCGATCATTACGGGCGCCGCCCAGGGAATCGGCCGGGCTGTGGCGCTGGAGTTTGCGGAACTGGGAGCGAACCTGCTGCTGGCGGACATCCAGAGCGCCAAGGTGGAGAGTGTAGCCGCTGAGATTCGCGCCTCCGGGGGCAAGGCCACCGCCACCGCCGTGGACGTGACCGAGTCGGCGTCCGTCGCTTCGATGGTCGAGCTGGCTCTAAGCGAGTTCGATCAGGTCGACATATTGATTAACGACGCTGGCGGTAGTGGCACTGAAGGCGTGCTCAGGATTGAAGAGGTGTCAGAGGACCGCTGGGATGCGCAGGTGGATTTGAACCTGAAGGGCGCATTCCTGTGCTGCAAGGCGATCGTGCCACACATGCGGAAGCGCGGTTCGGGCCGGATCGTCAACCTGTCGTCGTCCAACGCCAGAGGGCACTTCGGGCCGCTCAACACGTCCGGTATACGGCTGCCTTATGCCGCAGCGAAGGCCGGGATTATCGGACTGACGGCGCAGTTGGCGCGTGACCTCGGTCGATCAGGAATTTACGTGAACTGCGTGCTGCCGGGCTTCATCCTGACGGAAGAGGGCGCGCGGGTACGAGGTCGATACGAGGAGCTTCAACGGACTTCGCAACAAGCGATGGCGGAGGCGGTGCCGCTGGGTCGGCCGGGGCGTGCAGAGGAAGTGGCAAAGGCGGTGGCGTTCATGGCGTCGGACGACGCGAGCTACATCACGGGCACTGTGTTGGACGTGACGGGCGGTAGGTAGCCCCATGCTGGGCGGCTTATCTAGGAGTGGTTCTCTTTTATTGTCCCCTCCGACGTAGGAGGGGGGGCGGGGTGGTTATCTCTCACCGCTGCTTAGTCGT
This sequence comes from Dehalococcoidia bacterium, assembly GCA_046583455.1. GTDB lineage: Bacteria > Chloroflexota > Dehalococcoidia > Lucifugimonadales > Lucifugimonadaceae. The sequence continues at coordinate 16,756 of JAYGCG010000046.1, read as the reverse complement.
CCAGTATCAGGTCCGGGTCGATCTCTACGCCGAGGCCGGGGCCTTGCGGCAGGTCGATGTAGCCGTCTTTGACCACCGGGTGGTTGCCCATGATCGAGAAGCCGTTTGTGTATGCGCCGATGGGCGGGTCGTTTAAAAGTTCCATGAACGGGGCGTGCGGCCACGAGGCGACCAGGTGCATGTGTGCTATGACGCCGATGTTGCCGCCGCCGTGGTGTGGGACGATCTGTTTGTTGTGCATCTGGGCGAGGGCGCCGATCTTCTTGAGGGTGGTGATCCCGCTCAGGACCATGCCCTCGGGTTGCAAGACGTCGTAGACGTTTTGCTCAATCATGTCCACGAACTCGTGTATGCCGACGTTGTTTTCGCCGCCGGCCAGCGGCATCGCGACGGCGTTGTTGATGAGGCTCAGCTCTTTGTATGCGTAGCGCAGTCGCGGCTCTTCAAGCCAGAAACAGCCCATCGCATCGAGCGCCATCGCCGTGTTCATCGCTCTCTGGAAATCCCACTGGATGCCGGGCTGCCATGTGCCGGACGACTGCGCCTGGTTGGCGTCAACCATCACGGTCATTCGATCGCCAACAGCGTCCTGAACCATCTCGAAGGTTCTGAGGTCTTCCTCGATCGTCTGGTGATGCAGCCGGAGTTTGATCGCCTTCCAGCCATCGTCGGCTAGGGAGATCGCCATCTCGGCGCGTTCTTCGGGCGTTGAGAGCACGTACATGCTGGCGTACGGGATTACGCGATCCTTGCCACCTCCCCAGAGCTTGTACAGGGGCTGCCCCCCGGCCTTGCCGATGACATCCCAGAGGGCGACGTCGATCCCCGCCGTGCCGCCGTAACCGGTGCCACCCCTGATGTAGTAGCGCATCATCGCGTCGTGCTGCTCGACATCGAACGGATCTTTCCCGACGAGCAGTTCCTTGATGTCAGGGATCAAGGCCGGATTGACCGCCTGGCCGATGCCGGTGATTCCCTGGTCCGTCTGAATTTCGACAAAGGCGCCGCCGCCGATGCGGAACTGGGACATGGTTCCGACGCTCCACGCCGGTTCCAGTTCGCCCACCTCTTTGACGACTCTCAGGTTTCGTGACCGGATGTCGGTGATCTTCATTCGGGGGTTCGTCATGTTTGTTGGGACTCCGTGAGTGGGTTTGTTGGCGGGGGTGCCACATTGTAGGGGCGTATGGCTGCTTGATTCGAATTCTTGACTCACCAGTAAATTAATATTACTGTTAGGTTATGGAACAAGTTGGTTATATAGATCAACAACTGAATCTCAACGCCATCTTTGCCGCGTTGGCAGATTCAACTCGTCGAGCGATTCTGATGCGACTCGCGGCCGGTCAGGCCTCGGTAAATGAGATCGCGGAACCGTTCGAAATCAGCCAACCGGCTGTGTCCAGGCACCTGAAGGTTCTGGAAAGAGCAGGTCTAATCGAGCGGGAGATTGATGAACAGAGGAGGCCCGCGAAGTTGAAGGCAGACAACCTGGCGGTGGCCGTCGCCTGGCTGACCGATTTCCGGGAGTTCTGGACTTCAAATTTCGATCAGCTCGACAGTCTGCTCAATGAAATGAAACAAATCAGTGAACAGGGAGACCACAGTGAGTGAGATGCCTGAATTTGTGATGGATCGGGAATTTGATGCTCCAAGGGAACTAGTCTGGCGCGTCTGGACCGAGCCGGAGTTGCTGGCGCGCTGGTATGGCCCAAACGTGGAATCGGTTATTCACAAATTTGAGTTGCGGCCCGGCGGCATGTGGCTCCACGAGATCTCCACGAGATGAAGATGGGTGAGAACTCGCATTTCATCAAAATTGTATTTCAGGAAATTCAGCCGCCGGAGCGGCTGACCTGGCGAGAGTCATCCAGTGATGCGGATTGGAACCCTACCGCCAATCCGATGATGCCGGACTGGCCGCGCGTATTGTCTACGATAGTCACATTCGAGGACGCCGGTCCGAAAACCCGGATGCGATTTGTCTGGGCGCCACACGAAGCAGCGGAGGCAGAAATTGCCAGTTTCAGGGCTGCTATGGATAACCTGGGCAGCGGCTGGGGAGCTGGGTTTGAGATCATGGACCAGATCCTCACCGAACTTCAGGCGTAGAACCTGGGAAGGGTGGCAGCGCTGGCTGCCGAGCGAGACGGCCGGTGCAAGCCACGACCATCATTGACAGGTAACAATACGCGAAACCGCCGCCGGGTTAACGGCGGCGGTTGTCGTTTTCTCGGGACTGATCGGGGAGGGCTACGATTTCTTGACCTCTACCTTTGCGAGCGCCTCGACGTACTTGAGGATGCCGGCGTGGTCGTCGGATCCGTTGCCTTCGTTGTCGAGCGCCTGGAGCACCTGCTGGAGCTGTGCGCTCATCTGGAGCGGCACTCCCAACTCCTGGGCTGTGTCCATCACGTTATTGATGTCCTTGAGGTGAAGCTCGATTCGGAAACCGGCCTGAAAATTGCGCTCGAACATCATCGGCGCCTTGGCGTTCATGACGTTAGAGCCGGCGAGTCCGCCCTTGATGGCGTTGAACACCGTCTCCGGGTTCAGCCCCGCCTTGCTGGTCAGGACGAGTGCCTCGGCAAGTCCGTTGATGTTGGCCGCGACGCAGATCTGGTTGGCGAGCTTGGTGAAGCCGCCGGCGCCAACCTCTCCGCATAAAACCGCGGATGCGCCCGTTGCTTCAAATATCGGCGCTGCCCGGTCGAACGCCGCCTGGGTTCCGCCGACCATGATGGCCAGTGTTCCGGCGATCGCTCCCGGCTCGCCGCCGGATACCGGCGCGTCAAGAAAATCAATCCCGGCGTCCGCCAGTTCTTCACCGATCTTCTGTGAGACGAGCGGTGCAATGGAGCTCATGTCCACCACGAGCTGACCGTTGCTTGCACCCTCAATGATCCCGTTTTCGCCAAGTGAAACGGTCGTAGATTGAGGCGAGTTCTGAACCATCACCACGGTGACGTCCGACTTGGAAGCGACATCCGCGGGGGATGAGCCGAGGACGGCGCCGTCGGTGACCAGCTCTTCTACGGGCTCCGGGAACAGGTCATATACGACTACTTCATGTCCCGCGGACATGAGATTTCGGGCCATGGGCTTTCCCATGATGCCTAGCCCGATAACGCCAATTCGTTCCTTGTCGGCCATTTCATTCTCCAGACGGTGATCTATTCGTAAATATGGGGAATTAAGGGGTGATCCTAATTCAGGCAACAGGACGCGGGGTGGTCAGTCCTCTTTCCAGAATCGTTCTTCTTCGACCCGATAATCGGTGCTGGCGAGTCGATCCTTGACGTCCTCGATCATCTGTGGATGGCCGCATGCATAAACGATGGTGTCTTCCGGCTTTAGGCCGTACATATCAAGATACTTTTCCGTCAGCGTGTTGACGCGTCCCGTCTCACCCTTCCAACCGGCATTCCGTTCGTCGTTCGGCCTGCTGACGGTCGGCACGAAGTGGATGTTGTCGTGCTCGCTTGCGAGCTTCGCCAACTCTTCGTCATATCCAAATTCGTCTGTGTAACTTGCGCCTTCCAGGACGTAGAAATTGAAGTCGCCGGTCGCCTGTTGCTCAGAAGCGCTGTCCTCTGATGCCAGAGTCTCAAGGTGGTAGCGGAGGATACTCACGTACGGCACGACGCCCGTGACCGTGGCCATAAACAGGTGGTTCTTGGCCTCTGGTTTCAGGACAAAGACGCCCTTGGCGCGTGGCCTGAGCGTGACCGTGTCCCCCACATTCAAGTCGTAAAGAAGTGGGGTTAGCTCACCGTCCGGGGGTGGTACGAGCTCGATAAACAGCTCGATCTCTTTCTCCCTCGGCGAGGAAACGATCGAGTAAGCGCGCTCGATTCCTTCTACGCCTATGGTGCAATACTGGCCGGGTTTGAACTGGAAGCTCTGTTCAGGCTTCAGCCAGATGCGCCACAGGTCCTCGGTGAAGTCTTCCCGTCGTGTAACCGTCGCCGTCGTGAAACGACTACGAGGAGTGGCAGGTGATTTAGCTGGCTGGGTCATTGGTCCTCCCGGGGAGATGTGCAGTCTGTAATCGTTAAATGGCATTCCCGGTCTCTCAGGGAGTACCACGGCGACCTCAAAACGCTGCGGATCGACGCTGAAGCGTGCATATCCTACCGCCTGTCGGAAGTGCCGCGCCTGATATTCCTTTAAAGAATGGGGCGAGGACGATGATGGAACGCGCGCAATCCGTATCAACAATTCATACAGCGTCGGCCCGAGGCGAGTGTAAGATCGGGCCGACCAATTACGAATACGGGAATCACGACGACCGTCCAAGGCCGCCGTTTGTCGCCCCCTGTTACTCGAATTTCCACGAAGGCAGGGGACAGTTCGACCGAGGTAGTCCGATGGTGAGCACAGGCCCCGCTTATAGCGTGACGATCCGGGCTGAGTACGAAAACTCGCCGGGCATGCTGGGCAAGATTACGACCTGTATCGGTGAGTGCGGGGGCGATATGGCGGGGATCGATGTGATCTCCGTGACGGACACAAAGATGGTCCGGGACCTCACCGTCTACGCCTCCGGGACGGAGCATACGCAGAAGATCATCGACGCCGTGAAGGGTATAGAGGGGGTGAATATCCGCAGCGTTTCGGACGCTACCTTCCTCTTCCATCTCGGCGGCAAGATAGAGATGCGCAGCAAGGTCCCTGCTAAGACTCGCGAGGACATGTCAAAGGCCTACACGCCGGGCGTGGCACGGGTCTGTATGGCCATCTACGAAGATCCGGAAGCCGTCTGGGCGCTCACCGGCAAGGCGAACACCGTCGCCATTGTGACGGACGGATCCGCCGTCCTTGGGCTTGGCGACATCGGCCCGGCGGCTTCGATGCCGGTGATGGAGGGCAAGGCCCTTCTTTTCAAAGAGCTGTCAGGCGTTGACGCCTGGCCCATCTGCCTGGATACGCAGGATGTTGACGAAATCGTCGCCATCGTAAAGGCGATCGCTCCCGGTTTTGGCGGCGTCAACCTTGAGGACATCTCCGCTCCCCGGTGCTTCGAAATTGAAGAACGACTTAAGGCTGAACTGGACATTCCGGTCTTTCACGATGACCAGCACGGCACGGCGGTGGTGATGCTTGCCGGGTTGATCAACGCACTGGCGGTGACGGGTCGGAAGCCTGAGGACATCAAGGTCGCCATACTGGGTGTTGGCGCTTCCGGCACGGCCTGCGCCAAGATCATGATGAGTCACGGCGTAAAGAACATCATTGGATTTGACCGACAGGGCGCGCTGACACACGACCGGGACTATTCCGACAACCGGTTCAAGAAGTGGTTCGCCGATCACACCAACCCGAACAACGAGGGCGGAACCATTGGTGAAGTGCTCAAGGGCGCTGATGTGTTCCTTGGGCTTTCGGGACCCGGACTTGTGAGCACGGAAGATATCGCCGGTATGGCCGACGACGCCATCGTGTTTGCGCTCGCTAACCCGACGCCGGAGATAGCGCCGGAAGAGTTGCCGGACAACGTCGCGGTGATGGCAACCGGCCGGTCTGACTACCCGAACCAAGTCAACAATTCGCTGGGCTTCCCGGGACTGTTCCGGGGAATATTCGATGTGCGGGCTTCGGAGATCAACGACGAGATGAAGCTCGCCGCCGCACGGGCGCTGGCGTCCGTCATTCCTGAGGAGAGTCTGGGGCCGGACTTCGTGATTCCCAGCGTTTTCGACGCCAACGTGGTGACTCGCGTCGCTGCCGCTACTGCGCAGGCGGCTATCGATAGCGGGGTCGCTCGTCGATCGAGCCGATCGTCCGACGACGAGGCCGCGACCTACACAAGCTTCCGACTCCGATAGAGGTTCGAGCCAAGCCTTGCCGGATTCGCCAGACGTTGTAATTGTTGGCGGCGGCGTCGTTGGCTGCGCCACGGCGTACTTTCTGACGCGTGACGGTTATTCCGTGACGCTGATCGAGCGTGACTCGGTCGCCAGCCATGCTTCCGGCTTCGCCTACGGCGGGCTGTCGCCTATAGTCGGGATCATCGAAGACGATCCTATTCTCCCGCTTTCTGAAGCCTCAGAAGCGATACACGCCGAGCTGGCGGAGCGACTTCCGGCCGAGAGCGGTGTCGAGTACGAATACCGCCGCAAGACGTCCCTGACGCTCGCCACGACTCCCGCGCAGGTGGACGATCTGCGGGAGGCTCATAACTGGCTTAAGCAGCATTACAAGGGCGTGGTGCAGTGGCACGACGAGGCGTCTGTACACGCGCTGGAGCCGAGAGTTGGCCCGTCTGTGAGCGCAGGCCTCCTGACAGATCGCTCTGGCGAGGTCGAGCCGTACAAGTTCACCCTGGCGCTCTGGCAGGCGGCGGAACGTGCCGGCGCCGTGATGCGTAACGCAGAGGTGACCGGAGTGACCCGGACGGCGGGCAATATTTCTGGCGTGGTTCTGAGTTCCGGCGAGGTTATCGAGGCGGGCGCATTTGTGCTGGCGGCCGGTCCCTGGATGGGCAAAGCGACCGAATGGCTGGGCATCGACATGCCGATTTCGCCACTGAAGGGACAGATTCTTCGTTTGAAGGCCCCGGGCGATCCGCTGGCGGTGTCGCTTTCCTGGTCACACAACTACGCGACAACGAAGCCGGACGGGCTGCTCTGGTGCGGAACGACCGAAGAGCGCGTCGGTTTCGACGAGACGCCTACGCCGTACGGCCGGGACACGATAATGTCGTCCGTCGTGGAGATTCTTCCTTATCTGGCGGACGCCGAGCTTGTACATCACACGGCCTGCTTGCGCCCGGTCGCTCCGGACGGTCTACCCATGGTCGGACCGGCGCCTAATAACGCCGGTGTTTTCATAGCGTCCGGCACTGGACGCAAGGGGATCTTTTTAGGACCGGCGATGGCGAAGGTGGCCGCAGAAATGGTGGCGGGCAAGACGCCAAGTGTCGACGTTTCGGGTCTGTCCCCGAACCGGTTTTCGGGCGTCCGGTGAGACGACTGTTGCGACGGTTGAGGCTTGCGCCTCCGGCGCGTGAGGCGACCCGGAACGGAAGCATATCTGGCGCGATCGATCCGTCACAGAAGGTGGATTCGCCGGAGCGTGTGGCCGAGCTTGATGAGTTTTTAAGTTCCACTCTGGAACGTCACGAACCGGATATGGAGCCGCTTTCTTCGATACGGGTCTCTCGACGAATGACTCGGACGCTGGGCAGTTATCGACCTGACAAGCGCCAGATCGCTCTGAGCTCACGGCTCCTGGCGTTTGGCGAGCAGTCGCATGTCGAGAAGGTGCTCTTGCACGAGACGGCGCATGCGATCACGCATCACAGGGATAAGAAGGCCAGCTCGCACGGTCGATTGTTCAAGTCGGTCTGCCGCGAGCTGGGGATCGAGCCGAACCGGTTTGTAAATGTGCCAATAGGAGCGTGGGGTTCTCGACAGCGATATGTGTTTACGTGTCCCGTATGTCGGGAATCGCTGGTGCGCAAACGGCTGGTTCGGATAACACGGTGTAAGTGCGGGACTCGGCTTGAGGTGCAGCGCGCCGCGCGCGTGGCGGTGGACGATGGTGGACGTGTGGTGCGCGTGGAGGGGTACGCTAGCCCGCGGTGGCAGTAGTGGCGTCGGGCCCGCCTGGCGGCGGACACCCCCTCACCCCGGCCCTCTCCCGCGTTGGGGAGAGGGGGCAATCCTCAGTATCGGGATGACCATATGGACGCCACCACACCGTATGGGCGGCGCTTGCTCCGCCCGGGGCTTGTCCCCTCAACGTCCGTAATACCGGGTAGCCGCCCAACCGCCTCGGTGCTAACCTTTATGGAACAACCGAGTGTTCCGGCGTGCTGCGTCGGGACGGCCGGTGACCTTTAACTCAGTCCAGAGAGGCTGGCAAGGACACCCGGTACCGCAGCTTCGTTCGCCCGAGGGCGTACGTCATAGCTACGAGCGCCAACCCTCGCCGCCTGCCACTGGACCAGGAATGACGAGGGTTTTCTTGTGTCTCAGGGGCATGACGGGCTTGAAAATCAAGGCAGGTTGATCATGTCGGCGGAGCAACTCCGCCGCGCGCTTGTCCGTATTTCCCACGAGATCCTGGAGCGCAATGAGCGTCCGGTTGCGATCGTTGGACTGCACAGCCGCGGCGTCGAACTGGCACGCCGGATCGCCGATCTGATCACTTCGATCGAGGGCGTCGAGACCGACTTCGGAACGCTCGACCCCCGGCTTTACAGGGACGATCCGGACTCTGCATCTATCAAACCCGTCGTGCCAAGTGAGATCACTTTCCCGGTAGATGGCCGGCCGGTCGTGCTGGTGGACGACGTTTTGTACACGGGTCGAACGATTCGGGCGGCGCTGGACGCCATACGGGATTTCGGACGGCCAAGCTCGATACAGCTCGCAGTGCTGGTCGATCGTGGGCACAGGGAACTGCCGATCAGGGCCGATTACGTTGGCAAGAACGTGCCGACGGCGTGGGGTGAAGAGGTGCGAGTGATGCTGGAGGAGGTCGACGGTACTGACGGCGTGACACTGCTTCGTCAGAGTGAGGCAACTGCCTATTCTCTAAATCCCGGTGGGGGACAAAGCTAAATATGGCACGCACACGCGCTGCGACAACGACGCCGGAACGTCCTCAAGGTCAATCTGACAACCCGGAAAACGAGACAGCCCAGGCCCCGCCCGCGCCTCGTCGGAAGCCCGGCCAGGCACGCCCCAATCAGCCTCCTATGTTCGGCGGTCTGTCTGGATCGAGAAGGAACGTTCTGGACCTGGACGACTTCTCAAAGGAAGAGATCGAGCACATCCTCCTGTCGGCGGACGGCATGAACGAGGTGCTTTCCAGGGACGTGCGCAAGACCCCGACTCTGCGGGGCAAGACGATATTGACGCTGTTCTTCGAGAACAGCACACGGACACGAGTGTCTTTTGAGCAGGCTGGCAAGGTGCTTGGCGCGGACGTCATCAACGTGTCGGCTTCGGCAAGCAGCGTGTCCAAGGGCGAGTCGCTCTTGAACACGGTGCGCACGCTTGAGGCTATGAAGATCGACGTGCTGGTGATGCGGCACCCGCACTCCGGCGCTCCCTACTTTGTGGCATCAAAGATCGACGCCGCTGTGGTCAACGCGGGTGATGGCACCCACGCCCATCCGACGCAGTCACTTCTCGACCTGTACACGATGCGCCGACACCTGGGCGACATCGCTGGCAAGAAGGTGACGATCATCGGCGACCTTCACTTCTCCCGGGTGGCACGCTCCGATGTGTGGGGACTCCGAAAGATGGGCGCCGAGGTGACCGTCTGCGGTCCGCCGACGCTGTTGCCCTACGGGCTGAGGCCCGGGACGGAGCAGGACGAGAGCGCTGCTTTCACCGGGGTCAAAGTGGTGGATCGAGTTGAAGAGGCGCTTGAAGGCGCAGACGTTGTGATGGCGCTTCGCATCCAGCGAGAGAGGCAGGACTCCGGGAATCTGCCGGATCTGCGTGAGTATTCAAAGTTGTACGGCATCAACTCGGAACGGTTGGCGCTTGCCAGCCCGGGGGCGCTGCTCATGCACCCCGGTCCTATGAACGAGGGCATCGAGATCAGCTCGGACGTGGCACATGGCGCGCAGGCGGTTATCGAGGAACAGGTGAGCAACGGCGTGGCGATAAGGATGGCCGTTCTCTACATGCTCTGCGCGAGGTCTCGCGGCGGTGAGTAAACCGATCGCAATCACAGGCGGGCGTGTAATCGACCCGGCGCAGGGGATAGATCGGCTTGCCGACGTTCTTTTGAAGGACGGGGTCGTGCAAGCAGTCACAGATGCACCCGGGAATGCCCCTGATGGATATGAGGTTATCGACGCCACCGGGCTGGTGGTCGCTCCCGGGTTCATCGACATTCACACGCATCTGCGCGAACCGGGGCTTGAGCACAAAGAGACGATCGCCACCGGAACCCGGGCGGCGGCGGCAGGAGGTTTCACGACCATCTGCGCCATGCCAAATACGGAGCCAAACCAGGACAACGCTTCGACCGTGGAGTGGGTCCTGAGGACGGGTCGTGAGCAGGGCGTTGTGCGGGTGCTGGCTATCGGTGCTGTGACGCTGGAGCGGGCGGGAAAGCGGCTCGTCGAAATGGCGGAGCTGGCGGGCGCCGGTGTTATCGGTTTCTCGGACGACGGAAACCCTGTGGCGGACCCGAACATCATGAGGCAGGCACTGACCTACTCGCAGGTGACGGGATTGCCGATCATTAACCACTGCGAAGAGCCGTCGATAGCGGGCGCGGGCCAGATGCAGATGGGCGTGATCGCCTCGCATCTCGGGCTGACAGGCGTTCCATCTGAGGCCGAGACGGTGATGGTCGAGCGGGACATCGCTCTGGCGGAGCTGACGGGTGGGCGGCTGCATATCGCCCATTTGAGCACTCGCAGGGCTGTTGAAGCGGTGCGTCGGGCGAAAGAGCGCGGGCTGCGGGTGACGGCGGAGGCGACGCCGCATCACGTGAGTATTACCGATGCGTGGGTGTATGGGCTCGGCGGAGCGACCCCGGACGACGGCGCTCTCAGCACGGTTGCGTATGACACGAACACGAAGGTGAACCCGCCGTTACGCACGAACGATGACGTAGACGCCGTGGTGGAAGGGCTGGCCGATGGGACGATCGACATGATCGCCACGGACCATGCGCCGCACGCTGCGACGGATAAGGAATGTACCTACCAGGAAGCGGCGCATGGCATTAGCAACATCGAGACTGCTTTCGGGTCCTGCATGGTCCCGGTTCACGCCGGGACGCTGTCGCTGGAAGATTTGATCGAGCGCATGACCGCCGCCCCGGCACGGTTTTTGGGCAGAGAGCTTGGATCTCTGAAACCCGGACTCCCGGCAGATGTTGTGGTGCTTGATCCGGCGTCCGAATGGACGGTTGACCCTTCAGCATTCTTCTCAAAGGGCAAGAACACTCCACTTGCCGGAACGACATTGAAAGGCCGAGTAGTGACGACTCTTTACGCCGGTGAAGTAGTGCATGAGGCCGGTGTGGCTGTTGAGTAGCGATCTTCACGAGAGACTCGCGGCGTACCTCGTCCTTGAGGACGGATCGGTCTACCCCGGGAAGCGTCTCGGGGCGGACGTTGAGGCCACCGGCGAGGTGGTGTTCAACACGTCGATGACCGGATACCAGGAGATGCTGACCGACCCTTCATACGGCGGCCAGATCCTCGTCCCGACATACCCGTTGATCGGCAACTACGGCGTGAACAACGACGACTGGGAGTCTCGTAGGATTCAGGTGCGCGGTTTTGTGGTGCGGCAGGACTGCGATCTGCCGAGCCATCGTGACAGCAAGTCGACCATCCACGAGTATCTGGTCGAGAACGGCATTCCCGGAGTCTCCGGCGTTGACACGCGGGCGATCACCCGGAAGCTGCGGTCGCGCGGCGTGATGATGGGGCTGGTTACGGCGCAGGAAGATATCGAGTACGGACTGAAGCGGCTTGGCGCCGCGCCGCGGTACGGCGAGTTCGATGTCGTGGCGGACGTTTCTACCGCCGAGACGTATGCGTGGGACGGCGGTTCGTCCCGGGACGGTGGTCCGCACGTGGTCGTGATCGACCTCGGCGTGAAGCACAACATCCTCCGCAATCTTGAGAAGCGCGGCGCACGCGTCACAGTCGTGCCGATGGACGTGACGGCTGAACAGGTGATGGCGCTAGAGCCCGACGGCGTACTCTTGTCGCCCGGTCCCGGCGACCCGGTGTTCCTGGAATCTGTTGTGAAGGTGGCGAAGGCGCTATCCGAGCAGGTGCCGATGTTCGGCATCTGCCTTGGACACCAGGTGATAGCGAAGGCGTTCGGGGCCGAGACATTCAAGCTCAAGTTCGGTCATCGCGGCGGTAACCACTCGGTGATGGATGAAGAGTCAGGTCGGGTCTACGTGACGGCGCAAAACCACGGGTATGCAGTGTCCCGCGAAGGGCTGTCGGATGACGTGATGGTGACGCACCGGGACCTGAGTGACGATACGGTCGAGGGTCTCCGGCACAAGACCCTGCCGATCATGACGATCCAGTACCACTCAGAAGCGTCGCCGGGACCGCAGGACGCCGAGTATCTGTTTGATCGGTTTATGGGGCTCATGTCTAGTTCAAAGAAGGCAATCGCTTGAGAGACTCTGCTCCTAAGAAGGTTCTCGTTATTGGCTCTGGTCCGATTGTTATCGGCCAGGCTGCTGAGTTTGACTACGCCGGTACGCAGGCTTGTAAGTCGTTGCGTGAGGAAGGGGTCGAGGTTGTCCTTGTCAACTCCAACCCGGCCACGATCATGACGGACGAGGACGTGGCTGACCGCGTTTACATCGAGCCGCTGACGGTGGCCGTTGTGTCGCGCATCATCGAGCGGGAACGGCCGGACGGCATTCTGCCCACGCTCGGAGGCCAAACCGGGTTGAACCTTGCTGTTGAACTGGCGGAGTCCGGCGTGCTCGAGAAGTTCAACGTTCGGGTTCTTGGTACCCAGATCGCCTCGATCGAGATGGCCGAGGACCGGGAGAAGTTCCGGGATTTGATGAATCGGCTGGGCGAGCCGACCCCACCGTCCGAAGCGGTAGAAACGCTAGAGGATGCGGTTGTAGCCGCCGAGAAAGTTGGTTATCCGGTTGTGGTGCGGCCTGCATACACGCTTGGCGGCACGGGCGGCGGCGTCGCGGCTGACGAAGCACAGCTAAGGGAGATCGCCCGGGGCGGGCTTTCCGCCAGCCTTGTTGGGCAGGTTCTGATCGAGAAGTCACTCGTCGGCTGGAAAGAGATCGAGTACGAGGTGATGCGGGACGGTGAGGACAACACCGTCACGATCTGCAATATGGAAAACCTGGACCCGATGGGGGTCCACACGGGCGACTCGATCGTTGTCGCACCGAGCCAGACGCTGTCCGACAAGGAGTACCAGATGCTCCGGACGGCGTCCCTGAACATCATCCGGGGGCTCAGGATTGAGGGCGGCTGTAACGTCCAGCTTGCGTTGAGGCCGGGCACCGAGGTGGCGGCCACTCTGCCCGCGATCCCCGAAGACTCGCCGCATTACTACGTGATCGAGGTCAACCCCCGCGTAAGTCGGTCCTCCGCGCTGGCGTCAAAGGCGACCGGATACCCGATCGCCCGCGTGGCGGCGAAGATCGCACTCGGCAAGAGGCTCCACGAGATCCCGAACGAGGTGACGTCCCGGACATCCGCGGCGTTTGAGCCTGCATTGGATTACTGCGTCGTCAAGATCCCGCGCTGGCCCTTCGATAAGTTCCCGACCGGCGACCGTAGCCTCGGCACGCAGATGAAGGCGACCGGCGAGGTGATGGCGATCGATCGGACGTTCGAAGCGGCACTGCAGAAAGCTGTGCGTTGTCTTGAGGTCGGTGGACGGTCGTTGCTGTGGCAGGACCCGAAGTGGGAAGACGGCAACTTCGATCTCAAGCCGGACGACAACCGAATCTGGAAATTGACTGCCGCACTGCGACGTGGCTGGACTGCGGAAGAGGTGTCTGAGCTGACGGGTGTGGACCCGTGGTTCACCCGCGCTCTGCATCGCATCACTTCCATGGAACGTCGTCTGCTGGCGGAGGACCTGACGCGGAACCTGCTGTGGGAGGCGAAGCGGCTCGGGTTCTCGGACGCCCAGGTGGGCACGCTGTCCGACCTCCTGCCCGAGCAAGTAAGGACGCAGCGCCTGGAGTGGGGTTTGCGGCCGGTCTACAAGATGGTGGATACCTGCGCCGGCGAGTTTGAGGCCGAGACGCCGTACTTCTACTCGACATATGAGCAGGAGAACGAGGCGCTGCCCATGAAGGGCAAGAAGGCGATCGTGCTCGGCAGCGGCCCGATACGGATCGGGCAGGGGATCGAGTTCGACTACTGTTCTGTGCACGCCGCATGGGCGTTGCAGCGGAGTGGGTACGGCGCCGTGATGGTGAACTCAAACCCGGAGACGGTTTCGACCGACTTCGATACTTCAGATCGGCTGTATTTCGAGCCGCTGGACGACGAGTCGGTACGCGACATCATCGATAACGAGTCGGGCCTCGGCGCCGGTTATGACGGTTCTGAAGAAGACACGGCGCTTGAGCCTCCCGGCACAATAGTCCAGTTCGGCGGACAGACTGCGATCAACCTGTCGCAGGGGCTCGATGTAGCGGGCCTGCCGATTCTTGGATCGTCTGCTTCGACCATCGACCAGGCATCTGACCGTGGCCGGTTTGAAGACCTCGCCGCGGAGGTCGGAATCCCGTTGCCGCCGGGTGGAACGGCGATCACTGCGGAAGACGCTCTCCAGATTGCCGACAACATCGGGTACCCGGTGCTGGTGCGCCCGAGTTACGTGCTCGGTGGCCGGGCGATGGAGATCATCCAGAACGCCTCGGAGTTGGTGCGCTACTTCAGCAACCTGCTGGCGCTCGGTGCGACGCCGGGTCAGGCGATTCTTGTGGACCGGTATCTAGAAGGGATCGAGGTCGAGGTCGATGCCGTGTGTGACGGCGAAAACGTCCTGATTCCCGGGATCATGCAGCACATCGAACGGGCCGGAGTGCACTCCGGGGACTCGATGGCCGTTTACCCGGCACTGAGCCTGACCGAGGCCGAGGTCGACACGGTTGTCGACTTCACACACCGCATCGGTGTTGCGCTCGGCATCCGCGGGCTGATGAACATCCAGTTCGTGATTACGGGCGGTGGAGCCTACCGGTCACTCGGGGAGCCGGGTCCCCACACGGGCGAGTCCGAGGTTTACATAATCGAAGTGAACCCGCGCTCCAGCCGCACCATTCCGTTTATTTCCAAGGTCACGCGGGTGCCGATGATCGAGATCGGCGTCAACGTGATGCAGGGCCAGTCGATCAAGGAGCAGGGCTACGAGCCGGGGCTGGTGGTCCGCCGGAACCTGGTGGCCGTGAAGGCGCCGGTGTTCTCCATGTCCAAGCTTGTCGGGGTAGATACCTATCTCGGACCAGAGATGAAGTCCACCGGTGAGGTGATGGGGATCGATACGGATTATCGAGGCGCCGTGGCGAAGGCGCTCATCGCAAGCGGAATGGCGATCGGGGAAGGGACGAGCGTTCTTCTCAGCCTCGCCGATAAAGACAAAGCGATGGCGATGCCCTTTGTGCGGTCGTTGGTTGAAAGCGGCCATCCGCTTTACGCATCGGCCGGGACTGCTGCGCTGATCAAGTCAGCGGGGTTGCCGGTCACGGCGATAGAGAAGCGGCTTTCTGAGGGTCACCCGAACGTGGTCGACATCATCGAGGACGGTACGGTCGGCGTTGTGGTGAACACGGTTACCGGCGACCGGACGATCCTGCAGGATGGGTTCGAAATTCGCAGGACGGCGGCGGAGCGAGGTGTGCCGATCTTCACCTCCATCGACACGGCGCGGGCAGCCGTGGAGAGCCTGGCGCGCGGCGAGGCGGCATACAACGTCATGCGATTGGACGAGTACCTGGACCGGCAGGGGCGCGTTGTTGTGGGGGACCGGTATTGATATACCACGGTGGTCGGGGTCGATTGCCATACGCCCCTACGGTAATGTTGAGATACAACAAACGCCCCGGTCGATTGACCGGGGCGTTTCTATTTCACATCGTTGGACGGCGCCGGTTATGCCCGGGAGGCTACGACCATCATCCAGTTGCGTGGCACTGTGTCCAGCTCCATCTCTTCCCAGGTCTCCTTGCAGGCTTTCTGCAGGCACTCGCGGGCGATCTCAAGTGGTACGCCGGGCATCACGCCCTCGATGAAGTCCTGGAAACCGCTGATGTCATACCAGCCGTCGATCGGAACTTCGATCCGGTGAATCTCTTCCGCAGTGATCTCAAAACCACCATCGCGAAGAAGCTCGTAGTACTCCTCAGGCGTGAGTTGCTGACGCGCCTCGGTCTTGTCGGCTCGGATGGCACGCAGACCATATTCACGTTTCAGCATGCGGAGTGACTTCATCATCCACTTGCGAGCGAACAGATCTGTCTCCGGTGGGTGTGCGCCCTTGAAGAACGAACTGTTGAAAACGAAGGTCCCGCCGGGCTTGATGGCTTCCCGGATCATCTTCAGGAGCGCTGCCTTGTCCGGTACGTAGTGGATGGCGTTGAAGTAGACAATTGAGTCCACCTTTTCGCCGAGCAGTTCCGAGAGGTTCTGGACCTCTCCCTGCACATATTTAACGGCGGGGTCCGTTCGATCACCGATGTTCTCTCTTGCGTCGCGCAGTGCGGACGCCGAGTGATCGATGGCGTAGATGACGCTATGTTTGGCGTCCTCAAGCCTTTCGAGAATTTGCTTTGAGATGCCGCCGTTTCCGCAGCTAAGATCGACAATGTTGCGCTGTTTGCCGATCTGCGCCAGATCTAATGTGGCGGCGTTGACTTCGGCGTAGAAGTCCAGGCCGGCGAACTTGGAAAACGAATAACCTTGA
This sequence comes from Dehalococcoidia bacterium, assembly GCA_046583455.1. GTDB lineage: Bacteria > Chloroflexota > Dehalococcoidia > Lucifugimonadales > Lucifugimonadaceae. Next base: position 341 of record JAYGCG010000046.1, on the reverse strand, counting down.
GCTGTCTGGGCCAAGGGGCCCTCCTGAGGGGGATACAGTTCGTGTTGTCTAGGTGGCAGCGGGAGCGACCATGCGGATGGCGGGCGACCGCCAAAGAACGCGTCAATTCTAACATGTCACATCGTATCTGGCCGCATCGTGATCGTTCCCTCAGAGTTGAACTGAATCATATGCATATGCGGCCTGAACCGAATCAATTACTCATGTCGAACATGCCCACGGAAAATTGGACTTGAGAGGAACTGCCCGGATACGGGCGGCGGTGACGCGAGTGACGGCGGCGTTGATTGCGTCTTTCGTGGCTTTGAGCATCGGCTGTGGGGGAGATGGCGAAGGTGATT